>CAYZHO010000192.1:4387-5090 GCA_964478045.1 uncultured Myxococcales bacterium | reverse complement strand
CCTACGCGGCGAAGTTCGCCAGTGCGTACTACGGCCCGTTCCGTGACGCCGCCGAAAGCCCCCCCAAGTTCGGAGACCGCCGCTCCTACCAGATGGACCCCGCCAACGCCGAGGAAGCCCTCCGCGAGGTCGCCCTTGACGTCGAGGAAGGGGCGGACATCGTGATGGTCAAGCCGGCACTCGCCTACCTAGACGTGATCCGGCGGGTGAAGGACCGTTTCGAGATGCCGGTGGCCGCCTACCAGGTCAGCGGCGAGTACGCGATGGTCAAGGCCGCGGCTGCCAACGGCTGGCTCGACGAGCGGCGCATCGTCGATGAAACCTTGACGGCGATCAAGCGCGCCGGAGCAGACATCATTATCACCTACTTTGCGCTCGATTTCGCGGCGCGAGCCTGAAGTGGGTCCCGGAGGACGCCAGACTTCAGGGGCCCGCTTCGCGGGGTTGGCGCGGTGGCAGGTCGCGATGGCCCTCGCCTGCGCGGTGGCGGTGTGCGCCCGAGCCGTGCCGGGCCGCGCGTCGATTGCCGAGGAACGAAAGGTCGGCGAGCAGGTTGCCGAGGAAGCGCGCCGGCACTTGCGCTTGGTGGACGATTACGAGGTGCAGCGACTGATTGGCGAGATCGGAAGCCGCTTGGTTGCCGCGCTCGGAACCCAACCTTTCGATTACGAGTTCTTCGTCGTTGCCGACGATACGATCAACG
>CAYZHO010000192.1:0-4377 GCA_964478045.1 uncultured Myxococcales bacterium | reverse complement strand
CATCGATGGACTCCACCCGTGCGATCAACCCGGCGGGAAGGTGTTCGTGCACGCCGGGTTGATCGCACGGGTGGAGTCCATCGATGAGCTGGCCGGCGTCATCGCGCACGAAATCGCCCACGTTCACGCTCACCACGCCGTTCGGCAGCAAGAAAAAGCTGCGGCGGCGAACTACGCATCGCTCCTGGGCGTGTTCCTTTCGATCATCCACCCGGTCCTCGGGCAGGCTGCGCTGGCGGCGGGCCAGGGGATTCAACTGAAGTACCAGCGCGAGTTTGAACGCGAAGCGGACTTGCTTGGCGTTGGGTACGCTCGGGCAGCCGGCTACGACCCGACCGCAATCCTGCCGATGTTGCGCAAGATCTATGAGGAACAGCGCCTGAACCCAACAGCCGTGCCCCCTTACTTTCTTTCCCACCCACTGACGGGCGAGCGGTTGGCTTACCTCGAATCGGTTCTCGGCAAGGCGGAATGGGACGTACAACCGCGGCGCGCGGATTGGAGGCTCGAACGCGTGCAGGCGATCGTACGGGCGTACTCGCAGACGCGCAGGGAAGCCGTTCCGCCTTACGAGCGCCGCCTTCGCGCTGCGGCGAACCCGCAGGAACGGGCGCGCGCACTCGAACTCCTGGGAACCCTGATGGTTCACGGTGAGGAATACGAAACCGGCCTCCGCTACCTCGAAGAGGCCGAGCGTGCGGGCCGGCGGGTCGAGCGCGAGCTCGGCCGTGCTTACCTGCGCACCGGCGCGATCGAGAAAGCGCGCCAGCGACTCGAGCGGGCAGTGGCGGCCAATCCGGGAGATTGGAACGCGATGGCCGATCTCGGAGAGGCGTACCTATTGGCCGGCCGGGTCGAGCAAGCCGTTCGATGGCTTT
Organism: uncultured Myxococcales bacterium; assembly: GCA_964478045.1. Taxonomy (GTDB): domain Bacteria; phylum Desulfobacterota; class Binatia; order UBA1149; family SPBQ01; genus CAZQYE01. The sequence goes on along the minus strand of CAYZHO010000192.1, from coordinate 3,499 downwards.
CGAAAGCGGTCGAGCTCGATCGCTACCATCCCGAGACCCATCGCATGCTCGGGCGAGCTCTCGACAAAGCCGGCAAGCGCGGCGCGGCCTTCTACCACTTGGCAAAGGCGGCCGAGCTCGAAGGGCACTCCACTCAGGCACTGGCCTACTACCGGAAAGCGCGGGAGGCAATGGGGGAGGACGACGAACTGCTCGAGGAGGTGCGCAAGCGGATCGGGGCCCTTGCGAAAGCGGAAGAAGCCGAGCGCCGCCGGCCGCGGCCAGTGCCGATCCCGGGCCCGCGGCGATGACGCGGCTACCGATTCATCCCCGCGTGCTTTCCGCGCGCGGATACCAGCCCGGCGAGCAACCTCCGGACGGCGGGCTGATCAAGCTGAACACGAACGAGAACCCGTATCCTCCGTCTCCGGCCGTTTTGGAAGCAATCCAGCAGGAAGCGCGCCGGCATCTCGAGCGCTACCCGCCACCGCTCGCCGATCCGTTGCGGGAAGCGGCCGCCCAGCGGTACGGCGTTCGGCCCGAGCAAGTCCTGGTGGGCAACGGCTCGGACGAGCTGCTCGCGATTTGCTTGCGGGCTGCGGTCGGCGAAGGCGACACGGTGGCGTTCCCGTCCCCGACGTATTCCTTGTATCCGACTCTGGCAACGCTGGCCGGTGCCAAAGTGGTTGCAGTGCCGGCGGCGCCGGGCACGGTGCCGGAAGCGCTGCAGCGGGTGGGCGCACGGCTCATATTCGTGTGTTCGCCGAATTCGCCGTTTGGCGCGGACGTTGATCCGGCGGCAATCGATGCGCTTGCTGCGGCGACCGACGCCCTTGTCGTCGCCGACGAAGCCTACGTCGACTTTGGCGCGCGCTCTGCGCTGGCCCTGATTGCGCGGCACCCGAATCTCGTCGTGCTGCGCACCTTTTCAAAGTCTTTTTCCCTGGCAGGCCTGCGATTGGGCTTGGCGTTCGCGCGCGCCGAGCTAATCGAGCAACTGGCCAAGGTCAAGGATTCCTACAACGTCTCGCGGCTTGCAATCGCCGCCGGCGTCGCGGCGTTGCGCGACTACGCGTGGATGGAGCGCAACGTAGCCCGGGTGTGCGCTACGCGCGAGCGGGTGGTGGAGGAACTGAGGCGCATCGGTTACGCCGTTCCTCCCTCGCGGGCGAACTTTTTTTGGCTTCCGGTCGCCGACGGCAGGCGACTTTACGAGGCCTTACGGTCCCGGGGAATCCTGGTGCGCTACTTCGATCAGCCCGACCTGCGCGGGGGCGTGAGGGTCACGGTCGGCACCGACGAACAGATGGACGCTTTCCTCGAGGCGCTGCGGCGGCTCCCGTGAGCGCCGGCGCCCGCCTCGGGATCAGTCTTTCTTCGACTTAGATTTCTTTTGCTTTCTCGTTTTGCGGGCCGGCTTTTTCTCTTCCTCCCCTGCCGGCTGCTGCTGAGAGGAGGCGGGCTCGAGAAAGTCCTCGGCTACCATGTCGAGACGCGAGTACAGGTACTCGGGCACGCTCATCACCGTTCCCTCGTCCTCGCGCTTGACGTAGTAGCGGGGATTGTCGGTGTCGGCGCCCACCACTGCGCCGATGACTTGCCCGCACGACTTGTCGTCGGCCATGCGTACTTCCACGCGTACGGCCGGCTTGTCGAGACCGTATGGGGCCAAGGCGGCCGGCGTGTTGGCATCCTCGGCGACGATTTCCTTGCCGGCTAGACTCGCCAGACCGTTGCGAGTGCGGGTCACCGCTGCCTCCTTTACTCGTCGGTCGGACGGCGGCGAGATAGTCCAGTTGCCTTGTTCGTCCTTGCGCAGGGAAAAGCTCTGTCCATCGGCGCGCTCGAACGTGATCGATACGATTTCGTCGGCCTCGCACCTAAACAGATGCTTGTCGCGCAAGTCGTTCAGGTCTTGGTCAAACCGTGGTTCCACCCACTCGGCCACCTTGGCAACCTGACCGTCGCCCGCTCGCTCGAAGTAATATCCGGCGGGCGGGCCCTCGTCCTTTGCTCCGATTCGGAAGCCGACGGTCCCCTTGTCCCCGAGCTCAGCCGTGACCACGAGCTTGGGCTCTTCGAGCCCGAACTTTTTCCGATCCACGTCGTCTGGGCCGTAGTCGGCCACCGCTCGAATGCCGTTGATGCCGGTCACCATCGCTTCGAGCCGATCGCGGTCGCCCGGAAGGTTGCGGGGCGCCACGATGCGCCAGCCGTCTCCCTCGCGTTCCGCCCGAATCTTGGTCCCCTCGCGCTCGATGACGAGCGCCTTGACGTCCTTCGGCTCGATGCGAAACAGCCGTTTGTCGCGCAGGTCGAACGGCGTTTTCTTGACCCCGGTGTGAAAGATCAACGGAGTGACGAGTACGTCGCGCTCGCCTTCGACGCGAGCGAAGGCCTGGAAGCCCACCGGCGTGGTCTTGCCGACGATGATGTCGGGCAGAGTCGAGCCGTCTTTCTTCGTGAGCGTGATACGCGCTCGCTCGCCGTGGCCCTCGAGACCGTAGATTTTGAGCTCTTGCGCCTTGTCGGGAGGAATGCGGCGCTCGACTTTCGCGTTGACTATTTGCTTAAGGAGCCGGTCAACGGCCGGGCCGTCGGCCGGAGCTTCGACGGGCTCGAGCATGCGCCAGCCGTCGCCGCTGCGTTCGACGACGATGGTCGGGGAATCCGGATACTCGAGCCGGATCCGCGTGACTTCATCCGCGCTGACCTCGACAACGTGCTCTTCGCGGCCCTCGGCTTCCATCCGGGGCTTCTCGACGAGCCAAATGTAGGCTCCGAGGGCAAGGACCAAAAAACCTGCGGTGATCGTCTTCCACAGCTTCACAGGGCCGAGCGCCTCCACCAGACCGCGATTCCGCAGAGCAGGATGGCTTCAGGAATCACGAGGACCGACAGGTAGAATACGGTCCGGGCCTGAGCCGGCGTCAAGTGGGCGCGCGAAGCACGAACGGCACGCGGGCCGATCGAGATGAGCTCTTCTTCTCCCGCGAGCCAGCCGACCGTGCTGAGCACCAGAGAGTCGTTGAACAATTGGTGCCAAAACTTGTTCACGGCCAAGTGAACGTCGCCGTAGGCCGCCAGTTCGAACTCGCCGTCGCCTTCGCCTCCGGCGTCCTTGACCGAGCCGCTTGCAGCCGCGCCCACCGACACAGGCCCTCGCATGTCGCTGTCTTCGAGTTGGGCCTCGCTGCGCTTGAACAAGCGGTCGAGATCGGTTTCCGCCCAGCTCGTACGGGCGGTAAACGCAAGGCTCTTGACGGTGAAACCTTCTGGGATGGTGTCGGCTGGACGCACCGAGCGGGCGAGCGACATGATCGTTCGCTGCCGCATCGACTTGACCGCGGGATGATCCCCGTACGAGGAGATGATTGGGTCGAGACCCAGCGTTACACCTTGGAAAAGCCGGAGCTGTTGGTCGACGATGGCGTCGTCGCCAACCTCGATTCCCCACTTTTCCACAAGCTCAACCAGCCGCGGTGCCCGGCGGGGTTCGAGCAGGAAGAGAACGCGACCG
>CAYZHO010000191.1:0-5129 GCA_964478045.1 uncultured Myxococcales bacterium | reverse complement strand
CGCTGGGAACCTCGGGGCAGGACGGAGCACGGTTGCGGCAACAGCAACACAGAATACCGGTGCTGTAAGTGCGATCAGGATTGAGGCAGTGCGAGCTAGCAGGGTGGGGTAACGGTGCAGAAGAGGCGAGAGCGCAAAGGCAGCGGCGAAAGCTATGGCAAGGGCTACAAGGCCGGCCTCGAAATGGGTTGGGGTGTGCGCGGCGCGGAAAACCGGTTCAATGAGCAAGGGAACCAAGAGGACTGCCAGGACAAAGGCGTTGGGCTCCAGCAAGAGTGAGAACCGACCGGATCTTGGAAGTGACCGGGCGGCAAGTGCGCAGCATGCGTAGACAAACGGGGCTACAAAGGTGAACAGGACGACGTGGAGAAGCGTCGCCGCGAGAAAGAATGAACAGGCTTGAGGCACGCTATCCGTCGCCCAGGGGTGTGCCAACACAGACAGAGACACGGGTATCCCGAAAGGTGTGCGTTCCGCAAGACGGCGAGCGGCAATAACCAGGGGCGCGTCTACAAGGCGTCCCACTCCGAGGATCCATGCGCTGGCTGTAACGCTCGCGGCGGATGCGACACCTGCGATTAGTACGGGGGATATAATACGACCTAGCTTAAGGCGGGGCAGGCGCATCTCGCTCAGTGGGACGCCGTGGTGTTGTGTAAGTGGCTGTAGGGGTAGCAGCCCGCACGACGCATTGTTTTTGTCGCGGCCATCGTTTCCGCAAACTCCGACATCCGCCGCAGATCAAACGTTTGCGAAAGACGGCTCAAAACTTCCCTGAACAAGCGGCGCTTGGTTCCGCCATCCATGTCCATGGCTGGGAAAAACGACAGATCGCCCGGCACTTGATCGCGGCCGAGTAGGTCGAGCGGATGCAGGAGGAACGAAATGGGAGTGCGCGAAAGCCGGCAAAGCGATATCGCGAGTTCGAGGTATGCGCGCATGAGTCTTTCGCTGTAGCGCGCGATGTACAAGAGATAACTCAAGTGGAATGGCGTCTTGAGCCCCGGAATGGTGGTGACGGGAAGCTCGAGCAGCGTGCGCCCGCTCGGGAGCCGCCAGAGGTAGGGTCGAACCGGCCGGCGCCCGTCGCCGAGCGTTCCAAACAGGCGCGCGCGCTCTGCCCGCTGTTCGGTGCTAAGGCGCGCTCTGCGAAAGTAGTAGAGACGGGCCAGCGGGCCGAGGTATGTAGGCAACGTGGATGCATCATACAGGTAATCCCTGTCGGCGAGAGCCTCGAGGACGGCGGGGCTCACGCTGAAGCCAGGACCGCGAAAGCCACGCGGTCTTGCGCCGGTTGCCTCCTCGATCGCCCGGGCGCTCTGGTCGATTTCTTCGGCAATGCGCGCCGGCTCGTACAGGTGAAGCCAAGGCTCGTGGCTGAACGAGTGGTTTCCAACTTCGTGTCCTCGCTCAACGATGAGCCGCAGCACGCGGTGGTGGCGCGCAAGCGCAGCGTCCTGTCCGACAATGAAGAAGGTAATGCGAAGCCCGAGCTCGTCGAGCAGGTCGAGGGCGCACGGGACGAGCACATCTAGGTACGAGGGAAGCTCTCGCCAAGCCCTGCTCCCGTGCGTCTTTAAGTAGGACCAGGCGTTGTCGAGGTCCAGCGAAAGACCAGCCGGCAGCTTCACCTTGCTGTCCATGCCTAGGCCGCGGTCTGGCCGAGCAGCGCTTTGGCTGCGCTTTCGGCTAGGCCGACTGTCTCGTTGGCGTTGAGCGTGCCGTTTACGATCTGGGCGCCCGTGGTGAGAAAGACATTCGGGACCGAGGTCGTCATAGGGGGAGCCCACCGCCGCGAGTACTCGAGGACCGGCAGCGCCTGCACGTAGCGAGCCCGAGCGATGCGAAACGCCTCGACTAGCCGGGGATCGAAGTCCGGGTACATACGGCGCAATCCCCGAAGGAACTGGTCCTGCAGAATGGAGTCGTCGCAGTTCCACAGTGGGTCTTCTCGTGAGAGGTAGCGCGGCAGGTAAACTAGGCTTCGCCCGCCGAGCTCGCTGCGATCGACGAGGGCACCCATTTCGATGACCCCGGTAAAAGGCAGTCCATCGTCGGTGATGTTGGTGATGTAGTAAGGCCCGAGGGGCTCACGCAACAGCAGCGACGCGCAGACCACTCCCTGGTAGGCAAGTCCGGACAGGCGCTCGCGCTCTTGTGCCCGCAGGTCAGAGCAGAGCCGAGCCGCCACCGGGGTAGGAACAGTGAGCACGGCCTTCCGGCAGCGGACGGTCTTTCCGCCTGCCGTGCGCACGGAAACTGTTCCGCTTTCTCCCGCCCAGACCGACGCTACTGGTTCACCCAAGCGCAGTTGTACTGCCAAGCTGCGCAGGCGGTCGGTGAGGCGGCTGAGCACGGTCGCATAGCCGCCGCGCACGTAGCCGAACGTTTCGCGTTTGAGCCCCCGCCCGCGCGCGCTGTACATGCGGGCGATCGTGGCCCAAATGAACGCGGCGCTGACGTTGCGGTAGTTCTCGCCGAGCTTGGCGCGCAGCAAGGGACGCCAGAAACGCTCGTAAGTTGAGCGCCCGGACAGCTTGACCAGCCACTGTTCGATCGGAATCCGCTCGAGTCGCTGCCAGTTCTTGATTCGCGCTGCGTACGCGATCGTTGCCGCCAGGCGGACCTTGTCGGCCAGCGAGAGCGCTGGAAAACGCAGGAACTCGAGGGAGTCCGAAACCGAGTAGAGGCGGCCATTGGCGTAAAAGCCCGTTCGCGTTTGCCGCCATACGACTGCCCCTTCCAGCTCGAGCTCAGTGAGTAAAGCGAGCAGCGCTCGGTCCGAGCGTAAGATGACGTGGTAGAAGCGATCCCAGCGCACGCCATCGAGCTGCCAAGAGGAGGCCAAGCCGCCAGGTTCGGGCGAGGCCTCAAAGAGAATGACGCGGTGCCCGCGCTGGCCTAGGCGAAGGGCGAGCGTCAACCCGAGCAAGCCCCCGCCGACCACTGCGAAATCGGCATCCGTACTCATCGGGAGACGCTGCGGCGGCCTTACCTGGCCGGCATCTTACCGAACGGGCTCCAGGAGGGGCGTCTGCTTGGGGCAGGGCCGCGCTTTGGCGACCGCAGCCACCGCCAGGCCCCAGGCGATTAGTACGACCAAGAACGCAAGCTTGCGAATCAGCAACAATCCCCAGCAAGAGCCTGCGGCTACGCAAACAAACCTGCTCGAAAAGCCGATGTGCTCTCGAGCCGCCACGAGCACCAGTAGCGCCGGCAGGACCAGCGGCAGTGTGTTGTACAAAGTGTTCGGGTAAACGGCCAAGGCCAAGGTCAGGAGACTCGCGAACTGCAGGCGGTCGAGTCCTTGCTGCTTCGGTGACTTGCGACATACCAGGACCGTAGTGAGCGCCATCACCGAAGCCGCGGCGAGGTACGGGGGATAAGCAAGGGTTGCAAGAAGCCCACGGGGAGCCGAGCCGCCACTTGCTCGCAAAAGGACTGCCAGCAGCGAGTGGACCACCGGGTCGGTGGCAAGTCCAGGCGGCCTAGTATTCGGTCCGAATTGGAGGAAATCCCGCCAGACGCTTGCGCCGAACGTGGCAGTGGCCGCCAGTGAGAACAGGCCTGTGGCCAGCGCGCAGCCGAGCAGAATGCGCGGGCGGCCGAGCGCCGGCGCCAAAACTGCCGGGATGAGCAGCAGCGGTTTGAAGAGGCTGCCCGCAGCCAAACTTGCTCCGGCAAGAGCTGGCCGGCGCTCGACGAGCGCGAGGGCCGCAGCAGCAAAGAACAAAGCAGCAGGAGTAATCTGGGCCACGCTAAAGGCGCTTGCCACGGGCGCGAAGCCGAGGACTAGGGCGCAGGCGGCGGCAACGCCGAGTCGCCCGCGCGCTAGTGGCGCTGCCTTGGCAAGGAGAAGGACGGCCCCCGCGAGGAAGGCGGCCTGGACCGCGTAGTGAAAGGCGAGCGCCGTTCGGTAACCAAACGCGCCAAGGGGAAGGATCGCAAGAGCCGAGGGGGGCGGATACCAGTAGCCGATTTCGCTCAGCCACGCTCGCGGCACGTCGGTTTCGCGCAGCACGGCGGCAAACGTTTTGGCAAGCGCTTGAGGAGCGTAAAAGGCACCGCCGTTTCTGGCCGTGCGTGCTACGACGTAGAAGTGAGGAAAGTCCCACTCGGCCAGGCGGCCAAGACGCGCGGCGCACAAGAGCACAAGACCAAGTCCTTCGAGGCACGCGACCGCGGCAAAGGCCGCTTCGAGCACGCGTACGACCGTGGTGCTCCACCGAGGAACTCGATCGAGCGCCAGAAGCGCTGCGATGGCCCCGGCGGCCACGACGCACGCTGCGGCTGGGCTCAGCAGGATCTGCCGTGCGAGCGCTTCCACCTAGCGAGGGGACTTTTCGACGAGCAAACTACCGAGCACGAGCGCATCCATACCGCAGGTCACGAAGGTTCGCAGCGCATCCTCCGGGGTGTTGACGATGGGTTCGCCGTTTAGGTTGAACGATGTATTCAGCAGGCAAGGCACTCCCGTTCGCTGGGCAAATGCATAGAGCAGGGAGTGGAACAGCGGAAAGTCGTCGCGCCGAACAGTTTGCAGGCGGCCAGTGCCATCGGCGTGGACGACCGCGGGAATGCGCTCTCGCCAAGCCGGCCGGATCGGGAAAGCTTTTTCCATGAACGCGACGGTTGTGGGCCCGGGCACCTCGAACATGGTTTCCACTTCTTCCTCGGGAACCGCGGGAGCAAACGGCCGAAAGCTCTCGCGGTACTTCACGGCGGCATTGATGCGGGCTTTCATCTCGGGGGCCAGGGGAGACGCCAGGATCGAACGGTGGCCCAAGGCCCGCTGGCCGAACTCGGCGCGGCCCTGCACCCATCCAACGATTTGTCCGGCTGCAAGGAGCTCGGCCGTTTCGCTGGGTACGTCGCTAAGGCGCCGGTAGGGCAGCTTGTATGCCTCGAGTAGGGAAGCGATCTGCTCGTCGTCGAATTCAATGCCGAAGGCCGAGGTGCGGGCCGGAAGCTCGCTTGTCAGGCCGCGGCGGTGCGCGACTTCGAGAGCCGCACCGATTGCGTTTCCGGAATCATCGGGAGCGAAGCTGATGGACACCTGGTGAAAAGGCGTCAGCGCCTCGATTTTCCCGTTGTACACACAGTTCATCGCGACGCCGCCGCCGTAAGCC
>CAYZHO010000190.1:0-5133 GCA_964478045.1 uncultured Myxococcales bacterium | reverse complement strand
GTTCGGGTCTTCCGGGGGCGAGTCCAGCGTCCAGCCCCCGAGGCACTCGCGCCGCCCGACGAACTCTCGCCGCCCAATCAGATTGCGGCGGCAGTCGCTCGAGCACCCGCTGCCACTCTGGCCGTTGGCCGCGCCAAGGTCGCACTCTTCGTCGCATTCGACAACGCCGTTCCCGCAGCTAGCGAGCAGGCAGGCTCCCGAGCAATTGACCGGAGGACCCGCGCACAACCCGTCGAGCGCGATGTCGCATTCCTCGGTCACGCACACGCCGTCGCCCGCCGAGGGCGAGCTGTCGCAGTCGGCGTTTGTCGAGCAAGTGGCGCCGACGTTGCCCTCCGTGCACGCGCCGTCGATCACTCCGTTTCCGCACTCCACTTCACAGCTGGCACTGCAGCCGTCGCCTCCCTGCGTATTGCCGTCGTCGCACTGCTCGAAGGGCGGCGTTCCCTTGTCGTGAACGAAACCGTCGCCGCAGCTCGCCGCGGTGCAGTTGTTGAGGCAGTCGTCCTTGTTGCTGCTGTTGCCGTCGTCGCACTCTTCGAGCTCGCACAGCCCGTCGCCGGCCGAAGGGGCGCTATCGCAGTCCGCGTTGGAGCTGCACGTGGCCCCGACGTTTCCGGCCGCACAGAACCCCTCGACGATCCCGTTTCCGCAGCCGGGCTCGACTTCGATCTTGCAGTTCTCGTCGCACCCGTCTCCGGGAACGAGATTGCCGTCGTCGCACTCTTCAACGCTGCGCCAGCGAAACCCGTCGCCGCAAACGGCGGCCACGCAGCCGACCACACAGGCGTCACCGTTGTTGTTGTTGCCGTCGTCGCACTCTTCCCCGGTGTCGGTGACCCCGTCGCCGCAGAACGGCAGCACGCAGTTGGTCCGGCACGCGTCGGGATTCGTGTCGGAGTTGGCCGTGCCGTCGTCACACTCTTCTCCGGGCTCGACCACGCCGTTTCCGCACTCGGGCGGCGGGCAGCGGCAGTCGGCCTGGCACAAGCCGGGACAGGTGGGCGCATTGGCTCCGTCACAATCTTCGCCGAAGTCGATGATGGCGTTCCCGCAAATCGAGGTTTGGGCAATCCCGTCGGGTCCGGCGGTCACGCAGATGGCCTCCTTGGTTCCTTGGCCGACTGGGATCGCCTGGACGTCGTCGGCCGCGGCGCTGGTGGCGGCAATTCCGTCCGGCCCCGTGGACACGTACGGGCCGAGCACATCGGCCGGATCCGGTGTCGTCTGTAGAATCTCGTCGTCGCCGGGGATGATACACGCTAGGTTCTGGGCGCACTCGACCCGCTCGCACAGAGGGTGGCCGAGGACGATCTGATCGTCGCTGCCGGCTGGAGGCACGCTGTTCAGGACCAGGTCGGTGCCCGGACAGATGACGGCCGTCAGGGCGTCGTCACCGGCGGGAGTGGAGTCGATTGCTCCATTGGTGCCGGGCAGTACGGCGGTCCGGCGCGGCGTGCTCTGGCCCGCTGGCACGACGACCACGTCGTCGCCGCCGGGCGAGACCGGGTCGTCACAAATCCCGTCGTCGCTTGCCCCCCCGTCGCCGCTCAGAATGATGCCGGCATCGGGCAGTCCTTGCCCGAAGACGACGCCGTTGGGCGGGTGGACGTCGTCGCCGGCCGGTTGCGTCTCGCAAATCCCGTTTTGGCCCGAGCGGATCAAAATAGAGCTGAACAAGTCGTCGTCGCCGCCGGGCGTGGACTGTAAGATCCCATCGTTGCCCGCTTGCACGCACTCGCTGAATGCCAGCCCGTTACCCAAGGCAACGACCTGCCGGTCCTGTCCGGCCGACCGCCCAGCCACCGCCAACACCAGCGACGCCGCGGCGGCGCCCGCCAGCAGCCGCCTCAGCCATACCGCCCCGAGCACCGGCCTGGCGCCGCGCGAGCCTGGATAAGGAACAAGGAACGGGCGCAGAAACGAGTTGGCCAAAAACGGCCTGAGGGGCGGCCGCCCGGCCAGCATGCGCCCGAGCCACCTGAGTGAGCCAAAGGGAGATGCGAGCATGAGCCACCTCCGCGGCGCCCATCCGGCGGGCGTCGCAAGCCGCCTCATGCCTATCGCGCCCGAATAGCCGCTGTCAATGGAAATTCCTTCCGCTCCCTCACCTAGCCCGCCTCGCTTTCGCCGAAAGCGGCCTTTCCCCGGCACAAAACGGCACCACCGAACCCGTCCGGCCGATGCACGAACGCGGTTGACAATTGGCCCTCCAGTGTCGTAGGCGTGCGATGGCAAGCTCGAGCCCACGCCGGGCCGGTCCGGCAATCAGCTCGAGCGAGGAGGTTGCCATGAACCGCTCCCCCGCCCCTCGGGCGCCGCACCGGCCGCGGATGCGGCGTGCCCCCGCGTATCTCGGCTCGTTCCTTCTCTTCCCTCTCTTTGCCGCCTTCGTTTCGCTCCCGCCGGCCGCCCTAGCTGCCAAGCTTCACTGCCGCGAAATCAGCTTCGACGGCGTGGCCGGAGCAGGCTCCCAGGACACGGTGAGTTTTACGATCTACGGCTGCGACGGCAACGTGGTACACGAGTCTTGCCCGCTCAAAGTCAAGGGCAGCGAGCGCTGGTCCGATTTCCTCTCCCGGCTCGTCGGCTCCTGGGGCGAGCCCGACTTTTACACCGGCGTGGATCAGTGTCCGGTACCGGCTGAACCTCTGCCCAAGAAAGCGTGTTGGAACAGCCTCAATGGAGCGGGCTGCAACATCACCACGGGGGAAGGCTGCCGCTCGTGCCGGCTCAAGCTCAAGCTCAAGAAAAAGGACACCGGACAGTGTTCAGAGCCGAGCAGTAAGGAAGGCGACCCGTGTACCAGCGACGAGGACTGCGACACCACGCCCGGCTCGGGCGACGGTGCCTGCGGCGTATACAAGAAGCGCCATGTCCAGATCTGCTGCTACGAAAACCTGAACTGCAAGAAAAAACTCGGCAAGACCGACCCCGGTGCGGCACCCATCACAGTGCAAGCGGAGAAGAACTTTTCGGAGGTCTGTCCTTCCGACGACGACGCCGGCAGCTGCTCGCAAGCGGTCTCGGACTGCGCGATCAACCTCGACCCGATGGGAATGGTCCAATTCCCAGGCGACCAAGCCAAGAAATGCCGGGCCACCTTGGCGAGCGAAGTGGCCTTGCTTGCCCGGACGGCAATCGACGCAATGGTCCAGTGTCATCTCAAAAACGTTTTGAAGGGCCTGCCCTCGGACCCTTCGTGCAACGATCCGGCAGCGCAGCCGCTCGTCTCCCTTGCCGAGGAAGGGCTCCGCGTCAAGAAAATCCCCAAGTGCGCCGAGCTCGGGTCGCCCTGGCGCATCGGCTACCGCTCTTGCCCGGCTCCGTGCGACTCGATTGCGATTCTGACTTGTACGCAAGGCGCCAACATCGGCGCGCCGTGCACAACTGACCGCGACTGCGACAGCACCCCGGGCGGCGGGGACGGCCAGTGCGGAGACTGGCAGCAGGCCGGGGAATGCTTGATTTGCCAGGCCGAAGCGGCAGCAGCCGCCGCTGTGACCGACAAGTTTGGAACGCCCGGGGCGCTCTCCCCGCAGGCCGCCAAGTGCCAGGCGGCCATCGGCACGGCGCTCGAGGATTTGGTGAAAACCCACCTCAAGGAAACCGCCGCCTGCCAGAAGAAGCGTGATGCGGCCAAACTACCGCTTCCCTCTACGCTGACCTGTGCCGACGCTGATCCCAAGGGCAAGCGCGCCAAGGCCGAGGCTGCCGCGGCGGCTGCGGTAGCCAAGGCCTGCACGGACGCCGACATCCCGCAACTCGACGCCATTTGCGGTGGCGCCACGACGGTTGCCGAGGTCACCGCTTGCCTGATCGACAACGCGCGGTCGCTCAATGCCGCGGTGGCGGCCGCCTCGTTCCCCGAGACCGCAGGCGGCGGGCCGGGAACCCCATCCGGCGGCTGCCCGGGGACCCTCGAGCTCGTCTGGGCCGCCGGCGGGGCCAACGCTTGTGGGATCGATGCCCAATGCTTGCCCGGCCGCTGCGTCAACGGCACGTGCCGGACGCGTACCGATATCGACGTAGGCTGGACCGGCCGCGGCCACGACGAGGACGCACCCGCCGGAAGCGCGCTTGGGCTGTTGCTTTCTTGCTCTGCACCCCAAGCACCGTGCGGCACGTGCACGATCGCAGGACTTGATCCGAGTGCCGGCAATTGCCGTTGCAGCAACGACCCGAGCGTTCGGTGCACGCAGCCGCTGGCCAGCGATCCTGCCTGCGGCGGCGGCGCTTGCTTGTGTTATGTAGCTGACCCGACTCCGCTGCTGGTCCCGGGGACGACCCCGCTGTGCGCCACACACGTGCTTGCGACCACCCCCGCAGGTACGGCAAACGTGGATTCGGGCGAGATTACGCTGGATGCCTCAACGACCGAGCGCATTTATGCCGGCGTTTCCACCCTCCATCCGTGTCCGACTTGCGAAGGAGATACGATTCCGCGAGACGGCATTGCCGACGGAGTTTGCAGCGGCGGAGCTAGAGACGGCCTGCCGTGCGACGCCGGGGCGACCGACTACTTGTACGGCACGACCAGCCTCGACTGTCCGCCCGACCCGGCCGGCAACCTAAGCGGAACGGGCTTGCCACTGCACTTGCGGCTGGGAACGGGATCGGCCTCGCTGGCCAGCCGTCTGACGTGCGGAACCGTGGCGTGCCCCTGCGGGGCCTGCAGCGCGGACCCGAGCCTCGGATGTTCGAACAACACCGACTGCGCCGCCGCCGGCGCGGGACAGTGCCTCGCGACTGGGGGGGCGCAATACCCCGCGCCCCAGCCCAACGCCTGCGCGAACGGAGTGTGCACGGCGCAACCGGACAACGAAGGCATATGCGAAGGAGGTCCCGTGGACACGTTCTGCGACGGCGTCGTGCGCCCCAACGGCCGGCCCGTCCAACCGTGCGCAACCGACTTTGATTGCACACTCGGAGGCAGCTGTACCATCGCGGTTCAGCGCGAGTGCTTCCCCGATCCGATTGTCTCGCAGGGCTTACCCTCGCCCGGCTATCCCGTGCTGAGCGGCGCTTCTTGTCTCGGGGCCACCGGCGACCAAACCGCGAACGGTTCATTGGGCTTGCCCGGGCCGGTGCGCGTGAGCCTCGAAGCCAAGGCCCGCGCACTGTGCGCGGGCC
>CAYZHO010000189.1:0-5140 GCA_964478045.1 uncultured Myxococcales bacterium | reverse complement strand
CTGGGGCCGACCGCGCAACCGCGAGCCGCGTGCGCCGGCGAACCACGTTGGCACCGACGCGCGTCTCGGTGATGACGGTTTCCGTCGCGCCGCCCTCACCGGGTTCCACCCGCCGCCTGGTAATCACCGTGGGCTCTCCGGCCGATGCCAGCCCCATCTCCTCGTAGACCCGCTTGCTTTCGGAGTCGGTCAAGCTGCTCTGCGCCTTCTTACCCTTGATGCCCATCTTTTCGAGGCGTTCGAGAATATCCTTACTCGAAACTCCCCACTCGCTCGCCAACTGGTGAATGCGCTTGCGTCCCATTTGCCTCAACTCTTCCGTGCGCTGGACTGTTCTCCGGCAAGCCGCAACTCGAGCCGCTCGGCCAAAGCACGCTTATCGCCAGCAGTCACCGAACGCCGCAACGACCGGGCCAGCAGCCGCGACCGAACCAAGCCGCGAATGCAATTGGCCGAAGGGTGCACGTAGGCGCTCCGGCCTCTACCCGGGCGCTCTACCAAGTCGATTCCCTGCTCTGTCCACTGCAACCGCCATAGCTGCGGCTGCTCGGCCACCTGGCCGCATCCGACACAGGTGCGCCGTGGGACGTGTCCCCGCCTGCTCACGCGCCAGTCTCCGGCGGGACCTCAGCCGCGGTCTCGGCCGCCTCTCTCACATCGGCGTCCCCCTCTCCACCCTCAGATCCTTCGGCGGCCGGCTCCTCCGCAGGCGGCTTGAGCGTGGCGGCCCCTTCGCTCACGGCTCGCACGATCCGCAGGACCATTCGCTCGACACGCTCCTGCTCGGCTGCCTTGGCGGCCGCTTCGACAAGCTTGGCCGCCTCTTCCACACTGACGTCGATCACTTCCGCAATCTCTTTCGGATCGCTCGCTGCCAGCTCGGCTGCCGACTTGTACCCGTCGGCCAAAAGCAGTTCCGCCCGAAGGTCGCCGAGTCCCATCACCCGCCGTAGAGACCGTCGCGACTCCCGCTGGCGTTTCTCGTAGTCACTCTCGCTGTGAACGTCGAGTTTCCAGCCGGTCAGTTTGCTGGCCAGCCGCACGTTCTGTCCCTTACGGCCGATGGCCAGAGAAAGCTGATCGTCCGGAACGACGACCTCCATGGCATGGGCTTCCTCATCGATGACGATCCGCGAGACCTTGGCGGGAGACAGCGCGCGGCAGACGAACTCCGTTTCGTCGGGCGTCCATGGAACGATGTCGATACGCTCGCCCCGGAGCTCCTGGACGACCGCCTGCACGCGGCTCCCACGCATGCCGACGCACGCCCCCACGGGATCCACGTCGCTGTCGTTCGAGACCACGGCGATCTTCGCTCGCCCACCGGGCTCGCGCACGACTTTCTTGATCTCGACGATTCCCTCGTAGACTTCCGGCACCTCCTGCTCGAACAGCTTGCGCACCAGCTCCGGATCCGTTCGCGACAGTACGATCTGCGGGCCGCGCGCCGACTCGTCGACGCGAATGATCAAGGCCCGGATGCGGTCTCCCTGGCGGTAGCGCTCTCGCGGGATCTGCTGGTCGGCCGGCAGCACCGCGTCGACGTTCGGGCGCAGCTGCACGATGATGTTGCGCCGCTCGAATCGCATCACGATGCCCGACTGGATCGTGTTGTGGAGCTCCTTGAACTCCTGATAGATCATCGCCCGCTCGTAGTCGCGGACCTTTTGGACGATGTTCTGCTTGGCAGCCTGAGCTGCGATGCGCCCGAAGGGAGACGTGTCGAGCTTGATCAAGAGCTCGTCACCGATTTGTGCCTCTGGGTCGTACTGGGCGCGCGCCTGTTCGAGCGAGATCTCGCGGTGCGGATCTTCTACTTCGGCCACGACCGTCTTGACGTTGTAGACGTCGACCGTGCCCGTTTTCTCGTTGTACTTGGCTTCGATCTCCAGGTCCGCTCCGTAGGTCTTGCGGGCCGCCGACTTCATGGCGTCCTCGACCGCCTCGATCACCAGTTTCGGCTCGAGCCCTTTTTCCTTGCTGACCTGTTCGATGACCCGGGCAAGTTCCTTCTGCATCATGCTCGTTCACCCTCGTTTGCGCCGGCCCCGGCGCTGCGGCTGCGGAAACTCGAACTCCGTTCGGGCCTCGGCTATATCCGCCAGCTCTACTCTGTGCGGGCGGCCGTCGTCCCCGACCACCACGACGCTTCCGCCTGCGGTGCCCTCGAGCGTTCCGACGATCGCGGCACCCCCCTCCCGCAGGCGCAACCGCACGCGCCGGCCGACGCTTCGCTCAAAGTGCTCCGGTCTCCTCAGCGCTCGGTTGACACCCGGCGACGAGACCTCGAGCAAGTAGTGACCCTCGATCACATCGTAGGCATCGAGCACGTCCCCGAGTCGCCGGCTGACCCGCTCGCAGTCCTCGATCGTCACTCCCGCTTGTCCCTCGGGGCGATCAAGGAAAACGCGCAGGACGCGGTTGCGGCCGCTCCCCCGCAGCTCTACGTCCCAAACCTCGAGCCCGAAGTCGGCGGCCACCGGCTCGGCGAGAGCGCGAATCTGCTCGTTGCTCCATGCCACCTTGCGCCTCCGGGGTGGCGCCCACCGACTTGACCAACAAAAAAGGCGGGCTTGCGGGCCCACCCCTCAAGATGCCCCAGATGTCGGATTCCCTGTACCACACCCGGGTCAGTGGATCAAGGCTAGCCGGGGCGTCCAAACGCGGCCTTTGCAGCGTCCCGTAGCGGCCCAGCCCAACCGGCGGCCGGACGATGGCAGGCCTCCTACTCGGCGTACATGCTGGCGATCACGTCCGCGTACCGCTCGGCCACAACCTTGCGCTTGACCTTGAGGCTCGGCGTCAGCTCGCCGCTTTCGACCGAGAAGTCCTTGGGAAGGACGCGGAAGTACTTGATCGATTCGTATGAGGCGAGCTCGGCATTGACGGCCGCCACCTGCCGCTCGAGCTCCGCTATGACCTCGGGATGCCGCGACAGCGCCTCGGTGTCCGCGGCCTCGATTCCCCGTGCCCGCGCCCAGGCTCGGGTGGCTTCCTCGTCCAGGGTCAGCAGCGCCACGCAATACTTTCGCCGATCGCCGATGACCACTGCCTGACTGACGAGCGGCCGGGCTTTGAGCATGTTTTCGATCTTTTGCGGCGCGACGTACTTGCCCCCGGCCGTTTTGATGAGCTCTTTTTTGCGGTCCGTGATCCGCAGAAAACCGTCCGCGTCGATCTCGCCGATGTCGCCCGTATGGAACCAACCGTCCGCATCCCAGGCAGCGGCGGTCTCTTCGGGCCGGTTGTAATAGCCGATCGCTACGTTCGGGCCGCGGGCAAGGATCTCGCCGTCGTCGGCCAATCGGATCTCCACCCGGTACAGCGGCACTCCAACCGTTCCGATTTTCGTTCGGCCGGGCATATTGGAGGTGAGGATCGGCGTGGTTTCGGTGAGCCCATAGCCTTCTAGGATCGGCAAACCGACAGCGTGAAAGAACCGGTTGATCTCGGGCGACAGGGGCGCGCCGCCCGAGATGAAGTAGCGGATCCTGCCGCCAACGCGAGCGTGGATCTTGCGAAAGACCAGGGCGTGCGCGAGGCAATCCGCAAGTCGCAGCGGCAGCGGCGGCCGCTCGCCACGGTTCACGTAGTCCGCGCGGCGCGAACCGATGCGCACCGCCCAGTCGAAGATCCTCCGCGCCCACTCAGGGCCTTCGTCGCGCGCTCGCATGACAGCCGCGTACACTTTTTCGAAGATCCGGGGCACCGCTGGCAGGAAATGCGGCCTAGCCAGGGCCAGGTCGCTCGCGATCGTTTCGATCTTCTCCGCGTAGGCCGTCTGCGTCCCGAGATAGATGCCGACGTACTCCATCATGCGGCCAAACGAGTGTGCGAGCGGGAGGAAAGCAAAATCGATCTCTCCACAGCGCACGATCCCAACGCGCTCGACTGCTTCCAGTGTGGCCAAGTGGTTCCCGTGCGTCTGCATGACGCCCTTTGGGACTCCCGTCGTTCCCGACGTGTAGACGATCGTCGCTAAGTCGTCCCGGTCGAGCGCATCGACCCGGCGCTTTATCTCGGGGCGGTAGCGTTCGACCAAGGCCGTTCCCTCCTCGATCAGGGCGTCAAGAGAAACCGC
The DNA here is from genome assembly GCA_964478045.1 of uncultured Myxococcales bacterium. Taxonomy (GTDB): domain Bacteria; phylum Desulfobacterota; class Binatia; order UBA1149; family SPBQ01; genus CAZQYE01. Next base: position 1,059 of record CAYZHO010000189.1, on the reverse strand, counting down.
GCCTTCAGCCTGCCCGTCGAAGACGACCACCAGGTCGACCGCCACGTCGCGATGGCGCCCGTCAAGGTCCGTCCCCTCGGCCACCGCCGTTTGGATCTTGCGCACTTGCTCTGGATCTTCGGCAAACACGATACGCGCGCCGGCGTCGGCAAGAATGAACCCGCATTCGCCCGGCAGGTTCGACGGATAGATCGGCACGGTGACGCAACCGGCCGCCAGAGCGCCCAGGTCACACTCCATCCACTCCGGGCGCGTGTGCGCCAGGATCGCCACCCGATCGCCCGCCTCAGCGCCGCGATGCAGCAGAGCGGCGGCAACGGCCTCCACTCGCTGGCGGCAGGTCTTCCAGTCCGTCGGCCGGTATGTGCCGCCGGACTTCACTAGGTAGCGGGTACGGTCGGCCCACCGCTCGGCCGAGGTGAAAAACATTTGCGGGAGATTTTTGTACGGCGTCACGTGTCCTGTTGCCCTTCGCCCTGGCGATCGTGGATCGTCTCGAGGCCCACGATCTCGAAGGTGCGCTTGCCCGAGGGGACCCGAACCGACACCTCGTCGCCCACTCGCCGGTGCAGCAAGGCTTGGCCCAAAGGCGAAGCCATCGACACGCGGCCGCTGCCCGGATCCGCCTCTTCGGGGAAAACGAGCTCGTAGACGACGCGCTCGCCGGTCTCGAGATCTTCTACCTCGACCCGGCTTCCGTAGCCTGCGACGTCGCGGCGGATCGACGAACTCGTATACATCGACAGCTCCCGGATGCGCTGCTCGAGCTGGGCAATGCGCGCGCGCAGCACACCCTGGCGCTCCTTGGCGGCCTCGTACTCGGCGTTTTCGCTGATGTCGCCGTGGGCCCGAGCCTCTTCGAGCTGCTTTGGCAGCTCGACCGAGAGCTCGCGCCGCAGTTCGGCCAACTCGCGCTGCAGCCTTTCTATGATCGGTAACGGTCCGGCCATGGCGAGCCGCGAATCATAGCGGGAACTGCCTTCAGGTACAGCCGCCGGGTCACCCCCGCCCACTGCCGACCACCTCGGCGGCAATGCGGCTGGCCGTCTTGCCGTCGTA
>CAYZHO010000188.1:1747-5163 GCA_964478045.1 uncultured Myxococcales bacterium | reverse complement strand
CTGTTCCTGCAGGTAAAAGACGGCGCTGTGCCGCGCGCTGGTTTGGCGGAACTGCCGGAACGCGCCGATGCCAAGCGCGGCGCTCGTCAAGACGGCGATCGCCACCGCGATCGTGACGACCACCAGCGACGCCTTCTCTCCTCGTCGGAATCTCGCCACGCCCGCCTCCTCGGCCCGCCCTCAATCGCTCGGCAGCTCAGGCGTGACCGGCAACGTCGCTGTGGTCGAAGGCCGACAGGGCCAGGTTGAAGCGGCTGCCACGCCCGCTGGCGCGTTCTGCCCAGATCCGGCCGCGGTGGCGCTCGACGATCTGGCGGCAAAGGTCCAGACCTAGGCCAACTCCAAGTTGGTCGCCCGCGCCCAGGGTCTCGGTGGCATCGCCGCCATCGTCGCCGCCAGCAGCCCAGCCCGCCTCGTCTTGGCCGTTCCAGGCCGAGCTTGCCCTGTCGGCTGCGCCGGCGGTCCCGCCGGCGCGCGCGCCCGAGCCGGTCCTGGCTTCCTCGACCGTGAAGACGACCTCAGGTCCGTTGGCGGTAACGCGAGCGGTGACGGTGGCGCCCTTGGGCGCGTAGTTCACGGCGTTGTGAAGGAGCACGTCAAGTGCCCGCGTGAGGCGTTTTTCGTCGCCCCACAGAGCGGGAACCTCTCCCTCGGTGATCGTCTCGATCCGAACGGCGTGGCGCTTGGCGATTGGATCCACCCGCGCGACGGCTTGCTTGAGCAGCGCCTCGGGCTCGACGATCCCCTCGTTGAACACCGCAGCCTTCGACTCGATTTCGACCAACTCGAGAATCGTGCCGATCAGGCGGTCGAGCCGGCCTGCTTCCCAAGCAACCGTATCGCCAAGGCGGTAAACGGTATCCGGGTCGGAGCTCGGATAGCGCGTCAGCGTCTCGGCCGCCCGCAGGATCCCGGCCAGGGGGCTGCGCAGCTCCCGGGAGGCGTTGGCGAGCAGCCGGCTCTTGATCAAGCCGACCTCCCGGAGTTTAGCGTTTGCCGCATCCAATGCCGCGTTCTTTTGTTGGAGGATCTCCTCGCGCTCGGCCAGGCGCCGGTTTACCCGCGCTAGATGAAGCGCCTGCGCCTGCATCAGCAGAACCAGCGCGCCTCCGATGCACACCCAAAGAATGCCGATGTCCATAAACTCCATGGCGCTCTCTCCCCACGGCCGAATGAGCGCTGCTCTTGCCGGAGGCCGGACGCGAAGAACCATGCAATGGCCCGGCGGCTCCTCGGCTCTCCTGGTCTGCCCGCGCCCTAGTATCGCGCCGGCTTCGCGCCTGCTTTGCGGCAAGCCCAGTGCCGCTCAGCACGCGCCGACCGAGGCGGCAGCAAAAGGTGTGCCGCGGAAAGTGTTGGCGAGGAGTTCTTGTAGAAACGAAGGGTTAGCCCGACAGAGGCGGCCAAGCTCGGGCCGCTAGACGTCGTCGTCTTGCCGGTACGTCAAAAATGGACGGCTGCCGCGTGGGGTGAGCGAGGGGACTTGAACCCCCGACAACCGGAGCCACAATCCGGGGCTCTACCAACTGAGCTACGCTCACCGCATGCGCGAGCGCGAGGTGATGCGCCCGCCCACCGGCAAGATTACGAAAAGCACTCGCGGGAGTCCAGCAGGCCCCCAGCCCGCCCGCCTTCTTGACAGGGATAATCCCCTTTTCCAAGTGGTTGAAAAACCAGCGCACTGCTACCCGAGAGAGCGCCGCTCGCCGCCGAGGCAGGCAGAAGAGACCGCGCCGCCTGCTGCTTGAGTACGGTGCTGGCCCCGCCGCCGCAGCCGGCAAAGACGCTCCTGCGAAACGCAATCGCCTGCGGGTCGTGAGGCGCGAACTTAGATGTTGAGCTGCAAGCGGGCCGCTTCGGTCATCATGTCCGGCGTCCACGGCGGATCCCACACCAACTGGATGTCGCAACCGGTCACACCGTGGACCAGCCGGACGGCGTGCTCGACCATCCCGGGCATCGCCTCGGCAATCGGGCACATCGGCGTCGTCAGGGTCATCTTGATCCGAACGAACCCGGACTCTTCGACCTGCAAGTCGTAAATCAGGCCGAGGTCGTAGATATTGACGGGAATCTCGGGATCGTAGACGGTACGCAGGGCGTCGATGACGAGCTCCTCGAGCTTTTCCCGGCTGAGCTTCTCGGGCGCGGTCGCCTCGACCGGCCCTTGGGCGCCCGCTCCTCGGGCCGGCTGCGGTTCGCCTTGCGGGCCGGCTCCGCCTGCCGCGCCCTGAGGCTCCTGGCGTTCGCCTTGGCGGTCTCGATCGTTTCCTCCCGTCTCACTCATGGCTGGCTCCTCGCATGATGCTCATTCGGTAACCGCAACCTCGTCGCTCTTGCCCTCGAGCGCGTTCTTGAGCGTGTGCCACGGCAAGCTGGCACACTTGACGCGCACGGGGTACTGCCGCACGCCTTCGAACACGGCCAGCTTCCCCAGAGCAACGTCGGGGCCCTCCCCAGCCCGTTGCTCGTCGTGGCCGGTCAGCATTGCGTGCACCTTCCCGAACAAGGCGCGCGCTTCGGCTACGGATCGCCCCTTGAGGCTCTCGGTCATCAACGATGCCGACGCCGTGGAAATGGCGCAGCCGGATCCCTCGAACGACGCGTTTCGAATCGTATCGCCGTCCAGCTCGAGGTACAGCTCGATGCGGTCTCCGCAAAGCGGGTTGTATCCTTCGGCGCGGTGCGTGGGAGCCGGCGGCTTGCCGAAGTTTCGCGGGTTGCGGCTGTGGTCGAGAATTACTTCTTGGTACAGATCACGCAGGTCCGACATGGCTAAAGCATGATCTTGCGCACGCGCGCAAGTCCCTCGACGAGCCGGTCGACGTCGGCCGCCGTGTTGTACATCGCGAACGAGGCCCGAGCGGTTGCGGCAACGCCAAAGCGCTGCATGACCGGCTGCGCGCAGTGGTGCCCCGTGCGAATCGCCACTCCCTCGTGGTCGAGAATCGTTCCGATGTCGTGGGGGTGGATGCGGTCGAGGGTAAACGAGTGAACCCCCACCTTGCGGCGCGCCTGTCCCACCAGGCGCAGGCCGGGCACCTCGCGCAGGCGTTGCTCGGCGTAGGCGAGCACCTCGGCTTCGTGGCGCGCGGCGCCCTCGAGGCCGACGCGCTCGATGTAGTCGATCGCAGCGCCCAGTCCGATCGCACCGGCAATGTGCGGAGTGCCGGCCTCGAACTTATACGGCAAGTCGTTGTACGTGGTGCGCTCGAACGTCACCGACCGGATCATCTCGCCGCCGCCCTGCCAGGGAGGCATCGCCTCGAGCAACTCCCCGCGCCCGTACAGAACGCCGATCCCGGTCGGACCGTAAAGCTTGTGGCCGGAGAACGCGTAGAAGTCGCAGCCGAGTTCGCTGACGTCGATGCGCAAGTGGGGCGCGCCTTGCGCTCCGTCGACGAGCACCACGGCAC
>CAYZHO010000188.1:0-1737 GCA_964478045.1 uncultured Myxococcales bacterium | reverse complement strand
ATCTTCGTGCGCCGGCCGAGCCGGCGAACGAACTCGTCCATGTCGAGTTCGCCGCGATCGTTGATCGGCGCAACGACGAGCCGCGCGCCGGTGGCAGCGCAAACGAGCTGCCACGGAACGATGTTCGAGTGGTGCTCCATCTCGGAGATCAGCACTTCGTCGCCGGTGCTCAGGTTGGCGCGGCCGTAGCTTTGCGCCACCAGGTTGATCGCTTCGGTCGTGCCTCGCACGAAGACGATCTCGCGCGTGTCGCGCGCACCGATGAACCGGCGCACCTTGCCGCGCGCGCGCTCGTAGGCAAACGTCGCCCGTTCGCTGAGCGAGTGCACGCCCCGGTGAACGTTCGCGTTGTCCTGCTCGTAATAGGCGACGAGCGCATCGATGACGGCTTTCGGTTTCTGCGCGGTGGCAGCGTTGTCGAGATAGACGAGCGGCCGCCCGTGGACGTCCTGCGCGAGCGCCGGAAAATCCGCGCGCACGCGCTCGACGTCGAAGGCCTCGCGCTGGGCCTTGCCGCCTCGGCCCGCAGCGCCTTCTTCCATTACCTCCCGCTCTTCGCGCAACGGCTCAGGCCTTCCCGCGCTCACCGCTTGTCTCCCTCCGCGCCTTCCCGCCCGGCGCCGCAGTCTGCCAGCACTCGCTCGATTCGCTCCTGGAGCGGCCGCGCAAACAAGCCGTCCGGGAGCCGCTCAAGCACGTCGGCCGCAAAGGCACGCGTGCACAGCACGCGGGCCTCGGCGCGGTCGATCCCGCGCTGGCGAAGGTAAAAGAGGACGTCTTCGTCGAGCTGGCCGACGGTAGCGCCATGGCTGCAGCGAACGTCGTCCGCGTAGATCTCAAGTTGCGGCTCGGTTTCCACCGCAGCCCCTGGCGAAAGCAGCAGGTTCTTGTTGGTCTGCTCGGCCGAGACTTTCTCGGTGCCCTCGCCCACCAAGACTTTGCCCGCAAAGACCGAGCGCGCGCGACCGCCGCAAACGCCCTTGTAGAGCTGGCGGCTTTCGGTGTGGCTGGCGCGGTGATCGATCGAGGAAAAGTAATCGACGTGCCGGCGCCCGCTCGCCAGGGCCAGCCCCCACAGCTCGCAAGAAGCCTCCGGCCCGCCGAGCTCCGCGTGCAGTTCCGAGCGAACCAAGCCGCCCCCCACGCACAGGCTATGGGCGCCTAGCCAGGCGCCGCGGGCCAGCCGCGCCTCGGTGCGGTGGACGTGGAAGGCGGCATCGCCTTCGTCGATGGCAGCCACCAGTGTCAGTCTGGCCCCTTCTTCGAGGAAGACCTCGCAGGCGCCGTCCGTTAAGTATGCCCCGCTGTGGCAACCTACGAAGTGGAGCGCCACGGTGGCTTGGCTTCCCGCCTTCGAAACGATCAAGGTGCGCGGCAAGGAGGCCCGCCCGGCCTGCGGAGCGAAGTAAAAGAGGTGGAGCGGGCGTTCCAGCACCTCCCCCTCGGGAACCACGATCGCGGCGCCGTCCTCGAACAGCGCCGTGTTGAGAGCAGCAAACCCGTGCACCCCTACGTCGAGGGCACGCCCGAGGTAGCGCTCGATCTCGGGCAGCACTGCGGCGTTGGCTTCAGCCAGCGAGACGACCTGGGCTTGCGGCGGCCGGCGCCACAAAGCGAAGGCGGCCTTGCCACCCGCAAAAGCAGCCACCCAGGCTCCCTCGCCGGCCCGGCCGTCGATCTCGCGGCTTGCGGCTTCCTCGCTCACACCAGGGCCGCCGTCGGCAGGAAGCCAGGAGC
>CAYZHO010000187.1:0-5163 GCA_964478045.1 uncultured Myxococcales bacterium | reverse complement strand
AGCAGGGCGAGCACGCGCGCCGCCGGCCCGCCACCCAAACAGGGCGCACGGGGTGCCCGCGCAAGCAGCGTCTTCCACCGGCGCGCACGAACCGCCGAGACATTGGCGCCCGATCCTGCCGCGTTCGGCATTGCCGAGCTCCCGGCTGCGCTCACCGCGCAGAGGCGCGATCGTACGACTCCGCCAGGCGGGGTGTCAAGGGTCGAATCGGGCATCACTACCGCCCAGCATCTAGCCCGGACTTCTCCGGGCTTTGCCCTAAAAGAGGCGGCCCGATGTGTGCTCGAGGCGGGCCGCAGGCCAGGGGAGAGCGCGCAAATAGTTGCCAATTTTTTCGCCTTGTCGATCTGCTCGGCTGCGGATTAAGATCGCCTTTTGGAGGTCGGGGGAAAAGGAGCGCTTCTTGGCAAGACAATCGCGAGGCAGGATGCGTTGAAACTGTCTTTCCCATCGGCGCGGTGGCACGGCGGACCGCGTTTGCCGAATCGTGCAGCGCTGCTCGCGCTGGGCGTTCTGCTAGTGGCTTGCCGGCCCGGCCCGGTTTGGGCTGCGAACATCGGGGCGACGGTCGTCCTCGGTCCCGAGGAAACTGTATTCGATTGGACGACGGATCGCTGCGAAGACTACGACGTTCCGGACGTTCCCGCGCGCGCTTTTCGCGACTCCACGCGGCTCATCCACCTTGTGGCGACCCACTGGACCGGCCGCCAGATGCTCGGCGACACGCTCGATACGCTTACCCACGATTGCAGTGTTCTGATGGACTCAGATCTGGACGCCGATCCCTCGAAGTTCAACGACAAGGAGTGGTTGCACTCGTTTTACGCGCTCGACGGGCAAACCGTGTTTGCTTTGGTCCACAACGAATATCAGGGGCACACGCACCAGGGCCAGTGCAACTCGGGCAACTACTTCAAGTGCTGGTACAACTCGGTGACGCTTGCCAGATCGGACGACGGCGGGATGACTTTTTCGCACGCACCGGCGCCGAGCCATCTCGTTGCGAGCATCCCGTACCAGTACGAGCCGGACAAAGGCCCATTTGGGATTTTCAACCCGAGCAACATCGTGTTCAACGAAGCGGACGGCTACTACTACGCGCTGGTGCACCTCGAGCAGTACGGCCTTCAAGATTGGGGCACCTGCGTGATGCGAACGCCAACCCTTGAAGACCCAGGAAGCTGGAGAGCCTGGGACGGCAGCGGATTCAACGTGCAGTTCATCGATCCGTATTTGAATCCCGGTGCCGATCCGGCGCTGCACGTATGTGCGCCGGTCTCGCGCAACCAGATTCAGAAAATGCACGAGAGCGTCACGTTCAACACGTACTTCCGCCAGTACTTGCTGGTGGGTGTTGCCGGCAAGTACGATCCGAACCTGGGCAAAACCGTCTGGGGCTTCTACTATTCGCTTTCGCCGGACCTGGTCGAGTGGAGCGACGCCGCGTTGATCATGGAGGCGCACCTTCCGTGGACGTCCGGGCCTCCCGGCGACATTCTTATCTATCCGTCGATCCTGGATCCTTTCGACGCTACGCGAAACTTTGAGACGAGCGGCAAGGCCGCCTACCTATTTTATACGCGGTGGCACGACGGCCTGGACCGAGACCTCGTGCGCCGGCGGATCGAGTTCGCTCCTTCCCGGATCAGCGGCCGCAAGCTGCTGATCCGGGACCACGCGAGCGATCCCACGCGACGCAGGGCCCGCTTCGTTTCCAGGGACACCGGGGCCGAGGCTCCCTTGCCCGGCGAGCCAGGGGATCCGACCTGCACCGGGCCGGGAGGGGGCGGTGGTTTGCTGCGCCTGATCGGCACCGGCGGGTCCGGCCAGGACACGGGCAACATTGCCTTGCCGTGCGAGAACTGGAAGCCAATCGGCCCGCCGGGCGCTCCGAAAGGCTACCGCTATCGCGACAAGGAGCAGGACCAAGGCCCGTGCAAGCGGGTGCTCGTGCGCGCGGGCAAGCTCCTTCGCGCTTCTTGTAGCGGCAAGAATCCCGCGAGTCCGTTCAGCTACGATTTGAGCAGCGGCGAGACGAGCGTGGCGGTGATGCTCCAAACCGGGGCCTCGTTTACCTACTGTGCCGAGTTTTCAAGCTCGAGCGCAACCGTCGTGCGCGATGACGATCGCGTGTTCTCGGCACGCATGGCGCCGGCGCCGGCTCGGTGCGCGCTCGGGGTACTCGAGTAGCAGGCCGATTTGTCGCCCGTCGCGGAGAAGTCGCAGCCGTTGGCAGCCGGCGGCTCGCATGCAGTTCGGGTGGGCCGGAGCGCGCGATGCCGGCCGGGGCTTAGAGCAGCGCGGCCGCCACGTCGTTGCCCGCCCTTTGGTCGCGAGCGCCGCCAGAAGCCGCAACCGAAGTCTGTGCGTGCGCGGCCGCCGGGACTGTGAAGCAAAACCGGCTGCCTTTGCCAGGCTCGCTTTCCACCCAAATGCGACCGCCGTAGTGCTCGACGATCTCGCGGCAAATGGCCAAGCCGAGTCCCGTACCGCCGGCCTGCCGTCCAGTGGCCGAGTTGCCGATGCCGGCGGGCTCGACGCGGTAGAACTTGTCGAACACCCGCTGGAGATCCTCGCGCGGAATGCCGGGCCCATCGTCTTCGACTGCAAACAAGACCGAGTGCTGCGCGCGGCAAGCCGCTACCACCACGCGACCACCCTGGGGGCTGTACTTGATGGCGTTGTGCACGAGGTTCGTCAGCACCTGGGCAATCCGATCGCGGTCCACGAATAGTCTTGGGAGGCCGTAGTCCACGCGCCGTTCGATCAGTATCGCCGCTTCACTGGCCCAGGCTTCCATCGCACCGGCTACTGCGTCGACGACGTCTTCCGGGCGCACCACCGTATCGCGCCATGTGGTCGCGCCGCTTTCGATCTTGGCCAGGTCGAGGAGATTGTCGAGCAAGCGCCCCAAGCGCTCGGCCTCGCGTACGATGACGCCGCTGAACCTTTCCACGGCCTCCGGCTTTTCGTCGTGGAAACGTCCGATGATCTTCGCCGACGCTAAGATCGCCGTGATTGGAGTCCGCAGCTCGTGCGACACGGTCGACAAGAGCTTTGTCTTAAGCGCGTCGAGCTCGCGAAGGCGCGCGTTCGACGCCTCGAGTTTCGAGCTTCGCTCGCGCAGGAGCTTTTCTTTTTCGGCGAGCGCGCGCGACATCCGGTTGAAGCTCTTGGCAAGCTGCCCGAGCTCGTCTTCCGTGATCACCGGGACTACCGGCGCCTCGCTCCCCTCGGTCAGACGCTCCGTGGCTTCCATTAGCGGATCGAGCTGGCGCGTGAGCCTGCGCACGCTGAGGTAGGCAACGAGGAGCGCGCCGAGCAAAACGATGACGACAAGCGCGGCTGTGGAACCAATGAGCGCACGCTTCATCGCCGCTGCACGATTGCTCGCATCGAATAAGTACAGGATGGTTTCGCCCCAGTAAGGATCGAGCCAGCGGTCCGACTCAAGTCCCCAGTTCGGCGCGGGCCGCTCGGTGGCCGCGCGGGTAACCCGGTAAGCGGTCGCGCTGAGACCCTCCTTTGAAGCGCCTGATCCCGATACCACGGCGCCGGGAAAGAACCCCTCGAACACCGAATCGGGCACGCGCTGCAGGCGCGCGCTATGCGGGCCCATAAAGGGCGGCGCTGCAAGCATCCTGCGGCGAGAGTCGAGCAGAACGGCGAACTGTTCGGGATGGCCGCTCGGGGTGTAGCGCGTCGTGCCCTCGACGACCCGCTGGAGGTCTTTCAGCTTGAGCGACGCCACAAGCAAAGGTGCCCGCGAATCTCCTCCCAAGCGGGTCATGAGTGGGACGACGTACTCTTCGGCGGCGGTAAAACGCACCGGGGCGCCCACGAAGCGCGCTGCCGCTGGTGCCCTTTCGGCCGGGTCGATCCCCGGCACGGGGTGGCCGACGGCGCTTGGATTGGTCGAGGCGCGGATCACGCCCGCGGCGTCGGCAAGGGACAGGGACTCCCACTCGGAGTGCCGGGCGGCGATTTCTTTCAGCTGTTGCCCTTCGCAGCATTTGCGATCGGTACTGAGCGAAGCGGCGAGATCGACCAGCGACTCGAGTCGTAGGAGCAAGTGCTGCTTGAGCCGTTCCCGGCACTCGCGGGCTTGCTCCTGCCTGCGCAGCTGCTCGTGTTGCTCGAGCGCGCGAACGTACGTGACGCAGCGAAGAAGGAGGGCGGTCGTAAGCGGAATCGCTAGGAAAACGGTGGCCAGTACAAGCAACTGGCGTCGCAAGCCGAAACGCACGCGGGCTCTTGTAGCTTCGCTCGACGTTGCTAGTCGCTTCGCAGTTGCGTTGGTGGCTGCTCCGCTCATTTCGCGCCCCCATGTGAGACCCGCCCGAACTTTGTTGAGCGGCTTCCGTGGAGCAAAGAGCACTGGCTGTACCAGTCCGATGGCGGTTGCCGGCACGCAGCGCTTCTTCGTGCGCTTTGTTGCCACAAGTGAAAGCGCATGCGCTGCGCAAGAGACTGCCGTATCCGCTGCACGAAAGTGTATTGGCCGTGCGCTGCGCCGTCGGGCATTTGCCGCTCGAACGTTGCTCTTTGGTCGCGGCCGGAGCTGGGCGGCTTGGTCAACTGTCTTTTCGTCATACGATGCAGAGGCCTCGGAAAGTTTTTCTTTGCCGGCGGCCATAGCATTGGCCGCCGGCTGTAAGTTGGTCAGGCGGTGCGCGGGGGAGGATTTTGCCGAGCCTCCGGCAACACGCGCCGAGGGTTCGGCGGAGCGGCCGAGGCGATGGGCGCCGCGAAGGCGCCGAGTTCGGTAGCTTGGCGGCTGTTCGCTGGTGAGACGCCTTGGCGACCCGCGAAAAACGGGCGCGCCAAAGCCTTGATGTTTGTTCCCTTGACGGCAGGCCGAGCGGGGGCGTATAAACTAGCGCGGCCCACGGGCCGTCGTCGCAGCTTGCGCCCGAGAGCACTTGGCGCCGGCGACAAGGGGGAGCCGGAAATGGCGCGAGCAAGAGTCTGTGCCGTTACAAGCGCTGCCGTTCTTGCCGCTACGGCGGCGTGGGCCGGGCCAAATCTGCTGCCGCGCTACGTCCGCAGTTTTTACGACACCGACAACATTCTGCTCGACGCGCCCCACTGGGCGGAGGTGAGTCCGGACGGTGCCCACCTGTATGTCGCGGCCGAGCAGGGTAACTCGCTCGTGGCCTTCTC
>CAYZHO010000186.1:2246-5277 GCA_964478045.1 uncultured Myxococcales bacterium | reverse complement strand
CTCGGGGCTTAGCCCTTCTTTGCGCTTCAAGAAACAGATCAGTTTGACCATCGGCGGCCCTCCCGCGCAGCCCGGCTTTGGGCTAGAACAACAGTCGATAGCGCTTCCAGCGCCTTTGTTGGTGGAAACACTTACCGTCTCCACCCCTGTCACACACCAACAAAGCTTATGTCATGACGGACGCCTTCAGAGAAACTGGAACGATGAGCGAGAAGGACCTCGAGCGGGCTCTCGCCCAAAAGCTCGCTTGCGAAACACGGTGGAAACGGGCATGCGGCCGCTCTTAACGGGCGACCACCAACGGAAGGCGGCGCCGGCCGCACGCAGCGACCGGCGCCGGTGTGGGAAGGAGCCGCCATGCGTGGCCCACTCGTCGCCCCCCGCAGTCGACGAGGACCGGCGGCCAGGCAACCCGGGCGACTTGGTTCGGTCCGCAAGCCACTGGAACCCCCCAGTCCCCCAACTGGTCGTGGCCTGCCAGGCACTTCGTTGCGGACCGAACCAGGCGTCGCTCCGCAGTCGCCTTGCCCTCAGGCGAAGCACAAAGCATGCCAGGGCGCCCGGCTTTAACAGTGGCTGCCCCCTTCGCCGGCGGCCCGGACGCCGGCTCACTCACAACTTGCGCAATAGGACGCAACCCACTGATTCTGCGGGCGTTTCCAGTTCTACCAAAGAAAGACTTTACATCGTCGGGCGACCTGGCCGTGGCGCCTTACTCGAACCAGAGGCTGCAATCCGCGCCGAACGGCCGACATCGCCTGCCGACCCTTCGGCACCATACAGGGATAAGTACAATTTCCAAGTGCCTGAAATTCCGTGGATCTCGACCGCCGTAGGGGGATAAGTACAATTTCCAAGTGCCCGAAATTCCACGGATTTCGGTCGAAATCCGTGGAATTTCGGGCACTTGGAAATTGTACTTATCCCCGTATGGGGCCTTGGGAATTGTACTTATCCCTGTATGGGACCGTGGGGGTAGAGCCAGACGAACAGAAGGGCGCAGGGGCGGATGTACCAGACGGCAAGCCACGGGTGGCCGAAGATCACGCCGAAGAAACCCACGACCACGGCGCAGTAAAGGCCTTCGGTAAGGACGGCCGAGCGTGTAAGGCGCTCGACCAGATAGACGAAAAGCGTGTAGCCGGTCGCTACGGCCAGGACCGAGATCGTAAAGCAGGCCACGAACCAGGCCTCGGCTAGGGCGCTCACGCTCAGATAGTAACCCGCCGGCCGAGCAGCGCGCGACCCGAAAAAGACGGGGCGGGGCTGCCCGGCCGGCTCAGAGCTCCGTTTGGCGGCCGCCGCCTATGCGGCTTATTTTTACGCGCGGCCTACCACGGCGGCCAGGCGCTTTTCGATGATCTCTTCGGCCTCGGCCACGATCCGGTCGATCAGTTCCTTGACGCTCGGAATGTCGTGGATCAGCCCCACTACCTGTCCGGCCGCCATCACGCCTTTCTCGACGTTTCCTTGCTCGAGCACCTCGCGCTTGTTGACCTCGCCCGCAACGTAGGGAGCGATGTCGGCGATCGTCGCGTTGCCCCTAGCTTCGATCTCGAGGACTTTGTCGACAACGGGCGTATGCAGCACGCGCTCGGTGTTTCTCAGCGTCCGCATGATCAGGCGCGTGCTGCGCTCGTCGGCCTCGACGAGCGCCTTCTTGAGCCCTTCGTGCACGGGCGCTTCCTTGGTGGCCACGAACCGCGTGCCCATGTTGATCCCGTCGGCCCCAAGCGCCAGGGCCGCAACCAGCCCGCGCCCATCGCCGAACCCGCCCGAAGCGATCACTGGAACGTCGACCGCGTCGACCGTCACCGGAATCAAGACGAGCGAGGTGACGTCGTCCTCGCCCGGATGGCCGGCGCACTCGAAGCCGTCGATGCTGACTGCGTCGCACCCGATGCGTTGCGCTTTGAGAGCGTGGCGCACCGAGGTGCACTTGTGCACGACTTTGATGCCGGCCGACTTGAGCTTTTCCATGTACGGCTCGGGATTGCGCCCGGCTGTCTCGATGAACTTGATCCCTTCCTCGATGCAGACGTCGATGTAGCCCGGGTAGTCCGGCTGGCGCAGCGAGGGCAGGAACGTCAGGTTCACGCCGAACGGCTTGTCCGTTAAGTCGCGGCACTTGCGAATCTCGGCGCGCAGGTCCTCGGGCGTGGGATGCGTAAGCGCTGTCATGAAACCCATCGCGCCCGCGTTGGCCACCGCCGCCGTCAGCTCCGCCTTGGCGATCCACATCAGACCGCCTTGAACGATGGGGTACTCGACCCCGAAGAACTCCGTGATCCTGGTTTTGAGCATCGTCCTGGCCTCCTTGATCTCAGCCTTGCTGCCCCGACTGCTTGCGGCGCGCCTGCTCGCCCGTCCAGGCGAAGATCTTTCGCGTGAGCACTTGCCCGATCGGCCCGCGCACGGCCAGCAGGGCCTGGTTGACGTAGCCGGGAATGCACACGAGCCGCCCCTTGCGCAGCGCCTCGAGCGAAGCGCGCGCGACTTCCTCCGGCGTTTGCCACATGAAGCCGGGAAAGCGCGAAGAGTCCACGCCCGCCACTTGCTGGAACTCCGTGCGGGTGAAGCCCGGACACAGCACCTGCAAGCGCACGCCCCGGCTCGCCACTTCCTCGTGAACCGCCTGCGTAAAGCTCGTGACGAACGCCTTGGTGGCAGCGTAGACGGCGAAGAACGGCGCCGGCGCGAATCCGGCTCCTGAGGAGACATTGATAATCGCGCCGTGCCCGCGCTCGACCATCGGCCTTAGGGCAGCGTGGGTCAGCCGTACGAGCGCCTCCACGTTGAGGCGGATCATCTCGAGCTGGCGCTCGATTTCTTCTTCGTGGAAGCGGCACTCCACCCCAAAGCCGGCGTTGTTGATCAGGAGTTCGAGGCGCTCGTCTCCCGCGACGCGCTCGGCTACCCGGTCAAGGTCGGCCGGCTTGGTCAGGTCGGCGGCGATCACCTCGGCCTCGATGCCGCAGCGCTGCCCGAGCGATTCAGAGAGTTCTTCGAGCCGATCGCGGCGGCGCGCCAC
>CAYZHO010000186.1:0-2236 GCA_964478045.1 uncultured Myxococcales bacterium | reverse complement strand
CACCAAGGCCAGGTTCCAGCCGCCGGCGGCTAGCTGCTCGGCGAACGCCCGCCCGATTCCCGAAGAAGCCCCGGTCACGAGCGCCCGCTTGCCGTTGGAGCTAGTGGATTCCCCGGTCATAACGTCCTCCTTTTGCGCGCGGGTTTGTCGATCAGACCGCCGGCGAGTCTACGGCCTCGACGCCGCCGTCTCAACGGCGCGCCGCGCCGTTGCAGTTCGCCCGACTGCTGATAAGATCACCCGCTGGGCCGATGCTGGGCCCCGGGAAAACAAGACGTGTCGGGCAAAGCAGACAGAGTGGCCGAGGCCGCGGCAACCGAAGCCAGCGCTGCGCGCCCTGAAGTCGATCCGGTCGAAGCCGACCGAATGCTCGCGGGCGCCAGCCCCGAGGAAGTGGTGCGCTGGGCGGTCGAAACGTTCGGCGACCACGTGATCGTCACCACCAGCTTCGGGATTCAAGCGGCCGCCACGCTCCACTTGGTCACGCGCATCAAGCCGGACATTCCGGTGGTATGGATCGACACCGGGTACCTGCCGCGCGAAACCTACCTGTTCGCCAAGGAACTGACCGAGCGGCTGTCGCTCAATCTCCACGTCTACCAGTCCGAGCTGAGCCCGGCCCGCATGGAAGCCCTGTACGGCAAGCTGTGGGAGAGCGACAGAGTCGAGGATCTCAACCTCTACGACCGCATCCGCAAGGTCGAGCCCATGCAGCGCGCCCTGGCCGATCTCAAGGTGCGGGCATGGATCTCGGGAATCCGCGCCGAACAGACCGAGTTTCGAAAGCGCCTGCGCCGGATCGACCGCCAGGGCGACATCATCAAGATTTCACCGATCCTCCACTGGACCTCGAAGGACGTCCATCGGTACTTGACCGAGCACGGGCTGCCCTATCACCCGCTATTCGAAAAGGGCTACGTAACCGTCGGCGACTGGCACTCGAGCCGCCCGATGACCGCCGAGGACGCCCACGAGCGCGAAACGCGCTTTCGCGGCAAGAAGCAAGAGTGCGGCCTGCACCTTACCGAAGACGAGGCCAAGAGCCTGGATTCGAGCGGGCTGTAAGAGCTCCAGCCGCTTGGCCTAAGAGGCTTGCTCGAACGTCATCTGGTCGAGCGTCCAGTAGCCGCGCAGGTTCGTCAGTTTTCCCTGTTCGTTGACCCGGTAGGTGAAGATCGCGCGCACGCGCGAAGTGAGCCCCCCTGGCAGCCGCGCCGTTACCGTCATCAGGTGCGCCGACTCGAGGCCGGCGGCGTAGGACTCGTGGGCTTCGATGCGGATCTCGGAAGGCGCGATGTTTTGATCGAAGAAGGCAGCAACGGCTTCCTTGCCCTGCACGCCCTGGCCGGTCGGATTGGTCGGGGCTTGGCCGATCGGGTCTTCGATGCAGATGTCGTCGGCCATCAAATCGAGCCAGCCCTGTTTGTCCTTGCGCTCGACGCAGCGCCATGAGGCGCGCGCCGCGGCGATCGCCGGATGCTGGTCGCTCGTGGTCACGGTCCTCCCTCCTCGCAAACCGCGGGCGCCCATGGTGCGCCCCGTCTTGCCCGAGCCCCGGGCAGGCCCGCCACATCTATCTCGAGCGGGGCAAAGCGCGCAAGCCCGCCCACCCCGCGAAGCGGCGGCCTTCCGCGCGGCGGCGGGTTGTCCGGTGCAGGCTGCAGACAATCGCCCGGACCGTCTGTTCAAATGGACGGGGCCCGGCTCGTGCGGGTTGCAACGCGCGCCGGCTGCTGCTCAAAGACACAAAAGGATGCGCGCGCGCCGAGTGCAGGCCACGGTCCGACGGGTGGTCCGACTCGGTCCCGGTCTTGCCAAAGTCGATCTCGAAGGAGAAGGGCTCGGCCGCGGAGTTGCCGCCGGGCGCTTTGCCATGGTCGGAGCCCCGGGCCGCCCGGATTGCATCCTGCCGCGCCCGTATTCGTATTTCACCACCGACGGAAGCAACCGCATTTCTTTGCTCGTAAAGGACGTCGGCCGCGCCAGCGGCGCTCTGGCGGGCGCTAGCCCGGGTGCCACGACGACCGTGCTCGGACCCTTTGGAACGAGCTTTCCTAGCGGGCCGGGCACCTGCTGGGCCGTAGCCGGAGGAGTCGGGGCTGCGGCGTTTGGAGCGCTGGCCACAAGGCCGGGGTTTCGGGTTTTGCTGGGCGCGCGCAGCCGCAGCGAGGCAGGCTTCGCCGAGGCCCTGCGCCAGGCCGGCGCCACGGTCGAGCTTGCCACCGACGATGGATCG
>CAYZHO010000185.1:0-5292 GCA_964478045.1 uncultured Myxococcales bacterium | reverse complement strand
CGCGTGCTTGGCCGCCAACTCTTTCATGACCGGGCCGATCGTCGTCGCTCCCGTGGCTTCCACGATCGCCTCGATCTCGCGGCGCAGGCTTTCCTCGTCGAGCTGCGCCGGCAGGTAGGACTCGAGCACCGCGAGTGTCGCCTCGAGCTCGGCCACCGTTTCGTGGCGGCCCCCTTGCCGCGCGAACTCGAGCGTTTCACGCGCCTGCTTGATCTCTCGCTTAACAATCGCGACAAGATCTTGCTCGCTGAGTTCTGCTCCCCGCGCCTCTATCGCGCGGTTTTTGATCGCCGCCAGCAGTCCTCGCAGTGCCCGCACGCGCAGTTCGTCCTTGGCGAGCATGGCTTCCTTTAGGTCGGCGCGAATCGCCTTCTCACTGATCGCCATCGTCTACCTCCGGTAGGCGGCCGCGGATCAGAGCGCGGCGCAGTCGCTCGCTCAGTGCATCCAGTTCCGCGATGCGCTCGCCCGGCACGACCGTCCGATCCCGTCCGCCCCGCCCAGCCGACCGCTCGGCCACGTAGCCGAGCTCGCGGTAGCGGGCCAGTGCGTTACGGAACAGGACGACCGTATTCCCCTCCGGCCTCTGGACCTCGCCAAGCAACATCGCGGCCTGATAACTCTTTCGGTACTCTTCGGCGAGCGCCTTCTCCGTAATGCCTTCTTGGGGGACACTCTCGCGCAAAGTCCGCGCCGCCACCCAGTATGCCTCGCGGAAGTTGTCGAGAAGGCCAGCCATCGCACGAACGAACGGATGGCCGAGCGCGAGCCCCTCATCGCCAAGGGCTTTGACCTCGCGCAGGTAAGCGAGTTCTGCCTGCACGAGATCGCCGATCTCAGTGCGCGCTGGCAGCGGGAACTCGTAGCGGAACAAGTCGAGCCACCACCACACTTCCTCTGCCAAGCGCTCGCCTGCGCCGGTCCGCAGGGCGAATACGACCAAGCCGGGCAACAAAAACGCATGAATCAGATTGTTCTTATAGAAGTCGAGGGCGAGTCGCTTGTCCTCGCGAACCACGATGATCTCCTCGCGCCCCCGGTGGATGATGTCGATGAGTCCGCTGGCGGAAAGAAAGCCGAGACTCTCGCGGAAGTCACCGATGTTCCGCTTGAGAGAGGCCGTCATGATGATCTTGCGGTGCTCGATATAAGCGGCCAGCGCATTTGCCTGCGCAACGTAGTCGGCGTAGCGTTTTCCTCCTTTGGCCGCACCGAGGAGCACCGTTGCCGAAACCGACGTCGCTCCTGCCACCGAGCAGCGGTTCACCTCACGGAGGATCCGAAAGCCGAGTTTCTGGATGAAGCGCCGTTTTTCTTCCTCGACTTCCGGGCACCCTGCGCCTTCGACGAACTTCTGTTTGAGGTCCCCAAGCGCTTCCCGCAGCGAGATCGGCTCAGCGAACGACAGGTAGACCTGCCCGTAGCGCTGGCGCAGGAAGCGGCGGGCCTTGAGAAGCCCGAAGAAGCTCTCCCGTTGCTTTTCGGCACCAGTCAGCTCGCGCTGGTAGGCTTCCTCCTCGACGATGCGCCCGTAGTGGATCGATACCGGTACTAGGTACAAATCACGGCGTACGCCTTCGAGGTATGCGTTGACGATGGCCGACAGCATCCCCAGCCGCGGGGTCATGATCTTGCCGGTGCGGCTGCGGCCTCCCTCGATAAAGAATTCCTGGGTATAGCCGTCGCGAATCAGGAACTTTAGGTATTGCCTGAAGACAACCTTGTAAAGCTCGTTGTCGCCGAAACTTCTGCGGATGAAGTATGCGCCTGAAGCCCGGAACAGCGGCCCCATCGGCCAAAACGCCATGTTGATGCCGGCCGCAATGTGGGGCGGGCTGACGAAGTTTTGGTGAAACAGGTAGGAAATGATCAAGTAGTCGAAATGACTGCGGTGGCAGGGAACGAGGACCACCGGGTGGTGTTTGACCTTTTCGACCACCGCGTCGAACCCGATCGGAACCAGGCCCGAGAACATCCGGTTCCAAATCTTGATGAAGAAATACGCCAGGATGCCGAACAGGATCCCGTTGAAGTTGGCCGCCATTTCGTCGAAGTAGCCGGCGGCCTCCTTGCGCAGCTTCTCGGGCGCAACGCCCCGCTCGCGCGCCAGCCTGCGGATTGCTTCCGTCACCTCCTTGCTCTCGAGTACCAGGGTCTTGACCTGGCGCCTGGGAAGCAGCGCCGGGCCCAGGACCACGCGCTCTTCGCGATGGAGGAAAATCTGAACGGCGCGCGTCAGCCGGCGGACTAGCCGTTCTTCGTCGTCCTCCGGATACCGATTCGCAAACTCGCGCAGGGCAACGGCGTCGCCGACCGTAATGAAGAGGTCGCCGCGGTTCCACCAGTATGTGGCTAGCTTGCGCAGCTCGCTCGGAGCTTCCTGAACGCTATAGACGAGTGCCGACAGGCCGGCTTCGCGGCGCGGGAAAGTGCGGCCGCGAAACGGTGCGATCGGCACGATGTAGGTCTCCCGATCGGATGCCCGGCTGGCGAGAACGATTTCGCGCAAGTAGTCGGGGCCGACTTTCGCAACCGGCGCGCGTCGCAGAAGGCTACCAGGTCCACGGGGACGCCGCCGCCCGCGCATGAATACGAGAACGGGCCGCCCCAGCCTGACCGCCCGGGCGCAATAGTCGTGGTCGTAACCGGCCGGCGCAGCTTCTCGGTGGCGCCAGCGAGCAGCCAGCGCCTCCCGGATGCGGGCAAGAAGCTCGCGCACCGGCAGCAACGGCGTCGCCGAGACGGCGTTGGCGAAAATCGGCAAGGGCAGCCCCTCGCGCCGCAAGACGTAGTTCAGCATGCAATAGTCGACGAACGACGCCTGCCGGAGCACGTAGACCACGGTGCCGCGCGCAGAAAGCTCGCGAATTCGCTCGACCAACGCCTCGTTCACCACGACGCTGCCGAACAGCCACCCGAGCAGCCGCTCGGCCAGCCAGTTCATCTCCGCCCGCATGGCCGACGGGTGTTCGCCCAGGGCTTCGGCTGGTAGCCGGGAAGCCGGAATTTCCGCGATCGCTTCCGAGACCTGCCTATCCGGCATGATCGACTCCCGCTTGACCGGCTTTCCAAGTCATTTCGTCACAAAAGCCTCGACCATCCACGCCGCTCGAGCTCCGCAACCACTTCCCGTACCCGCTCGGCCTGTTCGCGTCGGCAGACCAAAAGAGCATCGCCGGCATCGACCACGGCCAGTCCTTTCACACCCACCAGTGCCACCGGCTTGCCGCGGGTGGCAACAACGTTGTCCTTCGAATCGACGGCAACCAGCGGATCTCGAGTGCGGTTTCCCTGTCCGTCGGCCGG
The DNA here is from genome assembly GCA_964478045.1 of uncultured Myxococcales bacterium. Lineage (GTDB taxonomy): Bacteria > Desulfobacterota > Binatia > UBA1149 > SPBQ01 > CAZQYE01. The sequence goes on along the minus strand of CAYZHO010000185.1, from coordinate 1,986 downwards.
CCACAGATCCGCGACGGCCGCCCAACTGCCGATGTCGTTCCAGGCAAACGACGCCGGAATGAGCGCCACCCGGTCGGTTTTCTCCATCACGCCGTAATCGATCGACACCGAGGGAAGGCGGGGAAAGTGCCGCTCGAGCGCCTCGGCGGGCAAGCGCCCCCTGCGGCGGGTACGCTCGAGACGTTCCAAACCGGCTGCCAGGCGGGGAAGGTGCCGCTTAATCTCGTCGAGCACGACGTCGGCTCGCCAGGCGAACATTCCACTGTTCCAGTAGTAGCCCCCGCTCGCCAAAAATCTCTTCGCCCTGTTGAGTTGCGGCTTCTCGCAGAAACGTTCGACCAGCAGGACGCCCGGCTCTCCGTCGAGCGGTTGCACGGCGCGCACGTAGCCATACCCAGTAGCCGGGTAGGTTGGCCGGATCCCGAACGTCACCAGCATGCGGCGCCGGTCCGCGACCGTCAGGCCGCGTATCACGTCGGCCGCAAACGATTTGCGCGGCGCCACGACGTGATCCGACGGCAACACGATCATGACGCCGCTGGGGTCCCGCCGGAGGATTTCTCTGGCCGCCCAACCGATGCACGGCGCGGTGTTGCGTCCTACGGGCTCGCACAGGACGTTGGCGGGTGGCATCCCCGCAAGCTCGGCCCGTACTTGTCGGGCGATTCGCCGCGAGGTCACGACCAAGATGCGCTCTAAATCGACGACGCCCCGCAGCCGGGCTACGGTCTCGGCGAGCATCGAACGCCTGCCGCCCAGTGGGAGCATTTGTTTGGGAAGCCGCGCCCGGCTCCAAGGCCAAAAACGCGTGCCTACGCCCCCGGCCATCACCACCGCGTAGCGGCGCTGGCGCGCCACTGCCGTTTTCGTCACTCGCGCTTCGGACACGATCTCGGATCATCGATTCCCAGACCTGCAAAAGCAACCCGGAAGCCACGTTGCCTCGCTCGGCAGCGCCGGTTAGTTTGCGGCGCCGATGGCGCGCCTTGTGGGCTACTGTATCGGTCTTTCGCTAGTCGCTTTCCATTCGGCTACCTACCTGCTGTGGGCCTACGAGCGGCGCGTGCACCAGCGCGGTGCGGCGGCGTATCCTCTCGCCAGAGCTCTTGCGCTGTGGCTAGGCGAGCTGCTCGCCATTGCGGCGGTACTGCTAACGTGGCCCCTCGGCTTCCTGCCCGTGTTTCGCGAGCCGACTGGAGGAGGCCGACCGGTGCTGCTGCTCCATGGCTGGGCGATGACCCCCGCGTCGATGCTGCCCCTTGCCCTGCGGCTGCGGCGCCGAGGGCGCAACGTCTGTCTGTTCGGCTATAACAGCCTCGGACCGGACATGTACGGCAAGGCGCGCCGGCTTGCCGGCCGCATTCGCGAACTTGCGTCGAGTTCGCCTGACGGGCGGATCGACGTCGTGGCCCACAGTCTCGGCGGGCTCATCGTGCGGGCCGCCGCCGTCCGCGCCGGGGCCGGCCGGCACTTGGCTAGCCTGGTGACGCTCGGCACGCCTCACCAAGGAACCGCACTCGCCGCGTTTTTGCCGTGGCCGAACCTTGCGCCCATGCGCCCTGGGTCGGCTTTTATCCAAGGCCTTGCGACATCCGAATCGCTCGCGGGTTCGGCTCGCTGTACGGCTATCTTCTCGACTTTCGACGCGCTGGTCTTTCCACACGAGCTCGCCGAGTATCCCGGTGCCGTGAACGTCGAAATCGACGGCGTGGGTCACCTCGGCCTTCTTTTTTCGGCCAAGGTGGCCGCGCTCGTCGCCGAGAACCTCGCGGAAGAAGGTCTCAGTGGAAGATCGCCCTGAAACCATCACCGTCCAATCACCGCGGCCTGGCCTGCGCCTCGACCGCCTAGTCGCCGACGCCCTCGGTTGCGGGCGCCGCCGCGCTCGCGCTCTCGTGCGCGCGGGCCGCGTTCGGGTCGAGGGGCGCCCGGCGGTGCCGGCTACGCGAGTCGAGCGCGGTCAATCCATTGAGATCACCCTCGCCC
>CAYZHO010000184.1:0-5294 GCA_964478045.1 uncultured Myxococcales bacterium | reverse complement strand
TTGGAAGCGTTGATGAGCTGCATCTGGGCCGTGGAACCGGAAGCGGCCGTGGCCGGCAGGATCGCCGAGCCTTGAAACAGAAAACGCTCCACCTCACGGTTCCACGCGGCCCGGGCTTGGAGCAGGCTCCCTGCCTGCTCTCCTGCGGCTGCGGCAAGGGCGGCTTCGAAGTCATCGCCCTCCAGCGCCGCCGCCAGCCCCGTGAGCGCCGCCCTATACGCAGCATCGTCCGGCACAGTGAGCGCCGCCGGCCAAGGGGCGGATGAGACCAGGGCGGAAGCGTTCAGCGCCGGCACGGACTGGCCGAAGGCTTCGGCGACACCGACACCGACGGCCACCGGCAGGCGCCCGTACACTTCGGCCATCGGCTCGATCGCCCCGCGCAGGTTCATCAAATACTTCGAAGCCTGAGCAGCCTTTTCGACGACGGCGACCCACTTGACGAACTTGCCGATGAATGCGGCTCCGTTCTGAACGGCATCGAGGCCGCCGGCCAATTCCACCGCCCCCTGGCTGTTCGCGAGCACGCCGGAAGCCTCGGTATTGATTTCCGTGATGGCGTCGACCACATCTTGGCGGTCTAGGCGGTAGACGTCGTCGTCGGCCACAGCCCAACTCTGCATGTTCGTGACCGAACTCTGCAGCTCGTCGCTGGTATCGGCGCAGTACGCGTCGAGAAGCAGCGGTTTGGACGAAGCGACCAGTGTTTTGATGAGTTGCTTAACCGCTCCCTTGAGGGCTCCTTCAATCGACGCATTCTTGATCCCGGAGCCCAACGAAGCCGCCACGAACGCCAGGCTGTCGGCAATGGCGAGCGCATCGGCATCGGCAACACCCGCGCTCTTCAGCGTGTAGAACGCTAGCGGCTTCACCGCCCCGAGCAGCGCGGTCGCTTGCCCGGCCAGCTCACTCGTCTGGACCAGTCGCGCATCGTCAGCGGCAAGCTCCAGGCGCTTTGGTGAGATCGGCTTTCCCGGCGGGATGCCCGGAGGAACGCCGCCCGCCTCATCGATCCGCTGCTTTCGTATTTTCGCGCGCGTCAGCCGTCCGCTCTCGAAGTTCGTGAGGTCGCCGAAGAGGTCGGCCAGCAGCGTCCCCAATCCGGTAAGGGCGCTCTCGAGAAGCTGATCCGAAAGAACGGCACCCGAGTGTACGGCACGCTCGGCCCAGATCGAGCGGCGGATCCCTTCGTCGCGCTCCGGAGTCAGCGTAAGTGTGCCGCTGTCGATCTGGTCGAGGTAGGCGGTCGCCTGGTCTTCGACGGGCTTGTAGTCGGTAGGGCAGATTTTCGACAGCGAGTCGATCATCGCGCGCTTGCCGCCCACCCCGGCCAGCGGCGAAACCAGCACCTCGATCGACCCTGCATCGGGAAGCGCGTTCGTCGTGAATCCCGGCGCGAAATAAAGGGAATCGGTGACGCCCGGGATCGGATCGCCGTTCCCGTCGAGTCGCTGCTCATCGGTCTGCGCGTTCGTGACCTCGATCGTGTAGTAGCTGAGCATCTGGCCACCGCGGCGAAACGGCTGCAGGAGCGGAACGCCGTCGAACTCGAACGCTCCCGGACCGCCGAACGGATAGCTGCCGTCCTCGTTTGGTTTGATCGTGATCTCGCCAACGAGTTCGCGTTCGTGGGCCTTGACGAAGGTCTCGTATTCGCTCTCCGTCTCGAAGCCGCGTCTCGGACGGATGGCCCCCGTCTTGTGACGGTAGAGCGCGATCGTGGCACGATGCACCTCGCGCGGAGTGGTGGTCAACGTCGAGACGGTCGAACGCACGACCCCTGAAATCTTCCCCTTGCCCTCGAGATCACTGCCACTAGCCACGCGACGAAACCTGATGTTCCGCCGCAGATCCGCGGCACCGGAGGGACCAATGGTGTACGTTCCCCAGTCGGCAGGAAGGCACGCCGGCACATCCCAATTAAGAACCGGCTGGTTCGGACTGGGGGTATCGAAGTCCAATCGTACCTGACCGTCCATGAAATCCTCGACGCGTGTGACGACACCGCTCGCCGAGGTGAGGGTTACCCGTCCCCGGTCTCCCCAACGCGTCCCCGAGTCGATCCCAGAACCGGTCATCCGTAGTGTAGCCGAACCACGTTTGCTCCCGGCGAGGTACGTAGTGAGCGAGGCGCGCGGCCACGGCGCCCCACCAACGAACGTGCGCGTGCAACGGAAGATCTTGAGCGGCTTGTCGCTCGGTATGCCCCAGCCAAGGTAGCCGTTGGTGAAAAACCCCTGGACCACGACGACCGCGTCGTATTCCGTGCGCATCTCGACGACGGTGCCCCCGCTTTGTCCCGAGATCACCGGTTCGCTCGGGTTCGTCAGCGTCAGCGTGAAGGTCATCGCGGGCATCGGCATCCCCGCCCACGGATGCGCGGGGATGCTTCCCAGCCAGACCCCCTCAATATTCGGAATGGGGACGCTTTGCGGATCGAAACCGCGAGCGGGCGAACAAAGCACGAGCAGCGACAGTATGCTGCACGCAAAGGCAGGCACTCGTTTGGCAGGCGGCATGAGCTGTAGGGGCCAGCCTATAGCCCGTCCGAGCGGTTATTGTCAACACTGTCGTACATTAGGAAACGAAACGCTCCCGGGGGCCAGCGCCGCCGAAGTCGTGTCGGCCACGCAGCAGGTCGGCAATCCGCTTGGCTTCCAGCTCATCGAGCCCGGGGCCCCACCGAACCGCCGACGATCTGTGGTCAAATGCGAGGCGGCCGGCCCATGCTCCGGCCGGCCCCGGCCGCGTCGGCGGCACGACTCGAAGGTTGCTCACCCGCTGCAGATCGAAGGTGCGGGGCGGCCCCACCCGAGCACTTCACGCGCAAGCAAGTGCTGGGAAGGCGCCAGAACGATGCGCTCTCGACCGGCAAGCTGCCATGCGACGGTATCGATGGCGTACACTTCGCCGAGCAGGCAACCGCCGAGCCAAAACACCAGGAACAGCTTGACGGGGCCGGGAACGGCCGATTCCCGGCGCCTCAAGCGTGCGCAAAGGATTTGCGGCCGCCATAACCGCCACCCTCCGCTAGTGCCCCGCTCGGGTCTTCCGCCACCGCGCACCCGTGCCGGCGGTCGTTGGCGCACCGCCGCCGGGAACTGCTCGATGCAGGCGGCAAGGCGGTCGGCTGGCAAACAGAGTTGCAGGAGCTGGCAGAGGTTCAAGACAAGTCGTGGTGGGCCGTGCAGGGATCGAACCTGCGACCCGCTGATTAAGAGTCAGCTGCTCTACCAACTGAGCTAACGGCCCACAACGTAGTTACCGGTAGCACAGCGCCGGTTCAACACAGGCACCGGCGGGCCGCTTCGCCGCTTCCCCTGCCCGGCGCCCGGGCAAGCGCCTTCGCAGCCGCTCCTGGGATCTGGCAAAGGCAGCCGGTGGCAAGGGCAAAGCGAACCGGTGCCTCCGACGTTGCAGGCGCCGGGGCCCAGTAAAGTCGCGCGCGCAAGCGCCTGCGACGGCGTGCCCGCGTAGCCGCGCGCGAGCGCACAGCACCGGCGTGGCTGTGCGAACAAACCCGCAGCTCGGTCTTGAAAGAGGATATCGACCCTTACGCAACCGGCTGGGCGGCTTCGACTTCTCCGGTTGCCTGCGCTGCGCCTTCGAGCGGAATGGTGAAGTAGAACGTGGTCCCCTCGCCCACCTTGCTTTCGACCCAGATCTTGCCCCCGTGGTGCTCGACGATTTCCCGGCAAATCGTCAGCCCCAGACCGGTGCTCGCATTTTTCGGCTGTTCGGTGGGCTGGCCGGCCACCTGATGGAACTTCTCGAACACTTTATCGAGGTCTTCCTCCGGGATGCCCACGCCGGTATCGCTGACCGAAAACCGGCAAAAACCCGGCTCGACTTGTTCGGCGCGAACCGTGATCGTATCGCCCTCGTTGGTGAACTTAATGGCGTTGTTCAAAAGGTTCGTCAGCACTTGCACCAGGCGATCGCGGTCTCCCCAGACCGGCGGAACGAGGTGCGGAAACTCGACTCGTAGCTCGCGTCCTTTCTCGTGCGCCAGCGCCTCGACGGTCGAAGCGGCGTGCTGGACCAGACCCCAGGGATCGACTCGCTCGCGATGCCACTCGATGCGGCCGGCCTCGATCTTGACGAGGTCGAGCACGTCGTTGATGAGCCGCGTAAGGCGCTCCCCTTCCGTTACGATCGTGGCACCGAAACGCGGCACCACCTCGGGCTTGCGCTCGTGATGGCGCAGCAAAATCTTGGCGGCCGAGACGATCGCCGTAAGCGGCGTGCGAAGCTCGTGCGCGACGTGGGAAAGAAACTCCGTCTTCAGCTCGTCGACTTTCCGGAGGCGTGCAGCTTCGGCCTCGAGCTCGGCAATCTTGCCTTCGTACTGGCGGCGCGCGTCTCGCCTGGCTTGCTCGAGTGCGATCTCGGCTCGCTCTCGCTCGGCCGCCAGCCGCTCGATGGCCCGCAAGACGTAGAGCCACGCCACGACGAGCGCCACGAGGACGCAACACACCGCCACGAAATGCGACAGCGACCTCAGGCGCTCCTGCCGGCGGGCATCTTCGGCTGCAGCGTGCAGTCGTTCGCTGAGCCGTCCGAGCCGCCGCTCGTACTCTTGGGCGCGCGCGCCGTAGTTGGCCGCCTCCAAAAGCGCGCGCGCCTCGGCGGCCCTGCCGTCTTCGACGGCTTCGGCAGCTTGGTGCTCGATGCGCTGCAACTCGGCGCGCATGTTGCCGAGCTGCCGCACGAGCGAGCCGCTGCGCGCCAGAACGGTGGCAGCCGCGCGCTGGGCCAGTGCCAGTTCGGCTGCAGCTTGGCGGTAGCGGGCCACCCAACGCGGCTCGCCCGTGGAAGCAGCGAGCTCGAGGCCGGCGACAACTTCTTCGGCCCGGCGCTCGAGCGTGCCGGCAATCTCGAGCATGCGCACGAACGACCGGTCGGTCGGCACCATGCGAGCGGCCTCGCGCTCGAGGCTTCGCTCGGTTTCCTCGTAGTCGGCGCCGAGCAGCAACGCCGTCGCCTCGGTGGCGCGCCCCGCCTTGGCGAGCTCGAACGCTTCGTCCTCGGTGCGCCGCAGGCGGCGGTGGGCGCGGACGATCCGCTCGACGTACTCCTGCTGCGCAGTGCCGCGAGTCTCTTCGGCCAAAGCGCCGAGGCTACGCTCGAGAATGGGGCGAAAGCGACGGTAGCGTGCCTCCCAGTGCTTTTCGCCCGTAACGACGGCCAGGCGCGCTCCGCTCGTGAGCACGGTGTTGAGCCGTACGATGCGCTCGCGCTGTTCCTGCAGGTAAAAGACGGCGCTGTGCCGCGCGCTGGTTTGGCGGAACTGC
>CAYZHO010000183.1:0-5320 GCA_964478045.1 uncultured Myxococcales bacterium | reverse complement strand
GCGCCTCGTCGTAGTCGAAATCCTCACCCCAGCCGGGGCGTTCGCCGGTGAATTTGCCTGGTCGTGCCACCTTACCGCACCCTTTTTTAGTCGTCTTTCACGTTGAACGTTCTAACCTGGGCGAATGTTTTCGAATCAGCTCGTGGTCTCTACCTTGATGGTTTTACCTCCGGCTGCGAACCGCGCCGCAACACGATGGTAGCCGCAGTTGCAAACGCCCGCACTCGGGGATCGTCGGCCCGTCGGAGCCCGCCTATGCTGCGGGCAAGCGGAGCAACGTAGCGATGCATCCGTGAGACGTCGAAATCGTTTGCCCAACGGCGGAGAGAAGCCGCGAAACGCGTAGCAACCCGGCCCATCGCGGCCACTGCTTCGCGGTGCACGCGTGGCTCGGGACGCTCGTACCCCTGCACGACCCAAGCCGCAGCCCGCAAATCGCCGCCATCACGGATGGCTCGCAGAACCAACACGGCATCGCGAACCGGCGCTGGTAGCGCGGCGTGCGCCGCGTCGCTCGGCGTCAGGTGTGCCGTCCACCGGCGGGCTGCCTGGCGTCTTCGTGCCAGCACAGGCTCCACAAGGTCTGCAAGGCTAGCTTCCGGCAACTCCTCGATGCGAGGCACGTGCCCCGGTGGCAGGAGATCTCGCCGCAAAAGCACGTCGTAACGCCCCGAACGCAGCGCAAGCCGGTAGCGACTGACGGCGAACTCCCGCAACCGCTCGTAGTACACCGGCGACCTCTCGAAGAAAGTCCACCCGTCATTTAGGGTCACAATCAGAGGCGGTGGATCAGCGACGAGAGCCTGGACTTCGGTACGCTCGTCCTCGTGGCTGGGACGCCCCGGAAACCAGTAGTCGTGCGCACCTGTCGGGCGCCGCTCCGATGCAAACACGATCGCTCCCAGCGCTGGAAAGGCGAGCACGGCGTCGTTCGGAGCGGCATGCTCGCGCACGAACGCAACAATGCGCGCGATCGAACGCAAGTCGTCGGCGGCCTGCGGTTCGACGCAGGCGCGCAGGCGTGGCGTGGCAAGCTGAGGGGTAACACCCTGAGCACACGGTGCGGCGGCAAGCACTGGCGGGACGACGCGCAGGATGATGACCAGGACTGCAGCGGCTCCCAGGGTCGCCGCTGGAACGGCGCGCAGCCGAGATTCTCGCGCCCCACTTTCCCACCAGCGAAGAACTCGCTCGAGCGCCGCGGCGGCCACCACGGCGAGAAGTGGCACCGCATTCACCAAATGCATGAAGTCGCTCCTGGGATAGAGCTGCCAATACATCGCGATTCCCATTGGAACGACGGCAGTCACGGTCTGGCACACCGGGTACGCGAGGCGCTTGCGCCGCCCCATCAAAAACAGTCCGGCAACGGTTGCCACCGCTGCTAGTCCAAACGACGCGTTTTCGAGCTGTAAGCCTACAGACGTCGCAAAGGACTCAGGCATAACGGCGTACCATCCGATGGCGGTCACACTTGCAAGCAAGCCGGCCGTCGCAACCGTCATGACCGAGCCTGGCGACAGCCGTCGTTTGCGCACGCCGCGGCACACCAGCGCCGATCCCAACGCCGCCGCAACCACAGCGAGCGCGTAGGGCTCGGTTCGGGGCAGCGGCCTATAGTAGACCTGGGCGGCGTTGCTCCCGATCATCAAAACATTCTCGGCAAAGCCGCGGAGGCCGAGCCACCAGGTAAACGGCAGTGCCCACAATACGGTCGGCACGGCAAATCCGATGCCCAGGCGAAGTAAGGCCGGCATCACCGGCGGTCCTTCCGCCGTTCCGGGCCAGACGAGAAACACGAGGGCCGCAAGCGGAACGAGATGCAGCAGCGCATCGCCCGCATGCCAGGACAGCGCAAAAGCCGATGCGACGACGGACAGGGCGACCCCGCACGCCAGAGCCACGACGCCGTAGTCGTAGGATCGTGTGCGCCGGGTAGCACACAGCACCACCAGCAAAGAACCGATCAACAGGTAAACGCCCGAGTTCGGCTTGAACGCGAACGCCGCCGCTGCCACCCCACCGACTGCACTGAGTAGCACGTGGCTTGCTCCGCCCAGCCACCGCACGAGTGCAAGCGCCGCAAGGAGCCATGCCAGCGTCGCGAACCAAGCAGGGTACGGGATGTTGAACGATGCGAACTCGCCGGGGAAGACGGGCAAGAACGCCACCCATCCCAAGGCCACGAGCGCGGCCAGCCACGGCCTGGCGAGTCTAATGCACAAGGAATAGATGAGCATCGCGCTCGCCGCGTTGACGGCAGCCAGAGCGAGCCGCAGTCCACCAACCTTCTCGCCCAGGGCCCGGAAGACCCCCGTAGCCAAGTAGAAGTACCCGGGCGTGTAGCCCGTGTGAAAGTCCAAGTAGGGAACCTGACCCCGAAGGACGCGGTCGATTTTAATGAGTAAGAGCCCCTCGTCTTCGACCTGGAGGCCGTACCCCAGAAACCACGCGAAGTACGCACAAACGACGACAAGCAAGCCAAGCCTGCGCGTCATCGAACCTTTTCCCGCAAAGCCTCGACGGCTCGCCTGGCAAACCGCCGCACCCCTTCGTCCCGGTCGGCGAGCAGTGGTTCGATTCGTCCAACGAGGTCACGCCGAGATCTGTAATGAAGAGCCCAGATGGCGGCTTCTCGCACCTTCTTGTCGGGGTCTGCGAGGTTACGCGCGGCAGCCTTGGCCGTCCGGTCGGTCCTTCCAAGGGCCGCAAGCCATGTCGCCAGTTCCCGCTTTCCAGTTACCGCAGATCGCATCGCGCGCGCCAGCGGCACCTCGTTCGCCAAGGATCGGGATGCGGTAATCACGACATTGGGTGCGATCAAGTCGTCGAACGCAAGTAGGGCAACTGCGCGGGCTAGCAGCTCCCCGTCGGGCGATTTTTCGGCCAGTGCCGAAAATGCGATTTGCTTGAGAAGCAAATCTCCCGACTCGGCAACTTCCTCGAGCAGCTCGTTTGCTCGCTCCCCGTCAATTTCGCCCGTTGCACGAACCGCATAGACACGCAGTCGCCGGTCCATACCGTCGGCACCGGCCCAATTCAGTACCTGTCGTGCCCTCCGACGTGCCACCGGAAGCCACCGCTCGTGGTCCTGCGGGTCCTCTCGAAACAGCCAGTAGTCTCGAAACATTGTCCGCGTCGTGACGAATAGCAGAGCGGTCGCGGCTTCGTCAGAGATTCGACCGCGACCACCTGTAGCAATGGCGAACAAGGCACGCGCGGCACGTTCGTCCCCACACTGGCCCGCCACCCGCAGTGCCAGGATGGACTCGCGCGGCGCAAGCGCATTCCGGCGGACTGCCCGGGCAAGCACCGCCCCACAGCGGCCGTCCTGACAGTGGGCCAGCGCCCACACCGCGGCGTTGCGGACTTCCGGCGGCCCATGGCGAAGCGCTGTACCGATCCAGCCGATGTACTGTTCCTCAAAGCGCCGCGCCGCTTGGTCGAGCACTGACGGGTCCGTTGCAACGGAACCAGCGCCGGCCGACGGAACGGCACTTGCTCGCTGTTCCAAAGAAAGAACTGGAACGGGCGCTGCCTCGGCATCGCGTCGTACCGCGATCACGTAGCGCCCGATCGCACCTAGGCGGCGATACTCGCGCTCGAGATAGCTGCGTAGTGTGGCGTAGTAAGCCGGTGCCTGGCCAAAAAACAAGGAATCATGATGCAACACGACCACTAGACGCGGCCGCGTTTTCATCAGATAGGCCACCACCTCAGCTTCCACGTCACGGCCTGGCCACCGGGGGAAAAAATACCCGTGGCGGGTCGGATTGTGGCGGTCGCTCAAGAAGGAAAGAATGTCGAGGGACGGAAATGTAAAGACTTTTTCGCTGGCCTCAGTAGCAGTCGATAGGTACCGCGCCGCTTGCGCCAGCTCACGATAGCGCGGGGCGCGGCCCGCGTTGATCCACACTGGAGCCCGGTCGTTTTCCAGCCACACGCGGTCGGGTCGGGCGATTCGGCCGCCCTCGATTCGAACGGTCGCTTTGATTCCGGGAGCGGCTTTCAGCGCGGCAAGCACAAGAAGCGGACACACGAAAGCAGCGATCGCCACCGCCCGTCGGGACCTGGAAAGCGAGGCAGTCCATCGGTCGATGATTCGGGCAAGTACGGCGGCCACGACGACCAAGCACAGCGGTGCGGCCGTGACCCAATGCATGTAGTCGGTCCTAGGGTATAGCGCACAGTACATCGCCGTGGCACCCACGGTCGCCGTAACCCAGCCCAGCGACGGAAGGCGGTGCTCCTCCCCAACGCCGATCGACCGCGCAGCGACAAGCAAGCCAGCCCACGAAAACGCAAGCGTCACGGAAAAGACTCCTGCTTCGTAGGCACTGCTCACCGCCGCCAGGAAGCCTTGGGGCATAAGAGCATGGCCCTGTAGCCAACGAATACCGCCCAGGGCGACGACAACGCCGGTGACACCCAGTAGGTCGGCCGGAACACGGAATCGTCCGAGCCAAGAGGGAAGCAGCGCAACAAGAATAAGGCCGGCAAGAACCGAAACCGTACCGAACGCCACCGGCGGATGTAGTAGGAAGTAAAAGCGCTCGAAGTCGGCGCCGATAAACAAAACATCGGTCGCAAATCGCTGCGGGCCGAGCAGCCTGAACACGGGAATCATCCACAACAAGTTCAGGGCTAGAAAGGCACCAATCAAAGCCACCGCACCACGAAATGGAGTTACGGCCCGGGCCGGAGGCGCCAACACCATCGCCCGCCATGCAGCCAGCAGTGCGGCGACCGTAACGGGAAGCAGGAAAATCACGACCTCGCGCTTGCCGGCCAAGCCGGAAAACACCAGCCACAGGCCGGCGACCGTAGCGCCCCATAACCCCCACCAACAAAGCTGCGGCCAGCGGGTCGCCAGCCCGCGTCGGCTTGGTCTCGGCATCGGCAAGCAGGACAAGAGGATCAAGGCACTAGCAGCGAGCTGGAACAGGCCAACGTTCGGCTTGAACATGAAGTCGAGACCGGCGAGGGCCCCCGCGAGCACCAACCAGCCCAAGCCGCCGCGGCTGCCGAAGCGCCGCACTGCAAGCAGGCCGTAAGCGAAAAACGCGACGTTGTACCAGACCGGATACGGAACGTTGAAGGCAGCGAACTCGCCCGGATGCACTGGTATCGACACGGCATAGAACAAAGCGGGGAGCCACGCCGCCCACAGCGGCGCAATCGCCGCTGCCAACAGCGTAAGTCCCGCCAGCGCCGCAGCGTTGACTACCGCGAGAACGGCGCGCACGGGGATCACGTTCGTCCCGAACAGGCGAAACAAGAACGCGTGAAAGTAGTAGATCGCCGGCGTGTAGCCGATGTG
>CAYZHO010000182.1:0-5346 GCA_964478045.1 uncultured Myxococcales bacterium | reverse complement strand
CGTGGGGCGTCAGCGAAGGACCACTCGTCCGTCACGGCAGGAAGCCGCGGGGCCCCGACCCGGCGGCTTCTTCTTGACAGGGATAAGTACAATTTCTAACCGCTTGATTTTCCTGGCTTCGAAACGTCCGGGAACGCCCTGCCGCGGCCTGTTGGACCCAAGCGCATAGCGCCGGCCACCCGCTCGAACCGACCGTTCGCAAGCTCTCGCACAAGTTGCCCGGCGCCTCGCGAGCTCTCGCACAGGTAGCCCGGCGCCTCGCGAGCTCTCGCACAGGTAGCCCGGCGCCTTCCGAGCGGCAACCGCACCGCCCGGCAGCCGCAGCCGGCGCTCAGGCAGCGACCGGCAGCCTCGGGCGGCCGCCGGCAAAGGCCGGCCGGCGACCCAGCCAGCTCGGTCGGTGAGCAGCAAGTTCGGAGCCTTTAGCGGAAAGCCCTTTTCCGGGCCGCCCAAAGTCCAGAAGGCCTGCCCGCGCGTCGCCTGGAGACCCCAGCTTGGATGCCCCCTCTAGCCGGCAAACGGCCACACCCGGGGAATCACCAGCACCGACGTCAGCCACACCAACACGCTCAGCGGCAGGCCAAGCCGAACGTAGTCGCTGAAGCGGTAACCCCCGGGCCCCATCACCATGAGATTCGTCTGATAGCCGATCGGCGTGGCAAAGCTCGCGACCGCCCCCATCGCCACGGCGATGACGAACGGCATCGGACTAAGGGGCTGCCCCTCGGCCCCGAGCACGGCCGCCGTGGAAACGGCGATCGGAAACATCAGCACCGCAGCCGCGTTCGCGTTCATGACGTTCGTAAACAGCATCGTTGCGGCACAAAGCACGCCCATGATCACCGACGGATTCGTCCCGGCCAGCCCGACCAGCCACTCCGTAACGCCCCTGGCGGCGCCCGTGGTCTCCATCGCCTTGCCAATGGCAACGGCAGCAGCGATGACGAGCAATACTTGCCAGTCGATGCTGCGCAGAGCCGAGGAAGCCGACGTGCAGCGCGTGAGGATCATCGCGCCGGCCGCCAGCATGGCGGCGTTCAGCATGCTCATCGCGCCGCTCGAAACGGCCAGGACCATCGCCGCCAGGATGAGCAGCGACACCCAGGCGCGCTCGTGGCGGATGGGCGCCGAGTTGGCCACGCGCGAAACGAGGAAGAAGTCGCGGCTGTTGCGGTGCTGATCGGCAAACGAAGCGCGCGCCTCGAGCAGCAGCGTGTCGCCAGGCTGCAAGACGATGTCACCGATCTTCTGCCGAATGCGCTGGCCGCCCCGGGCCACGGCGATCACGGCCGCGTTGTAGCGCGTGCGAAACTTTCCCTCGCGAATCGTCATGCCGACGATCGGGCAGCGATCGGATACCACCGCCTCGACCAGCCGCCGGTTGGTGCGCTCGGCGTCGAGCTTGAAGACTTGGTCCGTGGCCGGCTTGAGCCCGCGGATTTTCTGCAGGTCCACGACCGACTCGACGATCCCGGCAAACACGAGCCGGTCGTTGTCGCGCAGCACGACGTTGGGCGAAACGGCCGGCAGCACCTGTCCCTCGCGCTCGATCTCGATCAAATACAACCCCGGAAGGTGGCGCAGTCCGGCCTGCTCGATCGTCCGGCCCGACAGCGCGCTACCCGGCTCGACGACCATCTCGACGACGTATTCGCGGGCGTCGTCCTGCGGGCTGATCACCGGGCGCCGGTCGGGCAGCAGCCAATCGGCGAACAATAAAATGTAGGCCAAGCCGACCAGCGCGCACGGCAGCCCCACCCACGTAATGTCGAACATCGACAGCCCGTACTCGGGCCCAAGCTCAGCCTGGATTAAGCCGTTGACCACCAGCAGCGTACTCGTGCCGATCAGCGAGCAGGCTCCGCCCAAGATCGACGCGTAGGAAAGCGGGATGAGAAGCTTGGACACCGAAATGCTGCACTTTCGCGCCCAGTCGTTGAGAACCGGGAGCATGACGGCCACAAGCGGCGTGTTGTTGAGGAAGGCGCTGAGAAAGGCCACCGGCGCAACCGTGCGCAGTTGCGCTTCCCGCACCGAGCGCGGCCGGCCGAGCAGCGGCTGGGCCACCCAGCTCATTGCCCCCGTCTCGCGCACCCCCGCTACGACGGCGAACAGCACGCCGACCGTGACCATGCCCGGGTTGGCCATGGCCTCGAGCATCTCCTGCTCGCTGAGAATGCGCAGCGTGAGCAGCGTGACCACGCCGGCCAGCAAGACGAGGTAGGCCGCCACGCGCGTAAACGCGAGCAGCGCCATGACCGCCACGACGACGGCAAGCGTAATCCACGCCTCGATTCCCATTTCGAACGATTCTAGCGGAACCAACGCGAGCGCGGTACGCTCCGCTTGCTCGAATCCGGCGGCAAAGTTTTCAAAAACCCGCCTTCTCTCTGGCCACCTGCCGGGTGGCGGGGCACGCGCGGCCACTTTTTGCCCTTACCGGCCCGCAAGGCCCGCCCTGCTCGTAGCAAAGCACGTCTGGGTGGTAAGGCCGCACGTCCTGTTGACAGAAAGACGCGCGCGCGTAGTGATTCGGGCGCGCGCCGAACCTGGCC
Organism: uncultured Myxococcales bacterium; assembly: GCA_964478045.1. Taxonomy (GTDB): domain Bacteria; phylum Desulfobacterota; class Binatia; order UBA1149; family SPBQ01; genus CAZQYE01. The sequence goes on along the minus strand of CAYZHO010000182.1, from coordinate 2,791 downwards.
GGGCGACCGGGCGATTTTGGACAAATCGGCTCGGCCTAGAGCGGGCCGGCGCAACCAGCTACGGTGGCCGCACCCGGGGGCACCCGCGCACTCGGTGAGCGCGCCCGCGGCGGTTCGAGCTGCACAGACCGACCATGGCGGCAAGCGACCAGAGGCAAAGTCCCCAGCGCTCCGACTACGTCGAGCGCCTCAACCGGCGCTTTGCGGCGCTCGGCGCCTGGGCGTTCGACCATCGAATCGCGGTCTTGGCGGGGGCGCTCCTCCTAGTGGCTGCAAGCATGGCCAGCTATGGCCGCATCCGCGTAGACAATAGCTTCCACGCTTACTTCGAGTTCAACGACCCGTTTTACCGCGCCTACCTGCGCTTTCGCCGCGAGTTCGGCTCCGACGAAGTCGCCTACCTTGTATACGAGGCGCCCGGCCGCCCCCATGGGATCTTCGATCTCGAGGTCATGCGCAAGATCGTGCGCCTCGGCGAGCGGATCGAGCGCGAGGTCCCGTTCGTGAAAGAAGTCAGGAGCCCGGCCACCGTCGAGCTGCTCGTTCCGGTGCCCGACGGCATCCGCGTCTGGCGCCTGATCGACGATCCGCCCGAGGACCAGGCCTCGCTCCTTGAGTTTCGCGACAAGCTCCTGTCGAAGCCTCTCTATACCGGCGGCGTGGTCAGCAAGGACGGGCGCTTTGGGGCGCTGATCGTCGAGATGGAAAAGTCGGCGACCGATCCGCCCGAACAGCTTCGCGTGGATCCGGCCCGCGGCAACGCGATCGACAACCTTTACCCGCAGGCCAGCTATAAGGCGATCCAGCGCATCCTCGCCGACCCGGAGTTTGCCGGCATCGTTTTCTACCCGACCGGCGACGTCCCCCTCGGCGCCGTCGTCAACGAAATCACGGGAAGGGAAGCAAAGCGCTTGGCCGCGATCTGCTTCGTGGTCGTTGCCGTCTTGCTCGCGGTCTTCATCAAACGGCCGATCGGAGTGATCGGGCCTATGGCCGTCGTGGTCCTGGCGATCGCGGTGACGGTCGGCGCCGTGGCCTGGCTCGGCTGGGCGATCGACCAAATGTTCGACTTGATGCCGGTTCTGCTCATCGCGGTGGGCGTGGCGGATTCGGTTCACATCCTCTCGGAGTTTCGCCTCTACCACACGGCCACCGGTAGCCGGCGCGAGGCGATCCGGCGGACCCTGATGCTCGTCGGCACCCCGTGCCTGCTGACCAGTCTGACCACCGCGGCCGGGTTCGCCTCGATGGGCGTTGCCCCGATTCCCGCCATTGCGCACCTCGGCATCTACAGCGCGATCGGCGTCATGGCGGCGTTCTTCTTCACGCTCACCCTGCTCATTGCCCTGCTGAGCCTCGGCCGCCGGGAGCGCCCGCCCGAAACCGATCAGGCGGCGCTCGTGCGGGCCCGCGGCGGCCGCGGGTTCCAAGCGGTCTTGTCCGGTATCGCCACGGTCGTCCTGCGCTACCACCGGGCGATCGTCGTCGTGGCCCTGGCCGTGTTCGCCGGCTCGGTCTACGGCATGACCCGGCTCTCGATCGAGTCGAACTTCCTTAACGAGTTCGGCAAGGACGTTCCCGTGCGCCAAACCACGGTCTTCGTCGATCAGATCATGGGAGGGACGCTGTCGTTCAGCTACTTGATCGAGACCGACGCGCCCGGCGCCATCAAGGAACCGGCCGTGCTGCGAGAGATCGAGCGCCTCGAACGCGAAGCCGCCCGGCACGGAGACGTCGTCCGCAAGACCTACTCGATCGTCGATTACCTCAAGGACATCAACCAGACGTTCCACGATGGGGACCCACGCTACCACGTTCTGCCCGACAGCCGCGAACTAGTGGCCCAGTACCTGCTCCTGTACGAAATGTCCGGCGGAGAAGAGGCCGAAGAGTGGGTCTCGGCCGATTACTCGCGCGCACGGCTCGAGATTCGCTGCCGGCTGGCCGGGTCGCGGGCGCTCGGATCGCTCATCGATCGGCTCGAGCGCTATCTCGGCGAGCATCCGTTCGAGCATTCCAAACCGCACCTGACCGGGATGGGAGCCCTGTGGCTTAAGCTCGAAGAATACATCATGGACAGCCAGATCCGCGGCTTTCTCCTGGCTTTCGCCGCCATTGCCGTGATGATGTGCCTGCTGCTGCGGTCGGTGAAAATGGGGCTGCTCTCGATGGTTCCCAACCTGGCACCGGTGTTCTTGACGCTCGGCGGAATGGGGCTCGTTGGCGTTCCGCTCGACTACGTGCGGCTCTTGATCGCTCCGGTGGCCATCGGCCTGGCGGTGGACGACACGATCCATCACGTCACCCGCCTGCGCCTGGAGTTTCGCCGCACCGGCAGTTACGCCGAGGCGATCTCGCGCTCGATGCTCGACGTGGGCCGCGCGCTGCTCATTACCTCGACGGTTCTCGTCGCTGGCTTCCTCGTCTTCGTTTTCTCGGTCATGGACAACGTAGCCACGCTCGGAATGCTCCTGTCGTCAACGATCGTCCTGGCGCTGGTGGCCGACTTCTTCCTGATGCCGGCGCTGGTGGTTACCCTGCGGCCGCTCGGCCCCGAACGCGGGGCGGGCTCGTTCGATCAGGAAGAGCCGGCAGCCGCTGCCGCCTCGGCAAGTCCGAGCTAAGGCGAGCGCCGCGGGGGTGCGTCGCGCACTCGCTTCAATCGGCTGAGCCGCTGCGGCCAACCCGCTAGAGCCGGCAAGAGGAAGCGCGGCGGCCCGCTCAGCGCCGGTCATACGTTTCAAGCGCGCCTGGCGCCGCCGCCAGCAAGAGCGAGCGTTGCGGCCCGCTC
>CAYZHO010000181.1:0-5359 GCA_964478045.1 uncultured Myxococcales bacterium | reverse complement strand
CAGCCGCTCGCAGGCGGTCTTTGGAAACCTCTTTCTGCACCTGCATTCGACTCGGGTTCACGTGCGCACGCTGCATCCGGCGGCCACGTGGGGATTGGGGATCGCGGCGCTGTCGTTGTTCCTCATCCTGCTGGCGACCGGGATTCTGTTGATGGTCTACTACACGCCGTCCACCGAGCTCGCCTACCAGAGCATGAAGAACATCCACTACGTGGTTCCCACGGGCCGCTTCATCCGCAACATCCACCGTTGGGCGGCGCACGCGATGGTCGTTGCGGTCATTCTCCACATGTGCAGGGTGTTCTACACGGCCAGCTACAAGGCCCCGCGCGAGTTCAACTGGCTGGTAGGGATGGGGCTGTTCATTCTGACGCTGGCACTGTCGTTCACGGGGTACCTGTTGCCGTGGGACCAACTGGCCTTTTGGGCCATCACCATCGGCTCGAATATCGCTGCATCTCCCCGAGAGCTCACCGATGCGCTGGGCGTGACGCAGTACTTCGATCCGGGTGGCCTCCAGAAGCAGTTACTGCTCGGCGCCAACGAGGTCGGCCAAGATGCGCTGACGCGTTTCTACTTGCTCCACGTAATGGTGCTTCCCCTCGCCGTCGGCGTGCTTCTCGGAGTCCATTTCTGGCGGATTCGCAAGGACGGAGGTCTCGGCAAGCCTGGCGTTCAGCAGACGGCGGCCGGAAAGGGCGTTTCGACGCTAGTGGCGGAACCGGCTGCTCCGGAAGCTGCTCCGACCAAGAGCTATGGTCTCATGTGTGTGGTTCGGGGGCGCAGCCCGGCGACCGGCATCAACCCCGAGGAGACCGTGCCGAGTTGGCCCTACCTGCTGCGCGCCGAACTACTCGTCTTCATGCTCACCATGCTCCTTTGCGTCGTCCTCGGGATGGTTGCCGACGCGCCTCTCAAGGAACTCGCCAACCCGGCCAGGCCCGAGAACCCGGCGAAGGCACCCTGGTACTTCCTGGGCCTGCAGGAAATGGTTTCGTACTCGGCCTTCATGGGCGGACTGGTGATTCCCGCCATCACGGTGTTGGGTTTGGCGCTGATCCCCTACCTGGACCGCGAGCAGGAAGAGGTCGGCGTCTACCTGAGCGGCGAGCGAGGCCGCCGGGTTGCCTGGCACAGTCTGGTCTTCGGGTTCCTGGCGGCCGTGGCGGCGGTCGCCTTTCCCGTCAACTTCGGGTGGCTGCGCGACTGGTTTCCAGGCGTCCCCCAGCTCGTGATCATCGTGTTCAACCCCGGTTCCCTGCTGACGGCGGCTTATGCCGCGTGGTCGATCCGCGTCCTGCAGCGCACCTGCTCGTCCCGGATGGCGGCGATCGCGCTGTTTACCTGCTTCATCGCCGGGTTCGTCGTCATGACGTACGTCGGAATGAATCTGCGCGGGCCCAACTGGGAGTTCTACTGGAGCAAGGCCGACTGGCCGGTGCACTGAGGGGGCGACGATGAGAGTGCACGATCTCGAGGCGATCGATTTTCGCGTCAAGCTCGGCCTGCTGGTCGTCGGCCTCGTCACTTTGGGCTGCCTCGTAGCGGCGGCCCTGCGCGAAAACGTGTTTGCCGACTGGCACCGGTTGCGCTCGCGCTACGCGGAAATTCTGCGCCAGAAGGCGACCGACGCCCGTGGCAAGGCCGCGGCCGAACGGTTCGAAGTGCGCATCGTGCAGAACTATCTCCCGGAGCTTGGAACCGCAGACCGCTGCATCACCTGCCACGCGGGCGTCGAGGATCCGCGGATGGCCGGCGAGCCGCAGCCGTTTACGACTCATCCGGGCCGCCATCTCGAATTCCACGATCCGACGAAGTTCGGCTGCACGGTCTGCCACGAGGGCCAGGGTGCGGCGACCGAGATCGACGATGCGCACGGGCGCACCCCGTATTGGGATTACCCAATGCTGCCGCCCGAGCACGTGCGGACCACGTGCACCAAGTGCCACGAGCGTGCGGATCTGTTCGGACCGGAGGGTTTGATGGCGAAAGCCGACGGTGACGACCCGCGGGCTGCGGACCGACGGGCGTTGCTCGAGCGCGGCCGCACGCTCTTCCGCGAGAGCGGCTGCCTGGGTTGTCACGTGTACCAGGGCAAGGGAGGTACCCTCGGCCCCGAGCTTACGTACCTGGGAGAAAAGACCCGCCATGATTTCAGCTTTGCCACGTTCGAGCGCCACGAGCGCAGAACGGTTGCAGATTGGTTGCGGCGTCACTTTCTGGCGCCGGCAGCCGTGTCGCCTGGCAGTCGAATGCCGCCGGTCGAAAATCCGGAGGATGCGGAGGCCTTGACGGTCTACGTTCGTAGCTTCCGGCGCCCCCTCGGCGAGATGTTCGTGCGGGCCCGCGCGGTCCAGGCAGTCGCCCGGGAAGAAAGCGGCCGCGATCTTTACTTGATGTATTGCTCGGCGTGCCACGGGCGCGACGGCCGCGGCGGGCGAGTGCCGGACCTGCGCACGCCAGCGCTCAACAACCCGGACACGCTGGCGGCGGCCGGCGACGACTACTACCGGTTCATCATCGCAAGCGGCCGCAGCGGTTCGCTGATGCCGGCGTGGAACGAGTCGCACGGTGGGCTGAGCCGCGAGGAGATCGACAAGATCGTGGCCTACATCCGGAGTTGGCAGCCCGAAGGAGCCGATCCGCTCGATGCGAACGCCGCCCGCGGTGACGCGCGCGTCGGTCGCTCCTACTTCCAGGGGCTGTGCGCTGGCTGCCATGGCCTGCGCGGCGAGGGCGGGATCGGCAACAGTTTGAACTCTCCGACCTTTCTAGCTGTGGCCACCGATCGCTTCTTGGCCGAGTCGATCGTGCGGGGGCGCCCGGGAACGGCGATGCCGGCGTGGAAACACCTGTCGCTTCAGGCTGTGAACGACATCCTCGCATACATTCGTTCCTGGCAACCTAAGCCGCCCGCCTACGCCGAGGTGGCGCGGGCTTTGCGCGAGCAACCGTTGAGGCGGCTGCGGCGCGTGGGGAAGTTCCTATACGAGAGCCGTTGTTCGGCGTGCCACGGCGAGCGCGGCGAGGGACTGATCGGTCCTTCGATAACCGCTCCGGGCTTTCTCCGCGCCGTGGACGATGCCTACCTGTACCATGCCATCACCCGGGGACGCCCTGGAACCGCAATGCCCGCATGGACGTTTTTGGCAGCCGAGGACGTAGCGGCGCTCATTGCGTATCTGCGGGCTTTTCAGACCGAACCGCCGCTTCGCCTCGCGCGCGGGCCGATGCCCAAAGGGGACCCGGACGTGGGCAAGGTCTACTACGATCTGGCCTGCAAGCAGTGTCACGGGCCGGAAGGCCGAGGAGCGGTGGGACCGCAGCTGGCAAATCCCGTTTTCCTGGCTTCGGCGTCGGATTCGCTCCTCTTCCACTGGATCGCCTACGGCCGTCCGGGCACGGCAATGAAGGGGTTCTTGCCCGCGCAACAGGGGCCTGTGCGGCTGCGCCCGAGCGACATTCGCGACGTGATTGCCTACCTGCGCGACACCGCCGCGCGCAAGCCACCGGCGGTGCGCCGGCTAGGCCTGGGTAATCCTGCCGTCGGGCGGGAGATCTATCGCGGTTCGTGCCGCTCGTGTCACGGACCGAACGGCGAAGGTGGTTCCGGGCCGCAACTGGCCAATCCATCGTTCCTCGAGGCGGCCTCCGACGGGTTCCTTGCTGCAACCATCGTGCTCGGCCGCGAGGGGACGCCGATGCGCTCCATGGTGCGGGGCCACTTGCAAGGTGTTGGCCAGGTCCCGGCGCAGAATGTCGCCGACTTGATCGCTTATATGCGCGACTGGCAGGCGCAGCCGACCTGGCGCAAGCGGCGACCGGTACCAGAAATGACACTGCGGGCGGTCGAGTCCGGGCGCAAGTCGTACGCTTCGTACTGTTCGCCGTGTCACGGTCCCGGGGGCGGCGGTACCAAAGACGGGCCCAAGTATTTCGCACCGGCGCTGAACAATCCGGAGTTCCTCGAGGCGGCGTCCGACGGGTTCTTGCTCGCGACGATTGCACGCGGCCGGCAGGGTACGCCGATGCGGCCGTTCGGCTTGGGCGCCGGCGGGATCGTCTCGCTTTCGGACCGGCAGATCAGCGAAATCGTTTCATTCATTCGCTCCTGGCAGAGGGCCTCGGGAGCGACGGTGAGCGCAGGAGGAAAGGGCAATGAAGAAATTTGACCTGCCTTGTCTGACCCGCAGGGACTTCTTGCGGTGGTCGAGCACCGTGCTCGCGGCAGCCGGCGCGTTCGATTTGTTCCCCGGCGAGTTCGTCCGGGCTGAGGATCTCGAGCAGGCAGGGGCGCCGGGAGGCCGGCGGACATTGCTGGCGGCCTGCCCGTATTGCGGCGTGGGGTGCGGCACCCTGATCAACGTAGAAGGAGATCGGATCGTTGGAATCACCCCGGACAAGCTTCATCCGACCAACCGCGGGGTGCAGTGCATCAAGGGACTCAATGCACACGAGCCGATCTACCGCGATCGCCTCACCCACGTGCTCGTTCGCAAGGACATGTCGGACCCCGAGACCGGGCACATTTCTTCTACGAAAGGCCGCTTCGATGACGACGTTTTCGAGGTCGTTTCGTACGAGGAAGCCGAGCAGTTGGTGGCCGACAAGATCGCCAGCCTGGTGAAGAAATTCGGGGGCAACTCGATCGGCTTGAGCGGCTCCGGCCAGCTCACGATGGAAACCCAGTGGATCGAAAACCTGCTGCTCAAAGGAATCATCGGCTCGAACTCGATCGAGGCGAACGCACGCATGTGCATGACCTCGGCCGTCACGGGGTACTTCGCCTCGTACGGTTCGGATGCGCCGCCGACGAGCTACGAAGACCTCGAGGACGCCGACATGATCACGTTCTGGGGACACAACGCTCGCTCGTCGCACCCGGTGTTGTTCTGGCGGGTGGCCGATCACAAGAAGAACGCGGACATTCCGACGCTCGTCTCCGACCCGCGCCGAACGGGAACGGTACAAGGGCTCGAGAACATCAACCCCCGCAATTCGTTCCATTTCCAGACCCTCAACGGCGACATTTCCTACTTGAACGCTCTGGCCTACGTGATCCTGACCAAGTACCCCGAGGCGGTCATGCCCGAGGACTGGCTGAACGAGAACACGGCGGGCTGGCGCGAATACATCAAGGGAATCAAAGAGCGTTACTCGCCCCAACAGGTGGTCGAACGCTTGTGGATCGTCGATCGCGGCCGGGTCTCGGTCGAGTTGATCGAGGCAGTCGCAAAACACTTCGCCGAGGCCAGCATCAAGGGACGCAACCGGGGGCGAGGCGGTGTGCTGACTTACTGGGGCATCGGCTACAACCAGATGCTGCACGGCCAGCACAACACGATCTCGATCATCAACC
>CAYZHO010000180.1:2290-5388 GCA_964478045.1 uncultured Myxococcales bacterium | reverse complement strand
AGTTCGAAGTTGGCTTCAACGGCTCCGAGGGCAACTCGCCGCAGTCCAAGCTGCGTTTTGCCGCTCGCGCGGAGCGGCGCAGCCCCAAGCGCATCGTAACCTTGCGCACGACGTACAGCCGAGCGAGCGACGACGGTTCGCTGAGCGAAAGCCGCGCCGTGACGGCCGGCCGCCACGAGTGGCTGTTTCCAGGCAGCCGCTGGCAAACCTTCGTCGAAGGGGAGACGGAGTTCGACGAGTTCAAGGACTACGATGCGCGCGTCCTTGCATCGGGAGGCGGAGCTTATCGGCTGGTCGACAGGGCCGCGACCCGACTGGTCGGCCGCTTCGGCTTGGGCGCCGCGCGCGAGATCGGCGGTAGCGAGCGGCGGGTCATTCCCGAAGCACAGGCCGGCCTCGAGCTCGAGCACGCGATCGACGAGCGGCAAAAGCTTACCTCTCGGCTCACGTTCTACCCAGACTTTCGCCAGCTCGGCGAGTTTCGGGCCGTGGCGGCCGCCGACTGGAGCTTTTCCGTGGAGCAGCGCGGGCGCCTGGCCCTGCGCCTTGGCCTCGAGGACCGCTACGACAGTACGCCCGAAGGATTCGAGCGAAACGACCTCGACTACTACGCGACGCTGGTTTTCGGGTTTTGAGCCACGCCGGTTTTTTTCTGCAGCGCCGGCCGCCCCGGCTAGCGCTTGGCCCGCGGCGAGGTGAGCTTGGCCCAAAGCGGGGCTAAAACGTTTACGTAATCGTCGCTCCAGGGAGTGGGCCGGCCGATTTCCGCGGCCGCTTGCAAGTCTTGCCAGCCGCGCCCGGCAAGTGCCTGGCGCAAGGCGGGGTCGGTCGTGGCGGCCACGTAGGTGCTTGGATTCTCGAATCGCTCGAGACTTGGTCCGGGCGGTCGGTGCTTTACCATCGAGGGCAGTCCTTCCGCCTCTAAAGTCGCCCGCAGCACTCCGCGCAGGTCGTAGAACCGGTTGGAGATGTGGAACACAAGTAGGCCGCCCGGGCGGATCTTGGCGCGGTAAAGGGCGATGGCTTCGCGCGTGAGCAAGTGGACGGGAATGGCATCGCCGCTGAAGGCGTCGACGATGACGGCGTCGTAGCTGCCATCGGGCGCCTGCAGGTCGCGCGCTAGCTCGATGCGCGCGTCTCCGGTCACCACGCGCACAAAAGCCCGCGTGGCCTTGAGGTAGTCGAAGTAGGCGCGGGCGATGCGCTCGCCGTCGGGATCGATTTCGTAAAACGTCACCTCCTCGCCCGGCCCGAAATAGGCTGCCATGCTGCCCGTGCCCAGTCCGATCACCGCAACCCGCCTCGGCCGCGGGAGAACGGCCATTGCGTCGGCCACTCCGGAGGCGGGGTGGTAATAGCCGATGGGCAAGCGCCCGCCGCCTTCGACAAGCAACTGCCCACCGTGAATGGTTCCGTTGTGCAAAAGGTAGCGCTCATCGATCGCCGGCTCGGCTCCTGTGGCCGGGTGATGGCGAATGCCGATCCGGTAGAGGCCGTAGGGGTTTCGAAGAACGACCGCCTGCTCGCCCCCTGGTGCCGGCATCAGCAAGACGGCCGACAGGCCCACCGCGGCGCTTGCTACCGGCACGCGCACGAGACCCTCAAGACGGGGACGGCGGCCGGCCAGGATGCCGCCGAGGCGCGGGGCGCGGGCGACCGCAAAGGCCGTCACCAACAGCACGATGGCCGCAGGGTACTCGTAGAGCCGATCGAACAAGAACGGAGCGAGGATGCTGGCGAACGTGCCGCCCGCCCAGCCACCGGCGGCGACGATCAGGTAGTAGCGCGTCAGGTGATGAGAAGCCGGGCGCACGCGATAGAGTTCGCCGTGGGCGGCAAGACAAAGACCGAGCAAAACGACTAGATGGAGCGCGATCGTCGGGTAGGACGGCAGGGGGTTGGGCGCCGCCGCGATGGCGAACCCGAGGAGCCCAAGCTCGGGCCACAGCCGGCGCAGCCATCCTCCTGCTAGTGGCTTACTGCGAAACGTGAGAACGAAGCTGACCAAGTAGATTGCCAGCGGCGCCACCCACGCCAGCGGGATCGAACCAACGTCGAACGAGATCGCGTTGGTGGCGGCCACGAGCATGATCGAAGGCGCGGCGGTCAAGACGAACCAGTACCACTGGATCGAGCGCGGAAGGTACGGGTCGGGCTGCTCCCACCACGGCTTACTCTCTTGCTCTTCGCGCTCGGCCTGAGTGGGCCGGCCAGGCGCCACGGCAGCGCTCAGCGCGAGATAAAGGAGGTAACCGATGGCCCACAGCAGGCGCTGGCGCTCTAGCCCCAGCCACGGTTCAACGAGCAGGGGATAAGCCAAGAGCCCGCCGAGAGAACCCGCGTTCGAGGCGGCATAGAGCCAGTACGGATCGGCGCCATCTCCCGTTGCCCGCGCCAGCCAGGCTTGGGCGAGAACGCTGGTCGTAGCCAGCACCGCAACGAGCGGGCCGACGTCGCGCGCAAGAGCGACCAAGAGGGAAGCGATCGGGTGATCGCCGGGTGCCGCATGGATCTCCAAGGGCAGGAGCAGCAAAGGGGCGGCCACCACGAGTAGGTGCAAGCGGCCGATCTTCGGGCCGATCAGGTGAGCGTAAAGGTAACCGGCGAACAGAGCGCCCTGGAAGAACATCAGGCAGGTCGCCCACACGTACATGCTGCCGCCGCACTGCGGGACGACGATCCGGCCGACCAGCGGTTCGACCGTGAACATGAGGAAGGCCCCCAAGAACGCGTAGGCGGCAAGAAGGTGCGGGCGCGGGCTGGGCCGCGGGCATCCGATGGCAGTGCTCCTGTGGTCCATCTCCGTCCTGTCCGGGCAGCTTAGGCGCGCCGGCGTTTGCTGGGGCTCATGCGCGTTGCGCTCCCCGCCCCCAAGGCAAAGCCCCGCGGCCTACCGGTTCAGGGCAAGAACCGTGCCGGCCAACGGCCGGCCGCAAGGCCAGCCGGCGGTCGAGAGTGGCGAGCAAAGCGGCCCGCAAAATCTCTGGCAACCCGCCTTGTTTGAGCCGTTGCGGCCACTACCCGAACTCGGGCCGGTAGGGGAAGAGCGGACGGGCAGCGGCACAAGAACGTACGGCCGGGAGGCAAAAACGTGGCGC
>CAYZHO010000180.1:0-2280 GCA_964478045.1 uncultured Myxococcales bacterium | reverse complement strand
TGGCGCCGCCGTCAGTCGGGTTTGTCGGCGAACGAGAAGCTTACCGTGACCAGGTCGTGGTCTTTGAGCGGGCGCCCGTCGATCTCTACGTAGGGGTAGACGAAGTAGTTGAGGGGCTCGCCCTTCTGGCGGGGCGAAAGGACGATGTCGCGGCCGGTGCTCATCTGGACCCGGTTTGGATCGAGGGTGCCGAAGTAGTAGTCGCGCAGCTCCGGATGCTTGTGCGCTTCGGAGGAGTCGACGGGGATCCACCCCCGGCCCTCGACCCAGAACTCGGCCCAGCAGTGGTAGCCGGGAATCGACCCTTCGTGCGCGTCCCTAGGGATAGGAAAGCCGATTTCGAAGCGAGCGGGAATGCCGGCGGCACGCGCCAAGGCAATGAACAAGGCGTGAAAGTCGGTGCAGTTGCCCTTCTTGCGAGTGCAGGCAAACAGGGCGTCGCCGCGCCCCCAGCCGGTTCCGCTCTTGTCGTAGCTGACCGTGTCGGTGACGTACTCGTAGATGGCCCGAGCCTTCTCAATGGCGCTCGTGTGGCCGGCGGTGACGCGGTCGGAGAGTTGTTTGATCAAGCCCGTGACGGGCACCAAACGGTTGGCCGAAAGGTAGCGGCCGGAGGGGCGCTGGGCCGGCTGGCCCCGATACTCACGGCGCTCGACCAGAAAGCTCAGAATCGCCCTGAACGGCCAGCGATCGTTCGGGCCGTGCTCGAGATAGACCATGCGGTTTCCGTAGACGTTTTCCCGGGCGACCTTGAACGGCACGCTGGCCTTGATGTCGATGTTCGAGACGCTTTGCCACTTCGACTGCACGGGCAGGGGAATCCAGACAGCGATCTTCTTGGCGCCGGCTACCGGCTTCATGTCGAAGCGGTAGGTGAAGCGAAAGCGCCGTACGCTCGCCGGGGTTGCTTGGGCGGCCGTCGCAAAGGCGCCTAGGAAGATGGTGGCAAGAAAGACAGTCTTTGCGGTCTTCACCCGTTTCTCCTCGTCTCGCTCAATGTTCGCAGTGGTACGGTTCGCGTCGGCCGGGCGGCCGGTGGCACGCTCGGGCGCTTAGCTCTAGCAGGGCCAGCGCCAATGGCAAGCCTGCTCGGCTCGCGCCTGGTGGCCAGGCATGCCGCCCTCTGCTACTCTCGGCCTCGCCGAGGCGAGCCGCAGCCGGCCGGCAAGCGACCATGAGTCACCACGCCGTCGAGGACGTGCTCTTTTACTTCGGCAAGGTAGCCGAGCGCCTCGCTTCGATCGGTGCTCTGGCGGGCACCTCGGGCAACATCTCGGTTCGAGCCGATACCTACCCGCTCGATGAGTTTCCCGCTGCAGGCCGCCGCAAGCCGAGCGAGCACGCCCTGGCCCGAAACTTTCCCGAACTTATCGGGCGGCGCTTTCTGATCACCGGGTCGGGCAAGAACCTTCGCTACATCCCGGACCGGCCGCATCAGTGTCTGGCCGTGATCGAAATGATCGAAGGTGGCTACCGGATCCTGTGGGGACTCGATCCGGGCGAACTCATTACCTCCGAGCACCCGGCACACTTCCTGACGTACACGCGGCGCCCGGCAGTCTCGGCCTTCATCCATGCTCAGCCGACCAGCGTAAACGTCTTTACCCGTTTGTTCCGCAGCGAGGCCAGCCTGAACCGGCTCATTTCGGCCCAGCACGAGCAGCTGCGCAGCTTCACCCCGACCGGCATCGGCCTGGTCGATCCGCTGCGGCACGGCACCTACGAGTTGGCCGAGGCCGTCTCGACTTCTTTGCTCGAGCACGACATCTGCGCGGTCGTCCGCCACGGAACGTTCTCGGTCGGGGAAGGGCCGGTCGTCGATGCGCTCAACTGGGCCTGCGATCTGCAAGAGTACTACCACGAGGCTCGCACGTTTCTCGACAACCCGTGGTTGCGGCTGCTGCCGCTCGACACCCTGGTAAAAAACCTCGATCGCGTCGCCCGCTTGCCGCTCGGCGAGCGCCTCGTCAACGCATTCCTGCGGCCCCCGCGCTGACGCGGGCGGCGCCGCTGCCTGGTTGCGGGCCGAAACGGCCGGCGCCTGGCCCGGTCTAGCTGGCTCGGCGGGCCTTGAGTTGAAGCCGGAACGGTCGCTGGCTTTAGAGCCGCTCCAAGCAAGTGAGGGGCGCTCGCGTTGGTGCTTGCTTGCGGCTCGCAGCCGGAAAACCCGCTCGCTTCAAACCATGGCAGCCGTCCGCTCTCGGTTCTTGGCTCTTGCTCTAGGGCTTTTGTAGAGCATCGCGGGCGCTGCAGGCCGGGCAATCGTTGAGAGCAAGCGAG
>CAYZHO010000179.1:0-5402 GCA_964478045.1 uncultured Myxococcales bacterium | reverse complement strand
GTGCGCAACGCCGATTTTACCCGCGTGCTGGCGGCTGCTGTGGGGCGGCCGGCCTTCCTTCATGTGCCGCGGTGGGTGCTGAAGTTGGTCCTGGGCGAGCTCGCTACTGCCCTACTTGCAAGCCAAAGGGTGCGCCCGGCGGTCGCCGAGCGCTTGGGCTTTAAGTTCGCTTATCCCCGCCTTGACCGGGCTCTCGAAGACTTGCTTGGCCGCCCGGGCTAGGGGTGTGGCCTGTGGGGCGGCCACTGACCGGGGAGGAAAGGACCCAGGACGAGCCGGGAAGACCCGGCCACCCCCGCCTGCGCTTGAGCGCTACCGATCGGCGGCCCGCACGTGGTCTAAGAACGCGCGCGACTTGAGCGACTGGCCAAGATGGATCTCGATCAGGCGATCGAGAAGCCGGCCAGCCAACTCGAGTGTCTCGGGTGGGGCCTGTCCGGTGGGACTTTCCTGCACCCTGCGCAGGTAAGCAAGGAGCCGGTCGTCGATGACGCGCCGCGGGGGGCGAAACCCGGGGGAGTGCGGGTCGATTCCCAGTTCTTCGGCTTCGTGGCGGGCGCACACGATGCCGGCGCCCCCAGGATCGAGCAGGGGCATCGCCGCCGCCCAGGCCGGAGCGTGGCAGCGCTGGCAGCGCTCGAAATCGGGCCGCCATCCCGCGTGGTCGAGTAGCCGGAGAATAAAATGATGGGCGCTGCTCTCGGCGAACTCGGCTGGCGCGAGGCGGTCGAGCGCAGCGGTCAACTCTCGGTAGAGCGCGGGGCAGGGGTCGGATTCGGCCGTAAGGCGTTCGGCGAGTTCCGAGATGTAACAGGCCCAAGCATACGCGCGCGGGTCGCTAGCCAGTGCGGCGCGGTCTTTGAGGAGCCCGCATTCGTGCAGAAAGGCAAGCTCGGAACGGGGGCGGCGAGTGATTCGGGCCTCAACTTCTTGAAATGGGTCGAGTACGGGGCCGGCGAAACGGCGCCGCGACCGGCGCGCGCCCCGGGCGATCGCCGAGAGCTTGCCGGCGCTTTCGGTCAGAAGAACGACAATCCAGTCCGACTCCCCAAATGGGCGCCGCCTCAGAACCAGGGCTCTGGTGCGGATTTCCTCCACGGCTGTGATGCTAGCCACGGGCGGGGCTTTTTTCACTGGCCCGCCGGCCGCTGGGTTGACAACCCCCATGGCCGTCACTAACTACCGTTCGACTCGCATCGCGCACTCACCCCTAGACGATGGCAAAGAAGTCGAACCTGAAGAAGGACGGTCCGGACGAAAGCAGCGCGCCGGCCGGTTCCGGCAACGGTGCGGCCGAGCCTGAGGAGCAGTTGCGAGCGCCGGATCGCGCGGAGGCCGACCGGCCCGCTTCGGAGGAGGCTCGGGGGCAGGAGCAGGAAGGGGCCGCGCTAGCCCCCGCCAAGGGGAGCGTTCAGGCCGAACTCGAACGCAGGCTCGAGGAGCTCGAGCGCGAGCTCGAAGAGCTGCGCCAGCAGGCCGACGAATACCGCGACCGGCTGCTGCGCAGCCAAGCGGAGCTGCAAAACGTGCTCAAGCGCCACGAGCGGGACCGCGCCGAACGGGCTCGCTACGCGGTGGAGCCGCTGGCCCGCGATTTGCTGCCGGTGGTCGATGACCTCGAACGGGCCTTGGCGCACGCTGGAGAGGGTTCCCGCAGCGTTGCCGAAGGGGTCGAGCTCGTGCTCAAGAGTCTGCTCGGCGTTCTCGAACGCCACGGGATCGAACGGATCCACGCGCTAGGGGCTCAGTTCGATCCCAAAGAGCACGAGGCGGTGCAGATGGTGGAAACCGCGGATCGCGAGCCGAACACCGTAATCGAGGAACACCGGCCGGGGTACCGGATGCACGACCGGCTGCTGCGGCCGGCGATGGTCGCGGTGGCTCGGCCGCCGGCCGGCTCCAGCGCCGGCGACGGTGCGGGGGGTGAGCCCAGCGAAGGCGAGGCTAGGGAACCGGGCGAGTGAATGCGGGCGGCTTGCCAGGGGCCCGAAGGTGCTTATTCAACGGTATGACGCCGGATCAGGCGTGCGCCAGGGCATCGAGCCCCGACCGCGCGCGCTCGATTCTACAAGACTTGCCAGGCCTTACAGGCCAACGGAGATGGACGCATGGGTAAGGTAATCGGAATTGACCTCGGCACCACCAACTCGTGTGTGGCGGTTCTCGAGGGCGGCAATCCGGTTGTAATCGCAAACAGCGAGGGCGGCCGGACGACCCCCTCCGTGGTGGCGATCAACGACAAGGGAGAGCGACTGGTCGGGCAGATCGCTCGCCGCCAGGCTATTACGAACCCCGAGAACACGATTTTCGCTGTCAAGCGGCTGATCGGCCGCCGGTATTCGGACCCGGAGGTCCAGAAGGCCAAACAGGTTCTGCCTTACAAGATCGTCGAGGCCGACAATGGTGCGGCCTACGTCGTTCTCGGTGGCAAACCGCGCAGTCCGGCTGAGATCTCGGCGTGGATCCTGCAAAAGATGAAACAAACGGCCGAGGACTATCTCGGCGAGAAGGTGACCGATGCGGTCATCACGGTTCCCGCGTACTTCAACGACAGCCAGCGCCAGGCCACCAAGGACGCGGGCGCCATTGCGGGCCTCAATGTGTTGAGGATCATCAACGAGCCGACGGCGGCCTCGCTGGCCTACGGGCTCGACAAGAAGGGCGACCGCAAGATCGCCGTATTCGACTTGGGTGGCGGGACCTTCGACATCTCGATCCTTGAGCTCGGTCAGGGCGTCTTCGAGGTGAAGTCCACGAACGGCGACACCTACCTTGGAGGCGAGGACTTCGACCAGGCGATCATCGATTACATTTGCGAGGAGTTCAAGAAGGACCAGGGCATCGACCTGCGCAACGATCGGATGGCTCTGCAGCGGCTCAAGGAAGCGGCCGAAAAGGCCAAGTGCGAGCTGTCCACCGCGCAGGAGACCGATATCAACCTGCCGTTCATTACGGCGGACCAGAGTGGTCCCAAGCATCTCAACATGAAGCTGACGCGCTCGAAGCTCGAGGCGCTGTGCGCGGGACTGCTCGACCGCCTCGAAGGCCCGTGCCATCAGGCGCTCAAGGACGCGGGTCTTAGCCCCTCGGACATCGACGAAGTGATTCTGGTGGGCGGCATGACCCGCATGCCGGCCGTCCAAGAACGGGTGAAGAAGATTTTCGGCCGCGAGCCGCACAAGGGCGTCAACCCGGACGAGGTGGTGGCGCTCGGCGCCGCGATTCAGGCCGGCGTGCTTGCCGGCGAGGTGAAGGACGTCCTGCTGCTTGACGTGACGCCGCTGTCGCTGGGGATCGAGACGCTCGGCGGTGTCTTCACCAAGCTCATCGAGAAGAACACGACGATCCCCACGCGCAAGACCCAGATCTTCTCGACGGCGGAGGACAACCAGCCGGCCGTTTCGATCAAGGTCTACCAGGGCGAACGCGAGATCGCCGCGCACAACAAGCTGCTCGGGCAGTTCGATCTGACCGGCATTCCGCCGGCTCCGCGTGGGGTGCCGCAGATCGAAGTTACGTTCGACATCGACGCGGACGGCATTTTGCACGTCTCGGCCAAGGACAAAGCCACTGGTAAGGAGCAGTCGATCGTCATCAAGGCCGACAGCGGTCTGAGCAAGGAAGAAATCGAGCGCATGATCAAGGACGCCGAGATGCACGCCGCCGAGGACCGCAAGCGGCGCGAGACCGTCGAGGCGCGCAACGAGCTCGATGCGCTCATCTACCGCGTCGAAAAGAACCTCGAAGAGCTCGGCAGCGACGTCGAACCGGCAGTTGCCGAAGAAGTCAAGAAGGCGATCGCTGCGGCCAAGCCGATGTTGGACTCCGACGACATCGACAAGATTAAGGCCGCAACGAGCGAGCTCGAGAAAACGTCGCACAAGCTTGCCGAGGCTCTATACAAGAAGGCGCAGGCGGAGGCTGCTTCCGGCCAGTCGGCTTCGTCGGGCAACGGGTCGGGAGCCCAAGCGGGCTCGAGTTCGAGCTCCGGCTCGGACGACGACAACGTGGTCGACGCCGATTTCGAGGAGGTCAAACCGAACTGACACGTCGCGCCGCGGCGGCGTGACGGCCACCGTGCAGAGCCTCCGCTCGCCCCGGCGGGTGGAGGCTCTTGCACGTTAGGCCGGGCCGGGCGCACTGGGTTGCCGGTTCACGGGGCTCTCGCCGAAGCGGCGGCGACAAGGTAAAGTGATCGAAACGGAGGAAGCCGAGCAGGTGGCCAAGCGGGACTACTACGAGATTCTCGGCGTCAGCCGCGACGCCTCGCTCGAAGAGATCAAGAAAGCTTACCGCGAGGCTGCGCTCAAGTACCATCCCGACCGCAATCCCGACAACAAAGAAGAAGCCGCCGAGCGCTTCAAGGAGGCTAGCGAAGCCTACCAGGTGCTCTCGGATCCAGAGAAGCGCGCTCAGTACGACCGCTATGGCCACGCTGCCTTCGAGGGCGACCAAGGCTTTGGCGGCTTTGACTTCACCACCGGCTTTGGGGCGGGAGCGTCGATCTTCGAAGAAGTCCTCGGCGATCTGTTCGGGGATTTCTTCGGCGGCGGGAGGCGAACGGGCGGGCGCCGTTTCGGGGTGCGCGGTGAGGACCTGCGCTACGACCTCGAAATCAGCTTCGAGGAGGCCGTACGGGGCACGGAGCGACAGATCTCCGTCCCGCGTACCGTCACGTGTTCGGCCTGCGGCGGCAGCGGCGCGAAAGCCGGCACTCGTCCCGAGATTTGTCCGGCGTGCCGGGGAACCGGCCAGGTTCGGTTCCAGCAAGGGCTGTTCCACATCGCCAAGACGTGCGGCCAGTGTAACGGAGCAGGGCAGGTCATTCGCACGCCGTGCCCCCAGTGCCGCGGGAGCGGTGCCGCCCGCGAGATGCGGACCATTCGCGTGAAAGTGCCAGCCGGTGTCGACGACGGCGCTCGGCTCAAGCTCCGCGGCGAAGGAGAGCGCGGCTACCACGGAGGCGCCACCGGCGATCTCTATGTGGTCGTGCACGTCCGGCCGCACGAGATCTTTTCGCGCGAGGGCAACCACATCATTTGCGAGATGCCGGTTTCCATGGTCCAGGCGGCGCTTGGGGCGAAAGTCGAAGTCCCCACGCTCGACGGACCGGTAAAGATGACGATCCCCCCGGGCACCCAGACCGGCAAGCTGTTCCGGCTCAAGGGAAAGGGCGCGCCCGATCTGCGCACCGGCAGGCGCGGGGACCAGATCGTGCGGATCGTGGTCGAGACGCCGCGCAACTTGACGCCTCGCCAAAAAGAGTTGCTCAGGGAGTTCGAGGCGGCCGGCAAGGACTCCGGTGGCTCGATGGTTTCCGATTTTGCTCGCAAAGCGCGCGAGTTCTTCGGCTGACCGGCAGTGGCGACTCTAGCCGAGGTAGGCGAGTTCGCCCTGATCGA
>CAYZHO010000178.1:0-5403 GCA_964478045.1 uncultured Myxococcales bacterium | reverse complement strand
GGGCGGCGAGAGTTCGTCGGGCGGCGCGAGTGCCTCGGGGGCTGGACGCTGGACGCGCCTCCGGAAGATCCGAACCGCAAGGTTCAGCGCTGTACCGAAGGTAGTTCATGCGACTTCGACCTCGATCCCGACCAGTGCACGATGCGCGTGGGGTTTTGCCTGAATCGACCGGAGCCGGCGCGCTGCGAGCCGGGCAGCGTCATTTCCGTGGACTTGCGGCGGCTAAGGGTCGAGCGGCCGCTCGAGGCGGCGGCTGCCGAGTCGCTGACGACGGCGATCGCGGCGCTGGCCCCGAGCGGTGCGGAAGTTCCGGACCGCTGCCGCAAGGGCGAGCGCAACAAGATCTGCTCAATCCCCGACCACAGCGAATGCGACTCCTACTTGGGAGCCGGCGACGGCATCTGCGACATCGGCACCGGAGTGGTCTTTACCACTCCGCTTACGCCCGCCGACCTTGGGGGAAATCAGACGGCGGTATGTACGCCGGGCATTGACGTGGTCGTGCCGGCCGGAGGGAAGCTGCGCCTGAGATCGTGGGTCCGCAGGCTTACCGGGCGGGGCGACCGCGATGCGCTGATTTTGCGTTGCGTTCCCTGAGGAAGGCGCCCGGGATCGACGTCGCGACCGGCCTTTTCAGCCGCCAAGGCGATACATTTCCATCTTCTTGCGCGGACTAAGCCCAAGCCGTTCGGCGCGCTCCTCCGAGTAGCGGTCGGCACGGGCCGACCAGACGCTCGCGATAATCTGGCGCAACTGTTCGTCGCTGGCGCCAGCGCGCAGTGGTCCTTTGATATCGACTCCATCGGCGGCGAACAGGCATGTGACGAGCTTGCCGTCGCTCGACAGGCGCAGTCGCGTGCAGTCCCGGCAAAACGGGGCGGTGACCGAGGCGACGATACCGATTTCGCCTCCGCCGTGGCGGCGCCGGTAGCGCGTGGCAACCTCGCCCCGGTATGCGGGTTCGAGAGGCTCGAGGCCAAAGGCTCGGTCGAGGCGCTCGCGAATCTCCTCGGCGCGCACCACTTGTTCGGGCGACCAGCGGTTCATCGTGCCCACGTCCATGAACTCGATGAAACGAACGGTGATGCGGTCGTCGGTGAAGTAACGGGCTACGTCCACGAAGTTGCGGTCGTTTACTCCGCGGACGACGACACAATTGATCTTGACCGGGGTCAGGCCGGCAGCCAAAGCCGCTTCAATCCCAGCTAGCACGCGCTCGGGGCCGTGCTCGCGCCCGTTTAGGCGCCGGAAGGTTTCCGGGTCGATGCTGTCGAGGCTGACCGTAACCCGCCGCAGCCCGGCGGCAGCCAAGGCTTTGGCCTGCTCCGCTAGGAAATACCCGTTGGTGGTCAAGGCGAGATCTTCGATGCCTGGCGTGCGGGCAAGCTGCTCGATCAGCACCGGGAGGTCGCGCCGCATCAGGGGCTCGCCTCCGGTGATGCGTACCTTGCGCGCGCCGAGCGAAGCAGCGACTCCGGCAATGCGCACGATCTCTTCGTAGCGGAGCAGCTCGGGCCGGGGCAGGAAGGCGTGGTCCTCGCCGAAGACTTCGGCCGGCATGCAGTAGGGGCAGCGGAAGTTACACCGGTCGGTCACCGAGACGCGCAGGTCGCGCAGCGGGCGAGCAAAGCGGTCGGCAGTCAAGACGCGAGCAGGAACCATCGCGAGCAACAAAGGCGGCCGGGCCGCCTTCGGCTTCAAGGTACTGGCGCGGCGATCCTGGGGCAAGCGCGCTTGCTTTTGAGTTTCCGGGCCGCTTTGCTCGGCGCACTTGCCGCCGTGCGCCGGTGGCGCGCCGCCGGGGGCGGCGGGGCGGGCGGCGGCAGTGGGGAGGCTTGCAATGGACGTTTACGAAAAATCGCTCGAGGTGCACGAGCGCAACCAGGGCAAGCTCGAAGTCCGGTCGCTCGTGCGGGTGGAGTCGCCCGAAGACCTGGCGCTCGCTTATACGCCCGGCGTCGCCGGGCCGTGCCGGGCGATTGCCGCCGATGGAGCCCGGGCCTGGGACCTGACGTGGCGCGGCCGTACGGTGGCGGTGGTTTCAGACGGGTCGGCGGTCCTCGGTCTCGGTGACATTGGTCCGGCCGCCGCGCTGCCCGTCATGGAGGGCAAGGCGATTCTCTTCAAGCAGTTCGCCGGGATCGACGCCGTGCCGGTGGTGATCGATTCGCGCGATCCCGAGCAGATCGTTCGCATCGTGCGGGCGATTGCGCCGACGTTCGGGGGCATCAATCTCGAAGACATCTCGGCGCCCCGCTGTTTCGCAATCGAAGCGGCGCTGCGCGACATCGGCATTCCAGTCTTGCACGACGACCAGGACGGGACGGCGATCGTGCTGCTCGCTGCGATGATGAACGCCGCGCGGGTTAAAGGGTGCAGCTTGGCGGAGCTGTCGGTCGTGGTCAGTGGGGCGGGTGCGGCCGGCCGCGCCATCACCCTCTTGCTGACCTGCAGAGATCAGGACGAGCGCTGCATCCCCGTGCGAAGGCTCCGGGTGTGCGACTCGCGCGGCCTCCTCTATCCGGGCCGGCCGGGAAACGACGCCTTCAAGGAAGACTTGGCGCGGCTGACCAACCCAGAAGGAGAGCGGGGAAGCTTGAAGGATGCGCTGCGCGGCGCGGACGTGTTCGTCGGAGTCAGCAGGGGCGGCCTGCTGCGGGCGGAGGACGTGCGCTCCATGGCGCGAGATCCGATCGTGCTGGCGATGGCCAATCCGGTGCCGGAGATCATGCCTGAGGAAGCCGAGCAAGCCGGCGCTTTGATCGTGGGAACGGGCCGCAGCGACTATCCGAACCAAATCAACAACGTCTTGGCGTTTCCAGGCTTGTTTCGCGGTGCGCTTGAGGCGAGAGCGAAGCGCTTCACCAACGCCATGAAGTTTGCGGCGGTCGAGGCAATCGCCGGCTGCGTCGAGGAGCCGACGCGCCACCACATCCTGCCCCCGCCCTTCGATCTTTCGGTAGCCGTCCGGGTTGCCGAAGCAGTCGCCGCTGCTGCGCGTACCTCGTCCGCGTGCAGCGATTGAGCGCAGGCCCGCAGGCGTGCACCGCCTAGCGCGGAGCCGGGCAGCGGCCGGAGTGCCTTAGCGATCGGGCGTCGGCTCGGCTTGCCCGGGGCCGGCCGGAGCTGCAGGCTCGCGCGCCGGCGCGGGTTCGGTTTGCCCGCGCTCTTGTGTGGTGGTCGCGCTTCCGGGCAGCACTGGCCTGCCGGGTGGCACGGGCCGGGAGTCGGCGGGCCGGGCGCCTTCAGGCGAGGCCGGCGCCGCGCCCCCACCCGGCGAAGCAGCGCCGGTCAGGGCATCGATCAAGCGCCGGCCGGTGACTAAATCCACTATGCCGCGGCCGAGGTGCTTCCCGAGGTAGGCTGGGTCCAGCTTGACGCTGAGTTTGGGGGCGCGCCCGCGCAGGCGGAACGGGACGGAGATTCGCTGAGTGCCCCCTACCAGCAAGCGAAGGGGTGCCACCGCATCTACGAGGTCCGAGGTCAGTGGCACGGAGGCTTCGAAGACGGCCCGCACGTCGGTGCTGCCGTCGAGGCCGACCGTGCCGCGGCCGGCGATGTTGAAATCGCTGCCGGCGACTACGATTTCGTCGCTCAAGATTGCGCCTTCGGCCACCGTGAAGCGGCTGCGCAGTTCGCGAAAGACGGTTTTCCCTCCGGGGATCAGAGCTGGGTACTTGTTCAGCACGGGCGCGGAAAGAACCAGCGAAAGACCCGGTAGTTTCCCGATGCCGCGGAGCACGCTGCTGACGATATTCACCCCGTGAAGCGTCCCGTCGCGGATCGTGACCGAGCCGCCCCCTACCAGTTTATCGCGCATCTTACTCCATTCGACCGCCGGCCCGGCTAGGGTGACTTCGCCGCTCAGTCGGCCGTCGAGCCTCTTGGTCGCGCCGATTGCCTCGGCGAACTTTTCGAGGTCGATACCGCTTGCGTGACCCTTGAGGTTGAAGCCGGGTTGGCCGCCGGGCGAGCGGTGGTAGGCGCCCTCGACCACCAAGGAGCCATCGAGCAACTCGAGGGCAAGAGGACTGAAGACGAGCCGCTCCTCCTCGAGGCGGATCACCGCACGAACGGCTTTTACCGGCACGCTGGCGACAGTACCGGAACCCGCGCTCAAGTGCGCTCGGATCCATATCGGATCGTCGTTGCGCGCCAGGTGCACAATGCCAACTGTCTCGAGGTCGGTGAGCGCAACCGGCGGCCTTCGGTCGGCCGGTGAGAGGCCGAGATCTCGGCTGTCGATTTCTGGCGCTCGCACGGTGAACTCGAGTGTCTTGGTGGCGTAGTCGCCGATCGTGGCTTCAAGGCGCACCGGCCGCCCAGCTAGGTGGGCCTGTGTCTCCGAAAGCTCGATCTGCCTTCCGCTCAACCGAACAGTGGCCGCTTGCGCGGAAATTCGGATGCCTGATGGGGCAACGAGGTCCACGCTGGCAAGGCGAAGGTTTCCGTTTAAGTCCGCCGGCGCGTGCTCGCGCAACACGAATTCCACTTTTCCGCGTACCGCGCCGCTCGGCTGCAGCTTCTGCAGCGGTGGTACCAGCTTTGCCAGCTCCGCCAGGTCGGCCGCAGGAAGTTCGAGTAGAAAGCGAGGCCGGGCATCGGACGGCGGCTTTCTGGGAACATGCCCCCGCCATTTTCCCTCAATCGAGCCGGCTGCCAGGCTGCCCTCGTCGATTTCGACCTCGCCGGGCCTTGCCTCTACGTGAGCGGCGATTCGCAGGCGCTGTCCGGATTTCTTTTGGAAAAAGCGGCTCCAGCTCACGTTGGCTTCGTCCGCTCGTAATCCAACGCGGAACTCAGCCGTTGTCCCGCTTGCCGCTACGTCGGCGCGCAGAGCGATCTCGCCGTTTCCGCTCAGCGGCAGTTGCGCGAGCCAAGGCCGGGCGAGGTCTAGCGCGCGTTCCAGGTCGAGCCGCGCCACGGAAAGGTGCGCGGTGAGTGTTGCCGGTTCTCCTTCCTCCTCGAGGCGGAGCTCGCCGCTTGCGACCAGGTTTGGCTGGGCGGAAGCGAGTGCGCCGGAAAGTTTGAAACGAACGGGCCAGCCCGCACGGGTGCCGCGGGCCTCGAGCTGGAGGTGGTCGACGCGCAAGCGCCCCGCGCTCGCGTCGCCTCGGTCTATCAGTACCAGGGTACCGTCGCGCACGGCGATCGCTCCAAGCCCTGGAAGTTGAGCTCGCCGGTGGCCCGGCTCTTCCTGCTCTCGGCGGGCCTTCCCCAATGCGTTGGTGTTGAGACCTGCACGGGTGCGTACGACGGTCAGCCGGGGTTGAACGAGTTCGATGCGCGCAAGTTCGAGGCGCCCTCGCAGCGCCGGAACGAGCCGAACGACAACGAGGAGTGAGGGAATGGCCAGTAAGTCTCCCCGTTCCTGGAAGGCTGCATCGTCGGGCACGTGCAGGT
>CAYZHO010000177.1:0-5451 GCA_964478045.1 uncultured Myxococcales bacterium | reverse complement strand
CATTGCCAATGGCAGGCGGCCCGGCACCTTGCTCGCCGCGCTCGACCCCCAGCAGAGCGTGGGTACCCTGATCGAGGCTTCGACCTCGCCGCTGTCGAGCCGCAAGCATTGGATCGCCTACGGAATGGCGCGGCGCGGAACTCTCATCATCGACTGCGGCGCCGTTGCCGCGATCTGCGAGCGGGGAAGCAGCCTCCTCCCCTCTGGCGTAGTCGGCGTCGAAGGCAAGTTTGAGGCAGGCGACTGCGTGGGCTGCATGGACGAAAACGGTCGCGAGGTAGCGCGCGGCCTGGTAGCCTACGACGCCGAGGCGTGCCGGCGTATCATGGGCCGCCACAGCAAGGACATCGCCGCAATTCTCGGCTACCACATGGGCGACGAAATCATCCACCGCGACGACCTCGTTGTTATGGCCAGGCCAGACGGCCGCGAACAGGAGCACGGCAAGTGACGACGATCGATCGGGAAGTCGAGCAGATCTGCGCGCGAGCGCGCGCGGCGGCACGGGAGCTAGCAGGACTTTCGGACCAGGTTCGGACCGAAGCGCTGCGCCGCGGGGCTGCAGCACTGCGCCGGGAGGCAGAGCGGATCGAAGCGGCCAACCGGACCGACCTTGAGAGCGCTCGCGAAGCCGGTCTCAGCAGCGCCTTGATCGACCGCCTCACCCTGACGCCGGAGCGGATCGAGGCCATGGCGACCGGCCTGGAAACCGTAGCAGAGCTCCCCGATCCCCTGTCGGGCACACTGGCTCGCTGGACGGTGCCCTCGGGGCTCGAGATCACCAAGGTCCCGATCCCGATCGGCGTGGTGGCAGTGATATACGAATCCCGGCCGAACGTCACGGCCGACGTTGCCGCCCTCTGCCTCAAGTCCGGGAACGCCGTAATCCTGAAGGGCGGCAAGGAAGCGATTCACAGTAACTCGGCAATCGCCGACATCCTCGCGGCCGAGTTCGATCGCTCTGGGGTGCCCGCCGGAGCCGTGCAGTTGCTGCGCACCACGGACCGCGCCGCAACAATGGCTTTGCTCCGCCAAGACGCATACGTCGATGTTGTAGTGCCACGGGGCGGGCCCAGCCTGGTGCGCGCGATCGCCGAGAACTCCCGCGTCCCGGTCATCAAACACTACGAAGGCGTATGCAGCGTTTACGTCGATCGAGCCGCCGACCTGGCCATGGCGGCGGAGATCACGATGAACGCCAAAGTCCAGCGCCCGGGCGTGTGCAACGCGATCGAAAACCTGCTGGTCCACGCGGCCGTGGCCGAGCCATTTCTCGCCCTGGTCGGCCCGCGGCTGCGGGAAGCGGGCGTCGAACTCCGCGCCTGCCCGCGCGCCCTGCCGCTGCTCGAAGGTGCGGTCCCCGCCCGCGAGGAAGACTGGAGCACCGAGTACCTCGATCTCATACTGGCCGTCAAAGTGGTCGATTCGCTCGATGAGGCCATCGAGTTCATCAACCGCTACGGCTCTGGCCACTCGGACGCCATCGTCAGTTCGGACGAAGGAAGCTTGAGGCGCTTCCTCGACCGGGTGGACTCGGCAGTCGTTTACGCGAACGCTTCGACGCGCTTCACCGACGGATTCGAGTTTGGTTTTGGAGCCGAAGTAGGAATTTCCACCAACCGGATTCACGCGCGCGGGCCGATGGGATTGCGCGAGCTGACTACCTACAAGTACGTGGTTCGAGGCAACGGAACGATCCGCTGACCATGTCCACTACTGCAACCCGATCTGATCGCCCCAACCGCACCGGACGGTGAAGGAGCGGTTGGGCATCCTTGGGGGCACTTTCGATCCCGTGCACCGCGGGCACGTGCGCGCCGCAATCGAGGTGGCCGACGCGCTAGGGCTCAGTAGGGTTCTGATGATCCCAGCCGCTCGGCCACCGCACAAACCGGGATTCGAGCCGGCACCGGCCGCACACCGCCTTGCCATGCTCGAGCTGGCGGCACGAGAAGACCCCCGCTTGACGCCCTGTGCCATCGAACTGAAGCGGAAGGGGCCTTCTTACACGGTCGATACGCTCGAGGAACTGGCGGGCAAGCTGCCCGGGGCGGCGTTCTTCTTGATCCTCGGGTCGGACGCGTACCGCGAAATCGACACGTGGCACCGGCCGCAGCGCCTGCTAGAGCTGGCCGACATCGTCGTGGTGCGCCGCCCCGGATGCGCGGGCTCCGAGCGCCGCGAACCGCCCGTTGCTGCAAGAGCGCTGTGTTGCTATGATCCCGCCATCGACGGGTACGTGCACCAGAGCGGTCACCGGATAGTTTTCCAGCCAATCCAAGGGGTCGAAGTCTCTGCCACGGAGGTCCGGGAGCGCGTCGCCCGAGGCCTGCCCATCACCGAGCTAACCGGTCCTGAAGTGGCCCGTTACATCGCCCAGCACGGGCTCTACCGCAGGGCGAGCGAACACGCGTGAGGAACCAGCGAGGAGGATGAATCCACTCGAACTTGCCAAACGCGCCGCCGAACTGACCGCCGACAAGAAGTCCGCCGACATCGTTATTCTCGATCTGCGCGAGTTGTCGTCGGTGACCGACTATTTCGTGATCTGCTCGGGCCGCTCCGACATCCAGGTCCGCGCCATTTGCGACCACGTTCTCGAACGGCTCAAAGCCGCAGGCGTGGTGCCGCTGGCGACCGAGGGCGTCGAGCGCGGGCGGTGGGCCTTGCTCGACTTCGGCGACGTCGTGGTCCATGTCTTCCAGGAAGCCACCCGTCGCCTCTTCGATCTCGAGCGGTTGTGGCTCGAGGCTCCCCGCTGGACGTATGTTCCCGGCTCTGTCATAGAAAGTGCCCGCGCGTGAGAACCATGCTGCGCCGTCTCGCTCTGCTGGTCGCCTTCGTACTACTGGTCGCGGCCGTAACGTCGGTCGTCTATTTGAACTCTCAGGCCACCGAGTTCCGGCTGCTACCGGGGCGCCAGTGGTCGCTTCCGCTCGGCGTTCTGATCCTTGCCTCGGCCTTGGTGGGCGCCTCTTTTTCTTTTTTGTTCGCGCTGTTACGAGAAGGACGCCATGCACTACGTGAATGGCGCGTACAGCGTGAACTCCGCCATGCCGAGCGCACGGCCGAGTACAAGGCAGCGGCGCGGGCTCTGCTCCTAGCGGGCGACTACGAGCGGGCCCGGTCCGCGCTCACGAAAGCCACGCAGAACAAACCCGCCGATGTGAGCGACATCGTCGATTACGCTGAAACCTTCCTGCAGGCGGGGGACACGGCCGGAGCGCGCCGAGTGCTCGAGGAAGGACAAGCCGAGTTCGGCAACGACCCGCTGTTGTTGCACGGGCTGGCGCGCGTCCTCGTCGCCGAAGGCGACGAGGACGGTGCCGTCGCCGCGCTCGAAAGAGCCGTTGCCGTGTACCCATCGAGCAGGATACTACTCGAAATGCTCCGCGATCTGCTTTTCGCCCGCGGCGCTTGGCAGCGCGCAGCCGAAGTCCAGGAGCGGCTTGCGGAGCTCAAACCCGAAGACCCCATGGAGCGCAACCGGCTTCTTGGCGCCCGCTTCGAGGCTGCCCTTCAACTGAACGGAAACGGGCGGGGAGCGGCGCTGCGCCGGCTTGCCCGAGAGGAACCGGACTTCGTGCCGGCCGTGTGCGCTTGCGCCGAGGCTCTTGCGGCCGGAGGGGAGACGCGCAAGGCGCTTCGATTGCTCGAACGCGCCGCGCGGCGCAAGCCGCGTGCCGGGATCCTCGACGCCCTCGAGCGCCTGACCCCGCCCGACCAGCGCGGGCGGCTTGCCAAGTTCTACAACAAGCTGGTGGCGCGCCATCCCGACAACGGGCCGCTCAAGCTGCGCGCCGCCCGCTACCTACTCGAGGTCGGAAGGGCCGCCGATGCCGAACGCCTGCTAGCCGCCGTCGATCAATCGGTCGACCGCGCCGCCGTGGCAGCAGTGCGCGCTTTGCTCGAAGAGCAACGTAACCACGGGGAACTCGCACGCCGAGAACTCCGGCGTGCGGTCGAAGAAGCACGCCTCGATGTTCCCCACCCGCGCTGTTCGATGTGCGGCCGTGCAAGTCGCGGCTGGAAGCCACGCTGCCCCGGCTGCGGAGCCTGGGGATCGCTCGAAGCCCTATAGCCCTTCGCCCATTAGAAGCCTGGCGACTTTGGCGAGCGATGCCAAATCGTGGACGTCTGCTTCGAGCTCTGGAATGCGGACCGCAACCACCTCGTCTCCCAAGCCAACCTCGAATGCCTCGCAGCGCAGCTCCTGAGCCCTTGCGCTGCGGCAGGCGTTCTCGTAAGCGTCCGCCAGCCACTCGAGTTCCTCAGGCCCGATATCGCTCACAAGCCAGCGCTTGAGCGCGCGCAGCACCTGGTCGCGTGACGGCTCACTCTCGCCGCCGCAAGGCATCGGCTGCACCCGGTTCATCACCACGCCTTTTAGCGGCATTCCCAGCTCGCGCATTTTCGCCGTCAGCAGATCGCTTTCCCCAAGCACCTGCTCTTCTGGCCCAGCCACGAGTACGAACGCAGTCGTTGGGCTGGCAAGGAGCGCGCGCACCTTGCGGCTGCGCTCTGCGATACCGTCGAACAAGCGCTCCATGGACACGAAAAACTCGGAAATCTGCCGCAGCGACTCGATCCCGGTCGCCTGCTCGATGCGCTGGAGGAGAAATCGCACCGTGCGACTCGTGGTTTTCCATGCGCTCCATCCCACCGCCGCGTACGGACGCACGAACCAGCCAACGACGCTGCGGTCTAGGAAGTCTTCGAGCCGGCGGGGCGCCTCGAGAAAGTCGAGTGCGTGGCCGGTTGGAGGCGTGTCGAGAACGATCAAGTCGTGCTCTCCGCTCTCCTCGATCCGGCACAGCTCTTCGATCGCCATGTACTCGGCGGAACCTGCGAACGAGCTCGACAGATGGCGGTAGAACTCGTTGTTGAGGATCGCGTCGCGAATCTCTGCACTCGGCGCATGGCGGGCGATGAACTCGTCCCACGCGCTTTGCTGTTCGAGCACTCCAGCGCTCAAACGCCCCCTAGGGTTTAGCCCGGCTCGCTCGAACAGCGCCGGGTCCAGTGGTTCCCCCCCGCTGCGAAGACTGTCCAAGCCCAGCGACTGGGCGAGCCGCTTGGCGGGATCGATCGTCAGCACCATAGCCTTGCGCCCCTCAAGGGCTCCCGCCAGCGCTAGGGCCGCGGCGGTCGTGGTCTTACCAACCCCCCCGCTGCCGACACACACGATCACGCGATGAGCGGCAAGCAACCCGGCCAGACTCATCCACTGCCTCCTTCTACCACTGCCGGCGGCAACATCCGTGCGAGGCGGTCGAGCTCGGCCGTTCCGAACTCCTCGGTCACCAAAAGCGGCAGTAGGACGGGCTCGATTCCCGTGCTGGCGCGGAAGCGTTCGAGGCAGCGCTCTTGAAGCCCCGTCCAAGCCAGCTCCCGCCGGGCCGCCTCGGCAACGCCGGCGGCAAGTTCGTCGGCAGCCGGCCCGCCCGCCTG
>CAYZHO010000176.1:5150-5507 GCA_964478045.1 uncultured Myxococcales bacterium | reverse complement strand
ACGCGATCGTCTCCGAAGGCGGTCGCTGCTTCGCGCCGCGCCGAAGCCACTGCGGCCTCTAGCGAGGAGAGATCCTCGATGAGGCGCATGCCCCGGCCGCCGCCTCCCGCGGCTGCCTTGACTAGGACCGGCAGCCCGAGACTTTCGGCGGCTCTTCGATCCTCGCAAGGATCGCCGGTCAGCCGAGCCGAAGGGATGAGCGGGAGCCCGGCTCGGGCGGCCACCTCGCGGGCGCGCAGCTTGTCGCCCATGGCTTCGATCGACTCGGCACTTGGGCCGATGAAAACGAGACCGGCTTCCTCGACCGCCCGAGCGAAGGCCGGGTTTTCGGCGAGAAAGCCGTAGCCGGGGTGGACT
>CAYZHO010000176.1:2302-5140 GCA_964478045.1 uncultured Myxococcales bacterium | reverse complement strand
TGCGCTCGATGTCGAGATACGCGAGCACCGGTTCATCGCTGCCGATCGCAACAGCCGCATCCGCTAGCCGCGGGTGAAGGGACTCGGCATCGGCGTCGGAGTAGACGGCGACGGTCTCGATGCCGGCCGCGCGCGCCGTGCGCAGAATGCGGCAGGCGATTTCACCCCGGTTGGCTACCAGCAAGCGCTTGATGGGGCGGCAGGCTCGGTTCAATCCACCCTCCTTGACCGGCCTACATCCGAAAGACGCCAAAGCGCGTCTCGCCAATCTCGCGTTCGAGAGTCGCCGCTAGAGCCAGGCCGACCACCTCCCGTGTTTCGGCAGGGTCGATGACGCCGTCGTCCCACAGGCGGGCGGTGCTGTAGTACGGGCTGCCCTCGCGCTCGTACTTCTCGAGGATCGGCCGCTTAAAGGCTTCCTGCTCTTCCTCGCTCATTGCTTTGCCGGTCTGCGTTTGCTTGATCGTCAGCAGGACCGAGGCCGCCTGCTCGCCTCCCATCACCGAGATCCGGCCGTTCGGCCACATGAAGAGAAAGCGCGGATCGTAAGCGCGGCCGCACATGCCGTAGTTTCCGGCGCCGTTGGAGGCGCCGATGATGACCGTGATCTTGGGAACCGCCGCGTTGCTGACGGCCGTGACCATCTTGGCGCCGTCCTTGGCAATGCCGCGCGCTTCGTACTCGCGGCCGACGATGAAACCAGTAATGTTCTGGAGGAACAGCAGGGGGATGCGCCGCTGCGAGCAAATCTCGATGAACTGCGTGGCCTTGAGCGCCGACTCGGAGAACAGCACGCCGTTGTTGGCAACAATGCCCACCGGAATACCGAACAGCCGGGCAAAGCCGGTGACGATGGTCGGCCCGTAGCGCGGCTTGAACTCCGACATCCGGCTTCCGTCGACGATTCTTGCGATCACCTCGCGCACGTCGTAGGGCCGGCGGTTGTCGAACGGAACGATCCCGTAGATTTCCTCGGGGTCGTAGGCCGGATCTTCCGGTTCGGCCACCTCGATCGCAGCGCCCTCCGAGCGCGGTAGCGCCGCGACCAGTTCGCGGGCAATTGCCAGAGCGTCGGAATCGTTCTCGGCCAAGTAGTCGGCCACGCCGGAGACCGCCGTGTGGACGTCTCCGCCGCCGAGTTCTTCTGCCGTGACTTCCTCGCCCGTGGCTGCCTTCACCAAAGGAGGGCCGCCTAGGAAGATCGTGCCCTGGCCGCGCACGATGATCGTCTGCTCGCACATGGCCGGAACGTAGGCACCCCCCGCCGTGCACGAACCCAGGACCACGGCGATCTGGGGGATCCCCGCCGCCGACATCGTGGCCTGGTTGTAGAAGATGCGGCCGAAGTGGAATCGGTCGGGGAAGACTTCGTCCTGCATCGGCAGGAAGGCGCCGCCCGAGTCGACCAAGTACACGGCCGGCAGGCGGTTTTCCAGGGCGATTTCTTGGGCGCGCAGGTGCTTCTTGACCGTCATCGGGAAGTACGTTCCGCCTTTGACGGTGGCGTCGTTGGCGATCACGACTGCACGGCGCCCAGCGATGGTTCCGATCCCCGTTACGATGCCGGCCGCCGGCGCCTGGCCGCCGTAGAGATCCCACGCGGCCAGCGGGGATAGCTCTAAGAACGGCGTTCCGGGATCGAGCAACCGCTCGATTCGCTCGCGCACCAGGAGCTTGCCGCGCTTGCGGTGAAGCTCGCGCGCGTGTGGCGGTCCGCCTTGCCGTACTTGCTCGAGTCGCTGGCGGAGCTCCTCGACCAAAGCTTTCATGCGCTGGGCGTTAGCCCGAAACTCGGGAGAGTCCGTTCGAACCTGGCTGACGAGTCGCTTCACCGCAGGCTCCTTCCTGCCCCTGGCCTCAGCGGTCCCTTGTCGTTTCCGAGCTGGCTGGCGGCGGGCTATGCCGAGCGGCGGGTTGGCAAGCCGGCCGGCCGGCACCACGGCGCTCGATCTCCGAGAGAACGGCGAGCAGAGACGGTTCGTCCTCATAAAGGTACGTTTGCCAGCCGAGGGCCCGCGCCGCCTTGAGATTTTGGCCGATGTCGTCGACGAAGAAGATCTCGTGGTGGGCCACGCCGAGGCGCTCGCGCGCGATTTCGTAAATGCGCCGCTCGGGCTTGCGCGTGCCGACCTCGCTCGAATCGATCACTACGTCGAACAAAGCATCGGTATCGATCAGCCTTCGCCAGCCGGCGCGCCATTCGCGCACGTTGTTTGTCAGCAGTGCCGTCGGGATGCGCCGCCTGAGCCGTTTGACTGCCTGGAGCAGCTTGGGCCGCAGGCGCGAGCGGGCGGCCATCGGCTCGGGCGCGCCCATGAAAGCGGCGGCCTCTTCGGGTGCCACTCGCACTCCCGCACTCTCGAGGCGCCGGCGCAGCGCTTCGACGAAGGTTTCCAGCGGAATCTCGCCTCGCTCGAGAGCCGCCCAAGGCCCGTCGTTGCCGAACAGCTCGGCGCGCAGGCGCCGCCACAACTCGGGATCGATGCCGAGGCGCGCGCCGAAGGCCACGACGTCGGCCGGGCCTCCTTCCATGAGAACGCCTCCAAAGTCGAACACGGCGGCGCGCACGCGAGCCGCGTCGATCGCCAGCGGGCCGTCGGTAGTCACGGTGGGCGAATCTTCCCAGAAACCCACTTTCCATGCCAGCCTGCGGCGCGGCGGCGCCGCTGGCTTCAGCGGAAGATACTGCGGCGCCGGGCCAGCCCGTTGCGCAGCATTTCTTGGATGGTCGCTTTGACCACGAGCACCTTGCGCTCGATCTCTTCGTCTTCATCGTCCGGGTCGCCCTCGAACCACATCGGCTCGCCGAACTCGATCCAGTAGCGCACGGGCAGCGGT
>CAYZHO010000176.1:0-2292 GCA_964478045.1 uncultured Myxococcales bacterium | reverse complement strand
CAGGCCGAGGGGGCCGAGCCACGGCCACGTCAGGGTAATCGGGAAGGCGGGCATGCCGAGCATCTTGGCCAGCCAGCGCAGGTTGGCGATTGCCGGTGCCTGTTCCTCGGAGCCGACGACCGCGAACGGGACGATCGGCGTTCGGGTGGCAAGAGCCAGCCGCATGAAGCCGAGCCCAAACTCCTGCAGCTGGTAGGCGTCCGCGTAGACTTTGTTCATTCCTCGCACGCCTTCCGGGAAGGCCATCACGCATTCGCCGTGACGGAGCATGTCGGCACAGGTCTGGGGCGTGCCGATCGAGCTGCCCATCCGCTCGACCAGGACGCTGAACCACGGCAGCGTGGCCAGCCAGTACTCGCCCATGCCGCGTACCAGGCGCGGTGGGCGAGCCTCGAGCACCATCGCCGTCATGATCATGAGCCCGTCGAAGGCGACCTGGCCGGCGTGGTTCCCGATGAGCATGACGGCTCCGGTCGGTACGCGCTCGATCCCGCGCACGTTGCAGCGAAAGTAGTAGCGGTAGAGGAGCGCCGCGGGCAGCAGCAGGCGCTTGAACGTCGGCGGGTGAAAGCCCCACGGGTCGTAGCCGAAGGAGTTTAGCTCCACCGGGATTTCGCTTACGCGCTGGTCGAGTTCGCGCGCCAGCGCGCCGACGGCCGGGATCCGCGCAGCGGCTGCATCGATAAGGGCCCCGATCGTTTCTCCCAGATTCACTGCCTTACGCTCGCGAAGATTTCCTCGAGTCCGATCGCCGGGCGAAAACCCGTGGCCTGGCGAAAGCGCTCGCCGCACACGGTACAGGGATACTTGATGAAGTCGATCGCAGCCGGGGGGAACTGATAGATCTTGAACCGAAAGAGCTGCGCGATCAGGAGCCGGGCCAGGGGTTCGGGAACCGACAGGCGCCGGCGGCCGCACGCGCGGATGGCCGTCTTGAGCGGGACGGCCCCAGGCCCGACCACATTGAAGACGCCCCTCAGTTTGTGCACGAGCGCCAGGCGGATCGCTTCGGTCAGATCCCGCTCGTGAATGAACTGCATCATGGGATCGAAACCGGTGACGGTCGGAACCACGTCGAGCCGCAAGTACGTAGCAATCGCGCTGTGCACGTACTCGCCGAGCGTGTTGACGGGCCTTAGGATCGAGGTGGCCACCTCGGGATAGCGCCAGAGAAACTGGCCGACCAGGCCTTCGACCTCGGCGAGGTCGCGCAGCTCGGGAAAGGTTCGCGAGACGTTGAGGGGGTGATCCTCGCGAACGTAGCGCGGGTTGTCGGGCAGGGCGCCGTAGACGTAGGCGCTCGACAGGACGACCAGTTGCTTGACCCCGTACTCGGCGCAGTTGCGAAGGAGCCGGCCGGTGCCCTCGACGTTTACCTCGTGGCGAACGCGCGGGTCGATCCGGAAGTGGCGCACGAAGGCGAGGTGTACGACGGCCTCGGGACGCTCGATGCGGAAGATGTTGTCGAAGCTGCGCTTTCGCAGATCCAGAACGTGAACCGCCACGCCGGGGGGCGCGCTCGGCCAGTCGACGCGGTCGACGCCCGTGACCTGCCACTCGCCGCTCAGGCGCGCCGCGAGCAAGCGACCCTGGCCGCCTGCGATTCCGGTGATGAGGATTTTCTTCATCGAGGGCTGCCGGGCGTCCCACGTATGCCACGCCGGCCTGCGGCTCGCAACGAAGCGCGGGAATAACAAGCAGCCCGGCCGGTTCGCTACGCCTGCGGCGGTGGCCCGCCGGCCGCAATCTGCCATAATCGCGGAATCATGCCGCCTGTGACCAGAGAGCGCGCCGCCGGCTGCCTAGTCGGCGTACGCGTGGGCGATGGCCTCGGCGCGTTGGTCGAAGGCCTGACGCCGGGCCAGGTCCGCGACCGATTCGGCGGGGAGGCGGGGCTGGTGCGCCAGTTGCCGCGAGAGCCGGGTTCGGCGACCGAGATGACTGCGGCCCTTGCTGCATCGCTGGCCGACTTCCCCGAGTTCAACGGCGTCGACCTAGCGCGGCGGCTGGTGGAGTACTGCAGCCCGACCCGCGGCTATGGCCGCGGCACGCTTGCAGCCATCGAGCGGCTGAAGCGAGGGGTACCGTGGCGCGAGGCCGGAATCGGTCCCGGCGGCCGCACTTCCTTTGGCAACGGGGCCGCCGTGCGAGCGGCGCCAGTGGGACTGCTCTACTTTCGGGACGCCGATGGGCTGCGGTGGGTCGCCGAGGAACAAGCGCTCGTCACGCACGCGCATGCGCTCGCTTGCGAGGGCGCCGCGCTGCACGCCTTCGCCGTTGCCCTGGCCGTGG
>CAYZHO010000175.1:1737-5521 GCA_964478045.1 uncultured Myxococcales bacterium | reverse complement strand
TTGCCCGGGCGCGCCGCCCTCTCGTCTTTATTGGCTCGGGCGCCGAGCGAAGCGGCGCCGCCGAGGCCGCCCTGGCCATTGCCGAACGACTCGGCTGCCCGCTGATCACCTCGATGGCAGCGCGCGCAGCGATCCCTCTCGACCACCCGCAAAGGATCTACGGAAACGGGGCCGGCGGCGACCGGGCAAAACGCAACGCCGATGTTGTCCTCGTTGCGGGCTCCCGCCTTGGAAACCTCGACCTGCCCTACGACAAGTATTGGGGCGATCCGCTTGAGCAGGCGATCGTGCAGATCGATGTTGACCCCCGCCACATCGGCGTCACGCGACCGGTGGCGCTCGGCATCGTGGCCGATGCGCGAAGCGCGCTCGAAGCGCTAGACAGGGTGCTGGCCGAGCGCCACGCCGGCCCGGCCGATCCCTCCTTTCTCGAGCAATGCCGCGCCGACGATCAGGCTTGGTGGGCCGAGCAAATGTCGGTGGTCAACGATTGGAAAGGAGACGGCCTGCATCCAGCCCGAGCGATGGAGGCCATCGGCGAGACTTTCGGCCGGGAAGCGATCTACGTTGTAGACGGAGGAAACACTTCTCTTTGGGCCTATTGGTTCCTCCCCTCGACGAAGCCGCGCTCGTACGTGAGCATACTCGAGCTCGGGATGCTCGGTACGGGAGTCCCTGCTGCCGTCGGAGCTTGTCTGGGCAACCCCGGGCGTGAAGTCGTCTGCGTCACCGGCGACGGTGCCGCGGGATTCCACTTTATGGAGATGCAGTCGGCCGCGCGGGAAGGCCTTCGCCTGGTGACGGTGGTTTTCGCCGAGGGCGCCTGGACGATGGAGGAGCCGAACGAGCGGATGCTTTACGGCCGCACATTCGGAACCGAGATGGGATCGGTTCGCTGGGACAAGGTGGCCGAAGGCCTCGGCTGCAGCGGCTTTTATGCGGAGACGCTTGCCGAGCTCAAAACCGCACTCGCCCGCGCCAGAGCTGCTGGGGGGCCCGCGGTCGTATGCGCCCGCACGGACAAAGAGGCCAACCTGGCCATCCCCCAAGACGCTCTCCTGCGTTTCATCGAGGTTTACAACGGTCCGGTCCAGTAGAACCGGGCGCCGTGTTGCGAAACCGGGCGCAAGCGCGTATCAAACCGGGCGGCCCTAAGGCGCGGCGGATCGGCTTCGCGCCGGACGCACGAGGAGCGAAAGGGAGGTTCCCTGATGTCGACCACACAGTTTCAGCTTTTCATCGACGGTAAATGGCAGCCGGCCAAGGATGGCAAGATGGCGCCGACGATCAATCCGGCGACCGAAGAGCCATGGGCCGAGGTCGCTGTGGCGAGCCGCGAGGACGTCGAGAAAGCAGGTGCGGCCGCCAAACGGGCGCACGAGGCGGGCGTCTGGCGCAACAAGCCGAAGGAAGAGCGGGCGGAGATCCTCAACAAAATCTGCAATCGCATCTTCGAGCGGCAAGACGAGCTAGCGCGCGCCGAAGCACTCGACGGCGGGGGCACTCTTCGCAAAGCGACCGGCGCCGACATCCCCGGCGGAGCGCAGACGTTCATGCAGTTCGCCCGCTTCCTCCTCGAGCAGCAAGAGGAAGAAGAGTACGACGAGCAGGTGCCCGTGCCGAGCCGCAACATCGTGCGGCACGAGCCAGTCGGCGTATGCGCCGGAATCATTCCCTGGAACTTTCCTTTCATCATGGCGAGCTGGAAGATTGCGCCCGCTCTGGCAGCCGGCAATACCGTGGTGATCAAACCGGCCTCGAACACGCCGGTGACCGCCTTGATGCTTGCCGAGATCTGCTCGGAGGCCGGTGTGCCCGACGGGGTCGTCAACGTCGTCAGCGGCCCTGGCGGCATGGTCGGAGAGGCACTGGCCGCGCACCCGGACATCCGCAAGGTTGCCTTCACCGGCTCGACGGAAGTCGGGCGGCGAATCATGCAGTTGGCTTCAGGAACGATCAAGAAGGTCACCCTCGAGCTTGGCGGCAAGTCGCCGAACATCATTCTGGAGGACGCCGACCTCGACGCTGCGGTGATGGGGGCTTTGTTCGGCACGTTTTTCCACCAGGGCCAGATTTGCGAATCGGGCACCCGCGTGCTGGTTCCCGAGTCGATTTACGACGAGTTCATCGACCGGATGGTAGCCGGGTGTGAGCGCATCACCATCGGGGATCCACTCGATCCGAACACGACGATGGGGCCACTGGTCAGCAAGGCACAGTACGAGACCGTGTCGAACTACGTCGAGATCGGCAAGAAAGAAGGAGCCAAGTGCGTCGCGGGCGGCGGGCGGCCCGACGGGTTCGACCGCGGGTACTACTACGCTCCAACGATTTTCCGCGACGTGGACAACAAGATGCGCATTGCGCAAGAAGAAATCTTCGGTCCGGTGGTCGCGGTGATTCCGTACCGCACTGAGGAAGAAGCCGTGCGGATCGCCAACGACTCGATGTACGGCCTCGGCGGCGGAGTGTGGTCGAAGGACGTCGAGCGTGCGCTCAACATCGCCAGGCAGATCGAAACCGGTACGGTATGGATCAACGACTACCACCTGATCAACCTGCGGTTTCCCTTCGGAGGCTACAAGCAAAGCGGTTTGGGCCGCGAGCTCGGCCCGTGGGGCCTGCACGAGTATCAGGAGATCAAGCACATTCACGTCGGCCAGCCGGCGCCGGCTTCGGAGAAGATCTACATGATGATGCTGTTCAACTAAGCGGAGAACGGCACGGACCGCGTCGGAGAAAGAATGGCAGAAATAAAAGCGACCGCGCGTGCCCTCGAGGTTCTAAGGCGCGTGCGCGCCGAGCGTTCGGGGCAGCTTACCATCTCGATCGACTCCGGTTGTTGCGACGGTACCGCTCCGCACCTGTATGAGAACTACGTTCTTCCGTACGGAGCCGTCGAGATCGGGCGCGTCGAGGGCATCCCGGTCTACATTGCTCCACACTTCGCCGAGGCGTGGAAAGACGTGCGCGCTACACTCGACGTCGTCGATGAGCCGGCGTCGGACGTCCTGTCGCTCGAGACCGCCTACGGCGTGCGGCTGGTGTTGCGCGAATAGTAAATAGTGAAGGAGCAGCGGGCACCGGCCGGAGAAGAGGCGGGGGGCGGGGCCAGCCCCAAGCCGAGTCCAGCCTCCTGGGGGTCCGAGCTCGCCGAGCCGCCCGAGCTTTTTGGCTTGCCGGCTGCGGAGTTCGGCCCTATAGTCTAAGAGCTGGCTTACGCAAAGCGTCTCACCAGTGGGCACGGGGGCGATTTGGGTTCGACGGAGGTGACGACGCAGAAGCTGCATGCCGAGTCGCTGTGCCCTCGTAAAAAGGCGCAGGACGCAGAATTAACTGCGGACGCTGAATACGCTCTCGCGGCCTAATAGCGTCGCGACGTCCTTCCTAGGTTCTCCCGCGGCCTAGGAAAGGGCGACGACCAGCGGGATAGGAGAGGATGCTTGCCACCGGCGTCCGATCCGAAACCCAAGGTGGCTGGCCCGGCGGCATCCCGCGCGCGGGAGGTCCGGCGGGCGAGAGAAAAACGCGCGCTAAGCATGTAGACGCTTCTGCCGAGCGCCTGCGGACGGGGGTTCGATTCCCCCCGCCTCCACCAAACGGTGTCGGCAAACCATCTCTCTGCGAGGAGTAGGTGCGGGCCGTCAATCTGGCCCTGCGTCCGATATTTCAATGCGAGCAAAGGGTATCCGCGACACCACTTGATTTGACATCGCGAAAATTACGGACGGGAAGAGCGCTGTGAGGCCCGAAATCGGGCCAAGTCCTCGCCGCCTCTCGAAAG
>CAYZHO010000175.1:538-1727 GCA_964478045.1 uncultured Myxococcales bacterium | reverse complement strand
CTCTCTCTTTCTCCAAAAGGTACGGACTTTTGCCAATCCGTCCGTTTCTCGTGAATCGTTAGAAAACTCGGACTTACGAGGCTCGATTTTCCATCGAGTTCGATTCCCGCTTGCGGTGGGAAAAGGGCCGGCTCGAACCCTGGTCCGAAAGTCGAGGTTTGGAAGTGCGTGTCAACATTGTCGATTCTAGAGAGTCTGAAAGAAAACCCACAAGGGGAACCGACATCGCCGTTGCCGCAAGAGCGCTCATCCGAGCAGACATCTCGGTTAGGTGGCGGCACTGTCTAGTGCCATTTGCAGCTTGAGCCATGTACCGGATCCGGACGCATACCTTCGCCGAACTCAGTGAAGAACTGGCCTAGGTTTGCCGTTTGGCTGGTGAGGTTTAATCTGCGCTGGCATCCGACCTGGGTTGGGACCTATCACCGAACGCTAGACTCCCTAACGATGCAACACTGACTAGGTAGTATCGCAGAGTGCTTACGCGCACAGGACAGCCGGTATCTTTTGCGGCTTCTTTTCGAAACTCATGAGATCCTGGAAATAAACAGTGGGCTCAAACTGTTCCTGACGTGGTCTTGAGAAGCGTATTTCAGCGGCCATAGCTGGTTCCGAATTGGCGGTAGATGAGCGTCGGTCTCAGGAGCGAGTCACGCCCGTAACGTGGCTTTCGGACTCGCAATTGCTGTTCGTTTAGCTGCTGCGGGATTTCCGCCGCGGTTCGGACCCGCGACGGACGTAGAGATTATGGTCGGTGGTCAACACATTTTCATAGAGTGCAAACGGCCGAGTTCTCGTAAGCAGATTGCAAAGCGTTGTCGCGAAGGATTAGATCAATTGGTATCGAGGTATGCGAAGGTTGCCGCTCCTCGGACGGCAAGAGGCACGTTGGGTGTTGCGATCGACCGGCTCGTGCCGAACCCCGACGGTCTACTGCATCTTCCGAGTGCGGCGGCACTTGAACTCCGACTAGCGAGCTATACAGGAGGATTTGCACGAAGGCACCAAGAACTGTGGTTGAGACGTCGAGACGTAAGGACCTTGGGCATCATCGTGTCGGTGTCCATACCTGCTCTGGTTGGCGAAGAATGTGCGTTCACGAGCTGCCAGCACATCACCTTTGCAGCGGTGCTAGGGCAATCGTCGGTCGACGAAGCGCTGCTCGGGGAGCTCAGAGCCTGGTTTGAAC
>CAYZHO010000175.1:0-528 GCA_964478045.1 uncultured Myxococcales bacterium | reverse complement strand
CTATTGATCCGCGCTGGTAGCCTCGGTGCAACAGTATCGCTTCGGCGAAAATCGCCGTCGGTCGTACGAGTACGTGCGGCTTGCGTTCATGCTCGGATTTGCCAGTGCCTCGGTACGGTGTAATACGCTCCGCTTGCCAAAGGGGGCAGCGACACTTTGCAGCTGCGAGTGCGATTGACCACATCTGGTGCACGCCCCTATGTGTTCCCGCAAAAAATATCGTTACATCGAGGTTGGGTTGCCCCATAGCGTCCAGTCCACTTGCCCCATGCACGCCGAGCCGGACCAAGCTGGCGCGCGGTTCGTGCAGCAAGGAGTAAGCGAAGAGTTTTTTGCTGCAGGTGACCGCGGAGCAGAAGGTACGCGAATACCGCCGTGGGCGGCAGACCGAGACCTCGAAAGGTGGAGAAGAACCGTGGCGCAAGTTATCTCTCGGACTGCGAGGCTCTACACGTTGCCACTGAAGGCATGTTTGGGCTGCCGTATCTCGAAGACCGCAGCCGCGACGCGGCATCTCGGCCATGAACG
>CAYZHO010000174.1:0-5568 GCA_964478045.1 uncultured Myxococcales bacterium | reverse complement strand
CTACCCCCGGGAACCGTCTTCAGGCGTGACGGCGACCTCCACGACTTCCCCGGGGAGCAAGCGCAGCTCGGCACTAGCCGATGCCACGAAAGGGCGCCCGTACTCGGCCAAGGCCGGATTGCGCCGCAAGCGCGGCGGGATCAGCTCGATCCTCGGCCCGATGCGCAACACCATCGA
Organism: uncultured Myxococcales bacterium; assembly: GCA_964478045.1. Lineage (GTDB taxonomy): Bacteria > Desulfobacterota > Binatia > UBA1149 > SPBQ01 > CAZQYE01. The sequence continues at coordinate 5,391 of CAYZHO010000174.1, read as the reverse complement.
CCGAGCTTCGATCGGGCGATCGAGTCTTGCCACGCGCACTGGTTGCCCAGGCCTCAGTCGCCGCGGGCTCTCTTCCGGTAGGTAAGCAACCACCTCGGTCGCATACGCCGCGGCAATGGATACTACGGGCTGTCCGGCAACGACGGCTTGCCCGCGTCGGGCCAAGATCCCCTCGACTTTTCCTGCTACCGGCGACCGCAGCAGCAGCCACTCGCGTTCCACCTGCAACTCCACCAGTTGTTTCTCCGCGACGTCAACCGACCGCCGCAAAGGCGCCAGCGCAGCCTCCATCGCCGACGCGCTGTCGCCTTCGAACTGCGCCAGACGCGCGGCCGCCGCCTGCCGCTCGCGGCGCAGCTCGGCCAGCCGTCGCCGGTCTTCCTCGAGCCGGCGCGCCACCGTCGCGTGCCGCAGCCGGGCGTCGTCCCACTCCGCGTCCGACACGATGCCCTCGGAATGGAGGCGCTCGAAGCGGCGTTTTTCGAGGGCAAGCCGGCGTTCTTCGATCGCTTCGCTTTCGATCCGTGCGACCAAGGCTAACTCCTCGATGCGGCGGCGCTCGACGTCGACGGCAAAACGCCGGAGCTCTGCCCGGCGGTCGAGTTGGTCCGGAGCGCTTCCCCCCTCGAGCATCGCCCGCGTGGCCTCGAGCTCGGCTCGCAACCCGCCGATCATCGTTCGTGCTGTCTCGATACGAGCCAGTAAATGCCTCGCGTCCAGGGTTGCCACCACGGCCCCTGCCTCGACCGGTTCGTACAGATCGAATAACACCTCCTCCACGGTCCCGGCAGTAACCGGGGACACCTGGTACGTCACCGAGCGGGCAAGACCAAGGTAAGAGACTCGTTCGGCCCGCCGCTCGAGCAGCGCAAGGAAAGCCACGAGCGCACCGACCCACACCACGGCCGTCACCCACCGCTCCCTGCCGGATCGCTCGTACCAGCGGCGCCCTATGCGGGCGGAATCTCTAGTTTCGGTCTCGCCGGTACTGCTCACGTTTCGTACAGATCTTCCCTCAAGGTCAACACTGCTTGCCGGACGCCCGGGGCCTTGCGCAGTTCCTCTACGAGCTCACCGCCGCGCTTGCGGTCGCGCAAGCGCACTTCAAGCACGTATTCGATCTCGTCTCCGCCGGCCGATGGTTGTGCCACCAGGCGGCGCGACGAACGGCAAAACCGCTCCAGTACACTGCGAAACGAGGAGGCTGCCTCCGGGTCGGACTGAACAACAAGGCTAAGGTGGCCGTCGAAACGGGCGAGCGAACCAAACGCTACCCGATCCAGGTAGAGCGCTACGAGGACGAAACCGGCCGTTCCAACGACCGCAGTGAGAATCTTCTGCGAGCCGATCGCCATGCCGACCACAAGCGCGAGGAAAACGTACGCGGTGTCGCGGGTGTCCTTGAGAACGTTCCGGAAACGAATAATCGCCAATGCACCGAGCAGCCCGAACGCGGTCACAATATTGTTGCCGATCACGAGCATCACCAGCGTGACGATCATGGTCAGAAGGACCAGCGACTGGGTGAACACCCGAGAATAGGAAAGCCCGCTGTGGGTTCCCGCGTACGTCCATGCGATCACTTGACCGAGGACAAAGGCGAGCAACAGGCAAAGCAGGACCGTCTCGACCGGGTCGCCACCGTTCGCCCGGCTCGTGTTCTCGAGAATCCTCCACCACCCCGGCATCCGCCTAGCCTCCTGCTCGAAACAGAAGCGACGCCTGCGGTAAGACTTGCCAGAACACTTGACCCGGACGGGCGTGCAGCAGGGCGTCGGATACGGACAGCCCGTATTTGGGAATCGGGCGCCGCTGTAGGTCGAAGGCTCGAACCAACGATAGCAACCACGCAGGAAACACCTTACGGAACTTGATCTCGAGGATGAGCCAACGATCGTCGAGACGCCGCCATTCGAGATCCCGGCAGCATAGAGCGTCGCCCGAACAAATAGCGTAACCTAGCGCGTCATCGAGCGTCACGCGGACAGCCGGCTTCCCCTTCGCTTCGTAGGCTTCCCGCTGGTAGCGCACCCATAGAATCGGCCGCGCTCCTGCCGCTCGTGCAATCGCCAAGAAGCGAGCCGCGACGGCTCCGAAGTGCACGCCCTTGGACTCGGATGCCCCTACGCGCAGCGCCGCTGTTAACGCTGCTGCCGCATGGAGCTCGGCTCGTTCGCGCTCTTTGACGACCGCGTCGCCGACACGCCGCTTGACCTCGATGTATACCGGCGCGTGAGGAAGCTCCGAGTAACGCCGCAGCCGCAGCTTCAGCCGCGACTTCTGGCCTCTAGCACTGGCCTCGTAGAAGGTCAGTCCAGGGGAGTCGCAATAGAGGGTCAAGACCGGATAGCGAAAACCGGGCCAGAGCTGGGCATGGGGATCCGGCCGTGTAAACTGGCGCAGCAACTCGCGGAGCGCAGGCGCGGCGGATCTCGGTACGAAGTATTTGAACTCGTAACGGCCGGCGCTCACGTTTGAGGTGCGGGCAAGGGCCATTGCCAGCGTCTAACGCTACTGCGCCGCGGGCTAGGCTGTCAATGGCCATTTGCCACGGCGCGTCATGCCATTCTTCACGCGAAGGGCTATCATGGGGCGCGGTTGCCATGGGCTTGGCGGGCCCACGCGGGCGGCCCGCGACATCAGACGTCGCCCGGGCAAGGAGTGTAGCGATGCGGTACTCTGTCTTGCCCTTGCTGGCGCTTTCGCTGCTGCTGGCGCCAGCCGCCGGCGCTGCGCCGCTCATCCTCAACGAATACAACGCCGTCGACGACGACCTTCTTCTTGAAAACGAAGCCGCCGATCCATTTTGGGGCCGGCGCAACGGCAACGGCGGTGACTGGTTCGAGCTCGTGGTCGTTGCGGATCACCTCGACATCCGCCAGTGGGAGTTCGTCGTGGTCAACCGGGCAGGTGCTCCCGACGAGGAATCCTTTTCCATTCGCCTGACTTCGCACCCGATCTGGTCCGACCTTCGGGCTGGAACCATCGTCACGATATCGGAGGATTTACCCAACAACGTCGACGACTACGAGCCGGCGGCCGGGCGATGGTGGATCAACGTGCGCGCGTCCCCAGCAACCAACGGCACCTACGCCACGGTCGCGTGCATCTCCCCCCCGTGCGACCCCGCGACGGTCAATTGGAAGCTGTCCAACAACGATTCCCAGATCACCATCAAAGACGCAGTGGGAAACGTTGTGTTCGGGCCGGCGGGAGAAGGTATCAAGCCGGTTACCGGCGTCGGCTCCACCGAGGTATTCAAACTCGAGGAGGACCCGAGCGCGTCAGTGACGCCGCTGTCGAACTATAACGACGGGAGCTCGAGCACGTTCGGCCAGCCGAACGTGTTTGGTGGTGGCACGCAGCAGCAGGATCTGACCGCGCTGCGCTCGGTAGTCCCGTACGAGCCCATGACGAGCGTCCGGATCAACGAGTTTCTCGCCCACTCCGATCCGGGCGTGGACTGGGTGGAGCTCTATAACCCGACCGCGCAGCCGGTGGACATCGGCGGATGGTTCCTGTCGGACAGGTTCGACGACCTGACACGGTTCGAGATCCCGGCAGGCACGGTGATTCCTGCCGGCGGCTATTTAGTGTTCGACGAAACGCAAATCGGCTTCGGCCTGAGTTCTCCATGCGGGGACGAGATCATCCTGTCGGCCGGCGATGGCGTCAGTCCCACTGGCCCCCGCGACTACGCCGAGTTCGGGCCCACGGATTCCGGGGTGACGATCGGCCGCTACCCGAACGGCAGCGGTGACTTCGTGCGCTTAGCGAGCGCAACGCCCGGGGCGTCCAATTCACTACCGGCAGCGCCGCCTGTGGTCGTTAACGAAATCATGTACCACCCACTACCGCCTCCACCGCCTCTGACGATCAACGCCGAGTTCGTCGAGCTGTACAACCGGACCGATGCCCCGGTCTCCCTGGCTACGACGTTTGCCGGGTGGGGAACCTTTCCCTGGAAGATCACCGGCGGCATTGACTTCGAATTTTCACCGGGAACAACGATCGCCCCCCGCGGCTTCCTGCTAGTCGTGCCGTTCGACCCCGCCCTCGAGCCGCAACTTCTCGACGAGTTTCGAACCTTCTACGGCCTCGACACCAGCACGCCCATCGTCGGCCCATATCAGGGCAAGCTCGACAACTTCTCCGACCGGATCCGGCTGCGCAAGCCGGACACGCCGGATCCAAACGGCTCCGTTTGCGGTGATCCAGGCGCCCCAAGCCCCTACGTCCCCTACGTGGCGGTCGAGCGAATCCACTACCGGGATTTCGCTCCGTGGCCCGAGGCGGCCGACGGCACGGGAGCTTCCCTCGAACGGTTTGACCCCGAGTTCCCTGCGCGCAATCCCCGCAACTGGGCGGCCAGCGAGCCCGGAGGACCGACACCGGGCGCGGCGAACACGATCAGTGGCGCGCTACCCAGCGAGCAGCAGCGCTGCATCCTTACGCTGAACAAGGATCTGGCCAAGATGGCCAAGACTGCGGGCAAGGAGGCGCTGCGCTGCCTGAAGGATGCCGCCTTCGACAAGCTCGGCACGATGACGGCCGAAGAGTGCCTGCTCGCCGACCCGCGCCAGCGCGTTGCCAAAGTTGAGGGAAAGGTCGTGCGCGACTTCGGCAAGAGCTGCACCGGCACCTCCAGCTCCGGCATGCCGAAGTATCCGTACTTTGGGGCTAGTGATAGCGAAACCGTGACGGCCAGCGGCGCTCTTGCTCCGCAAGACGCACTGCACGACATCTTCGGTCCCGACCTCGACGTGTCGGTGATACGCGCGGCAATCGATAAGGCCGCCGCAAAGTGCCAGCTCGCCTTGGCCAAGGACGCACTTCGCTGCATCGACGCAGTCGCAAAAGAGTTCTCCAAGTGCAAGAAGAGCGGACTTGGCGACGCGAGCATAGTCCGAACCCCCGAGCTCGCTTCCTGCTTCGGCGTCGATCCGGCTGGTAAGATCGCCAAGGCTTGCGACCCGGATAGCGGGCGAATCGGGCGGGATCTCGTCAAGCGTTGCAGCGGGCTTGGCGTCGATCTTTTATCGGCGTTTCCGGGCTGCGGCAGCTCTGACCCGACCATCGTCGGGAATTGCCTCAACCGTGCCGGCCTCTGCCGGGCGTGCCGCATGCTCGACCAAGGCGATCGCCTCGGCCTCGATTGCGATGTGGCCGACGACGGACTGGCCAACGGGAGCTGTCTCGCTCGCTAGGCGCGGCCGGCCGTAGGCTTGCTCCCAGCCGTTGCTTGAACGGATCAGCGACGGGTGTGAAGATCGAGGCCGGACAGCCGGCGCCGCACTGCGGCGGCCTTGGAGTCGTTTGGATATTCCCGCAGGAACCGGCGCCACGCGGCGGCGGCCTCTCGAGTTCGCTCCTCTCGCTCGAGCAGCAGGG
>CAYZHO010000173.1:0-5582 GCA_964478045.1 uncultured Myxococcales bacterium | reverse complement strand
GGCTTGGCCTCGGGCTTCGCCGCCGGCTTCGGCTCGGCCTTGGCAGCGGGCTTCGCCTTCGGCGCTGGCTTTGTTTTGGCCACTGGCTTGGCCTCGGGCTTCGCCGCCGGCTTCGGCTCGGCCTTGGCAGCGGGCTTCGGCTTGGCAATCCTGGTCGGCTGCGGCTTTACTCCGACGGGCGGCGCCACTGAAGCCTTCGGCTTTGCTGGTTGCTGGGGCGCTAGGCGCGTGGCCTCGTGTCGGGCCAAGGGACCAACGGCCAGCACCCGCGAGTCGGGCGCGGGCGCGAGAAGGCCGACGCGGTAGGCCGGCAACCGCACCACCTTGCCACTTGAGCTCCCGAAGGCCACGACGAGGCCGATCAAGGCCAGGTGGCCCGCCAGCGAGAAAACCAGCGCTCGGATGAGCTCCGGATCAGGCTTTTCTCGGTGGAGAACGCGAGGGGCCTCGGACCAGCGACCCTTCTCGTGCACCTAGCCCTCCGCCGGCTCGCTGACCAGACCGAGCTGCGCTACGCCCGCCTTCGTGAGAGCACCGACCACCTTGGCCACGACGCCGTAGCGAACCTTTGCATCGGCTCGCAAGTAAACCACCGCTTGCGGCCGCTCCTTGACGATGGCGGCCAGCTTCGCGGCCATCGCCTGAACCTCCATTGGGGTGTCGTTCAAGTACACGCGGCCGTCGGCAGTGACCGAAACGACCAGGGGGGCATCCTCCCCAGGGAGCGGAGCGCCCGCCACGGCCGGCAGATCTACTGTGACGCCCTGTTGGATCATCGGAGCGGTGACCATGAAGATGATCAGCAGAACGAGCATGACGTCCACTAGGGGCGTCACGTTGATGCCGGCAATGGTTCCGTCGCTGCCGCGCTCGCCAGCCGCCATCTCAGACCAGGAAATGCCGCTCGGCGATGTTTAGAAACTCGGCCAGGAAATTGTCCATCTCAACCGCCATCACCCGGGCCTGCCGGGAAAAATGATTGTAGGCCACTAGCGCCGGAATGGCAGCGGCCAAGCCCATGGCCGTTGCGATCAGCGCTTCGGAGATCCCGGGCGCGACCGCCTGCAGCGCGGTCGCCTTGGTGACGCTAAGTCCGCGGAACGAGTTCATAATTCCCCACACCGTGCCGAACAGTCCGATGAACGGTGCGGTGCTTGCGACGGTACCGAGAAACGTCAGCATCTTCTCAAGCCGCGTGCGCTGGAGACTGGCCGCCCGCCTCATCGCCCGCTCCACGTTCGCCACCCCCGAGAGTTCGGTGCTCATCGCCTCGGGCTGCGTCTTCTTCTTGTTGCGAAGCCGCACGAGTTCCTGGTATCCCGCGCGGAAGACTTCGCCAACCGGGTTGTCTGGGAGTTCGTCGAGGTGCTTGGCCACTTCGGTTAGATTCCGCGTCTCCCAGAACAAGTCGACGAACTTCTCCGATCCCTTGCGGGCCGTGCGGATTTCCTTGGCCTTGAATAGGATGACAGCCCAGCTCGCGACCGAAATGAGGATAAGCAGATACAGGACCGACTGAACGACCGGCCCCGAACCGGAGATCATGTCGACGACGCCGGGATGCGAGATGGTTGGCGTCATCGATCCTGCCAAGCAATCCCCGCCACCACCACGATCCCGAAGGTATTATGCGCCCGAGAGGGTGTCAATTTACCCTGCGAGTTGACTCGCGATGAGAGGCGTGGGATAGGGTGGCGGATTTGCCGAGCGAATCTCAAGGCTTGCGGGTAGCCCGGGGCGTGTGCGCCCGGGTGACCGGAGCCTAGTCGACGGGCGGCCAAGCCCGGGGCAAGCGCCCGGACAGGGCGCGCGGAGCGTATAGTGCTGCCCCGAGCTCGAAGCCGCCGCGGCGCGCGCCGTCGGGAGAACAAGACAACCAGCCAAGGGGGGTTCAGGAGGTACGCATGTCTGTTCGGATCGGAATCAATGGGTTTGGTCGGATCGGGCGCAACATGCTGCGAGTGGCCATCGAGCGGCCCGACCTCGAAGTCGTGGCCGTAAACGACCTGACGGACGCCGCCACGCTCGCTCATCTACTCACTCACGACTCGGTCCACGGAAAGTTTCCCGAACCCGTGCGCGTCGACGGCGACAATCTGCGCGTCGGGGAGCGAACGATCCGGGTGCTCTCGGTACGAGAGCCGGCCGAGCTACCGTGGAAGGATCTCGGCGTGGACCTGGTAATCGAGTCGACCGGTCTGTTTACTGCACGCGAAAAGGCGGCAGCGCACTTAGAGGCTGGAGCGCGCAAGGTAATCATTTCGGCTCCCGCTAAGGGCGCGGACATCACGGTCTGCTACGGCGTCAACCACGAGAGCTACGACCCGGCTAAGCACGATGTGATCTCGAACGCCTCGTGCACGACCAACTGCTTGGCGCCACTGGCCAAGGTCCTTCACGAGAACTTCACCATCCGGCGCGGCTTGATGACTACAATCCACTCCTACACGAACGACCAGCGTATCCTCGACCTTCCGCACAAAGACCTGCGCCGCGCTCGGGCAGCGGCCCTGTCGATGATTCCAACGACCACAGGCGCCGCCAGAGCAGTCTCACTGGTGCTGCCCGAACTCGAGGGCAAGCTCGACGGAATGGCGATCCGTGTCCCGACGCCGAACGTTTCGGTAGTCGACCTCGTGTTCGAAACCGAAAAGACACCGAGCGCCGAGGAAATCAACGCGGCCGTCAAACAAGCGGCCGAAGGACCTCTTGCCGGCATCTTGGCGTACGTCGAGGAACCTCTGGTGTCGTGCGACTTCAACGGCGACCGGCACTCGTCCATCTTCGACGCCAGCATCACCAAAGTGCTCGAGCCAGGCTTCGCCAAAGTGCTGTCGTGGTACGACAACGAAATGGGGTTCTCCGCCCGGCTGTGCGACGTCGCCGAGTGGATTGGCGCGCGCCTCTAGCCGCGGCGCAACCCGAGGCGAACGGCCGATGAAAACGATCGACCAGTTGGACCTGGCCGGCAAGCGGGTCTTGATCCGGGTGGACTTCAACGTGCCCCTCAAGGACGGCAAAGTCGCCGACGACGCGCGCATCGTGGCGGCTTTGCCGACCGTGCGGCACGCTGTCGAGGCCGGAGCGAGGGTGATCCTGTGCTCGCACCTCGGGCGCCCAAAGGGCAAGCCCAAGCCCGAGCTGTCGCTGGCTCCGGTGGCAGAACGGCTGTCCGAATTGCTAGGGCGACCGGTCCGCATGGCTCCCGGGGTCGTCGGCCCGCAGGTCGAGCGCATGGCCGGGGAACTGGGCCCGGGCGACGTCATGCTGCTCGAGAACCTGCGCTTCCATCCGGGAGAAACCAAGAACGACCCGGAGTTCGCGCGGGCCTTGGCGGCCCTGGCGGACGCCTACGTAAACGACGCGTTTGGCACGGCTCATCGCGCCCACGCTTCGACCGCCGGAGTGGTCGAACACGTGCCGGAAGCAGCGGCCGGGTTTCTCATGCAAAAGGAGGTGGCGGCCCTTTCCGGTGTGCTGGCCTCGCCGCGCCGCCCGTTCCTGGCCGTAATCGGCGGTGCAAAAGTATCCGACAAGATCGCCTTGCTCGAGAACCTGAGCTCGAAGGTGGACGCCCTGCTGATCGGCGGGGCAATGGCCTACACGTTCCTGCGCGCGCGCGGCCACGCGGTGGGGCGCTCGCGCGTCGAGCAAGACCACATCGAGACGGCCGCCAGGCTGCTCGAGGCCGGGGGGCCCGAGATTCTGCTGCCGAGCGATCACATCTGCGCGGCCGAGTTTGAAGCCGATGCCCAACCGGTCCCTGTAGAAACCCCCGACATCCCCGACGACCTGATAGGGCTGGATATCGGCACCAAGACCCGCGAGCGCTACCGTGCGCGCATTCTCGAAGCCGGTACCGTACTGTGGAACGGGCCGATGGGCGTCTTCGAGTGGGATGCGTTCGCTGGCGGAACCATGGCTATCGCTCAAGCCGTGGCTGATTCGAAGGCTGTCTCGGTCGTTGGAGGAGGAGATTCGGTAGCGGCTCTGGCCAAGTCGGGGCGAAGCGGGGACGTTAACCACGTCTCGACGGGCGGAGGAGCGTCGCTCGAGTTTCTCGAGGGCAAGAAGCTACCCGGGTTGGCCGCCCTTGAGGCGAAAGGGAGGTAAGCGAACGTGCGCACGCCGTTGCTGGCCGGAAACTGGAAGCTCAACTGCCTGATCGACGAAGCGCGCAGTTTGGCCGCACAGATCGCGGAAGGATGCCGTTCGCTGACAGGTCGCGAGGTGATGATCGCCCCGCCTTTCACGGCTTTGGCCGCGGTTCGCGAAGCGATCGCCGGTTCTCCGGTCGCTTTGGGCGCGCAGGACGTCTACTGGGAACCGAGTGGAGCTTTCACGGGCGAAGTGTCGGTGCCAATGCTGGTCGACGCCGGCTGCAGTCACGTGATCGTCGGGCACTCGGAGCGGCGCCAGTATTTCGGGGAAACCGACTACACGGTAGCCAAGAAAGTGGCTGCCGCCGCGCGCGGGGGCCTTGTGCCCGTGATGTGCGTGGGAGAGACGCTGGCGCAACGCGAGGAGGGAAGTACGCTAGAAGTGATCGAACGCCAGGTAAAGGGTGGGCTGTGCGAACTCGCTGCGGAGTATTACGAGCGCCTGGTGGTCGCTTATGAACCGGTCTGGGCGATCGGAACCGGAAAGACTGCAACTCCCGAGCAAGCGCAGGAAGTCCACGCCCACATTCGGCGCCTGCTCGCCGAGGTCGCCGGGGAATCGACCGCCGAGCGGATCCGCATCCTCTACGGCGGAAGCGTCAAGCCAGGAAACATCGACGAGCTGATGGCCCAGCCTGACGTCGATGGCGCGCTCGTCGGCGGGGCTAGCTTGAAGGCGGAAGACTTTCTGCGCATAGTTCACTATGGCGCGCCCGGGGCGTCCTGAGCGCTGCGGCCCGCTTGGCCGCGCCGCTTGACCGAGCGAGGAGACCGAGAACCTTGACCGCGATTCTGATCACCCTAAACGTTGTCGCCGGACTGTTTCTGATCGCCGTCGTGCTCTTGCAGACCGGAAAAGGCGCAGAAATGGGCGCCGCTTTCGGGGGCGCCAGTTCGGCGGTGTTCGGCCCGACGGGCGCTACGACCATCCTAACCAAGATCACCGCCGTCACCGCCGCCGTCTTCATGGGAACGTCGCTAGCGCTAGCGGTTCTCTCGGCCGAGCGCCCCTCGGTCATGGACGAAGTAACCGAACCCGAGCCTCCCGTCGCAGCGGTTCCCGCAGCGCCGGCGGAGGAACAGGCAGCCGCAGAGCAAACCCAACAGACCGCTGAGCAAAAGCCTGCGGAGGCCCCGCTGGATCTCGGCAACGTGGTCAAGCAGGCGGCGCAGCAAGCGCTCGACCAGGCCGCAGCAGGCGGCGCTGCGGTGGCGGAGCCGGCCGGTGGTCAGCGCGAGCCGGCGGCCGGGGGAACAGCCGAAACCCCAGGCGAAACGCCGCAGTCCGCCGCGCCCGGAGCTGGCGGCGTGCCGGTTGACGCCGGCTCCCAGCAGCCGTAGTTAGGGACTGCGGCACGTCCGAACACGCGAGGATGGCGGAACTGGCAGACGCGCTAGGTTGAGGGCCTAGTGGCCATTGCG
>CAYZHO010000172.1:0-5673 GCA_964478045.1 uncultured Myxococcales bacterium | reverse complement strand
TCCGCGGGTTGGCCTTGCCGCCAGTTGCCTTCATGACTTGCCCGACGAAATAGCCGAGCAGCTTTTCCTTGCCGGCCCGGTATTCGGCAACTTTGTCGGGGTTGGCCTCGAGGACGCGATCGACCTCGGCTGCGATCACCGCTTCGTCGCTGACCTGCACGAGTCCTTCGCGCTCGACGATGGCCGCCGGGTCCTCGCCGGTCTCCAGCATCCGCTGGAAGACCGTCTTGGCGATCTTGCCGCTGATCGTGCCGTCGTCGATGAGCGCGATCATGCGGCCAAGGTGCTCGGGCGGAATTGGAATATCGCTGTAGTCCGCTTCGCTTCCCTCGGGCGCTCGCTCGGCGGCCACTCGGATGATCTCGCTCATCACCCAGTTCGAGGCAGCCTTGGGATTGTTGTGCGCCGCCACGACTTGCTCGAAGTAGTCTGCGAGTTCGCGGCTTGCGGTCAGCACGGCCGCGTCGTAGGGCGGCAGCCCGTACTGATCGATGAAGCGCTGGCGCCGCGCATCGGGAAGCTCTGGCAACTCGGCGCGCACCCGCTCGATCCACTCGTCGTCGATTTCCAGTGGCATTAAGTCCGGCTCGGGGAAGTACCGGTAGTCGTGCGCTTCTTCCTTCGTGCGCATCGAGCGGGTGATGCCGCGGTCGGCGTCCCACAGGCGAGTTTCTTGCTCGACTTTCCCTCCGGAGACGAGGATTTCGGCCTGGCGCTCGATTTCGTAGGCCAGGGCCCGCTCGACCGCCTTGATGCTGTTCATGTTCTTCGTCTCGGTTCGCGTACCCAAGACGTTCGTTCCGCGCTTGCGCAGCGAAATGTTGGCGTCGCAGCGCATGCTGCCCTCGTTCATATTGCCGTCGCAGATTCCGAGGTAGCGGACGATCGAGCGGAGCTTTCGCAGGTAGGCGCCTGCTTCGGCCGGCGTGCGGATGTCCGGCTCGCTGACGATCTCGAGCAGCGGCACTCCGGCGCGGTTTAGATCCACCAGCGAGCGGTTCCCGCGCGGATCGTGGATGCTTTTGCCGGCGTCTTCCTCCAGGTGAATGCGCGTCAGGCGGATCGTTCGCTGCTGGCCGTCCACGTCGATGACGACCTTGCCGTGCTGGCAGTACGGAACCTCGTACTGGCTGATTTGGTATGCCTTGGGCAAGTCCGGGTAGAAGTAGTTCTTGCGCGCCCACAGGCTGCGCCGGTTGATCGTGGACTCGGTGGCCAGCGCCATTCGAATCGCGAACTCCACGGCCCGCCGGTTGACCACCGGGAGGACCCCGGGCATCGCAAGGCAGACCGGACACGTATGCGAGTTCGGTGGCGCTCCGAACTCTGCCGAGCACCCGCAGAACAGTTTCGTCCGCGTCTTGAGCTGGACGTGAACCTCGAGCCCAATGACCGCTTCGAAGCCGCCTTGTTCGTAGTAGCTCATGCCGCTTCGAGTTCGGGTTGGCGCGTGTGCCAGTCAGTGGCGTCCTGATAGGCAGCCGCCACGCGCAGCACCGTTCCTTCGGCCAGGGCCGGCGCCACGACTTGCAGGCCAATGGGCATGCCTTCGCGGTCGAAACCGCACGGCACCGAGATGGCCGGCAGCCCCGCAAGGTTGGCCGAAATCGTCAGAACGTCCGACATGTACATGGCCAGCGGGTCATCGAGGCGCTCGCCCACCGCGAACGCGGTGGTCGGGCAAGTCGGCATGACGAGCGCGTCGCAGCGCTCGAACGCTTCCTCGAAGTCGCGGCGGATGAGGGTCCGGACCTTCATCGCTTTCAAGTAATAGGCGTCGTAGTAGCCGGCTGACAGCGCGTAAGTGCCGAGCATGATCCGCCGTTTCACCTCGCGCCCGAAGCCCGCGTCGCGCGTTGCCCCGTACATTTCGCGCAGACCGCGTTCTTCGCCTTTGCGCAACCCGTAGCGCACGCCGTCGTAGCGCCCAAGGTTCGAGGATGCCTCGGCGGTGGCAACGATGTAGTAAGTGGCAACGGCGTACTCCGTGTGCGGGAGCGACACTTCGATCAGCTCGGCCCCGAGCTCTTCGAACTTCTCGCAGGCTGTTCGGACGGCTTCTTCGACATCGCTGTCGAGGCCTTCCTCGAAGTACTCCTTGGGGACGCCAAGCTTCATGCCCTCGACCCCGCGCTCGGTTTCTTCGGTGTAGCGTGGCACCGGCGCATCGATCGAGGTGGAGTCGCGCGGGTCGTGTCCCGCGATCGCCTCGAGCAGCATTGCTACCCCTCGCACCGTGGTGGCCAGTGGCCCCGCCTGATCGAGCGAGGAAGCGAATGCAATCATTCCGTAGCGGCTGACGCGCCCGTAGGTCGGTTTCATTCCCGTCACGCCGCAGTAACTGGCCGGCAAGCGGATCGACCCACCCGTGTCCGTGCCGATCGTCCCGAGAACTTGCCTGGCCGCTACAGCAGTAGCCGATCCACCCGAAGATCCACCCGGCACGCGCTCGAGATCCCAAGGGTTGCGCGTTGATCCGAGCGCCGAGTTCTCCGTGGACGAGCCCATTGCGAACTCGTCCATGTTGAGCTTACCGACGAGCACAGCCCCCGCTTCGCGCAGGCGGGCTGCGACCGTGCTGTCGAAGCGGGGAACGAAGTTCTCGAGGATCTTCGACGCGCACGTCGTGCGAACGCCCGCCGTTACGAACAAATCTTTGAGCGCGATCGGAATGCCGGTAAGCGGCGTGACGCCCCGGCCGCTTTTCAAACGCTCGTCCGCTTCAGCCGCCTGCTGGCGGGCGAGCTCGGCGGTTACCGTCAGGAAGCTCCCCACCGCTCCCTCGGTCACTGCGATTCGCTCGAGGCACGCCTCGGTCAGGTCCGTCGCGCGGATTTCTCCGCTTGCAAGGCGCCGGGAAGCCTCCTCGATGGACAGCTCGTAAAGGGCGGACACTGGTTCCTACTCGATGATGCTCGGAACAACGAAGAAACCGTCTTCGCGACGGGGCGCGTTGGCAAGGGCGTCTTCGACCGCCTCGCCGTTGGTCACTTCGTCTTCGCGCCACAAGGGCTTCATCGCAACCGCGTGCGAAGTCGGCTCGACTAAGTCCGTATCGAGCTCGGAGAGCTTGTCAACGTAGCTGAGGATTGCGCTCAGGTCCTTGGCGAGCTGCTCGACTTCCGAGTCGCTCAGCTCGAGCGCCGCTAGCTTGGCTACGTGCCGGGTCTCCTCGAGCGTGATCTTCATGCCCGGCCAGATAACAGGGATAAGTACAATTTCCAACCTAGCGAAAACACGACGGTTGCCTCCGTGCGGGGGGCTTCGTGATAACACCGGTGTCGTTGCCATCCGCGCCGCCGCGCACCACCGTGGCCCGAGCCGGGACGGCTCGCGCCCGGGTGACACGCGTTGCCCTGTGCGGCACGGCTCGCATCCAGGCAACGGGCCTTGCTCCCGGGCGGCACGGCTTGCATCCAGGCACCGCGCCGTGTCCCCGTGCGGCGGCCTTCGTGATAACACCGGTGTCGTTGCCATCCGCGCCGCTGCGCGCCACCGTGGCCCAAGCCGGCACGGCTCGGATCCAGGCAACGGGCCTTCCCCGCGGACGGCACGGCTCGCACCCGGGCAACGCGGCTTGCTCTCGGGACGGCACGGCTAGCCCACGTGCGGGAGGGGCCGCGCCCGGCCAACACGGCTATGACCGAGCGCAGGCGCCGCATCGGACGCCAAGGAGAACAAGCGGCCGAGCGCTTTCTGGAAAGGCGAGGCTTTAGAATTGTTGCGCGCAACTGGTCGTGTCGCTTCGGGGAGCTGGACCTCGTGGCGCTCGACCGCGACGTCCTCGTATTCGTCGAGGTCAAGGTGCGCAGCGGCCGGCTCGATCCGTTCGAAGCCGTCGACGAGCGCAAGCAGCGGCACCTGAGCCGCGTCGCCTTCGATTTTCTAAAGCGCCACGGTATGCTCGGGCGGCCGGCGCGGTTCGACGTCGTGGCCGTCGACGGTAAGACCCTCGAATGCACGCACGTTGCCGACGCGTTCGACGTTGCGCTCGACTACTGACGCGCCGGCGGCCGCATCGGCCGAGGTGGAGGAAAACGCCCCGTGCTCGACATCCGGTTGCTTCGCGAACAGCCTGATTTCGTCAAAGAACGCCTGGCCCTCGTCGGGTGTCCCGCCGCTCAAGTCGACGCTGTCCTCGAGCTCGACCGCAAGCGGCGCGCGCTGATCGCCGAAGTCGAATCGATGCGCGCCGAAAGGCGCCAGGCGTCCAAGCGGATCGGCCGCATGCAGCCGGGCCCCGAGCAGGAGGCCGCCAAGCAGGAAGTTCGCGCGCTCGGCGAGCGCCTGGCCGCGCGCGAGAAGGAACTGGCCGAGGTCGAGGAGGCCTTCGAGGCGGCCATGCTCGAGCTACCGAATCTGCCTCACGAACGCGTCCCCCCGGGGCCCGACGAGAGCGCCAACGTCGTCGTTCGCACCGAAGGCGAGCAGCGGACGTTCGACTTCGAGCCGCGCCCGCACTGGGAGCTCGGTGAGGAGCCCGGGATCATCGACTTTGAGCGTGGCGTCAAGATCTCGGGAACCCGCTTTTACGTTCTGCGCGGCGACGGCGCCCGCCTGCAGCGCGCCCTGATTACGTTCATGCTCGACCTGCACACGCGCGAGCACGGCTACACCGAGGTCTATCCGCCGGCGATGGTGCGCGGGCATTGCCTAGTGGGGACCGGCAACCTGCCGAAGTTCGGCGACAACCTCTACCGGGACGCCGAGGAAGACTTCTGGTTCATCCCGACTGCCGAAGTGCCGGTGACGAACCTCTACCGTGAGGAAGTACTCGACGCCGATCGGCTTCCAATCAAGCACGTGGCCTACACGCCGTGCTTTCGGCGCGAGAAAATGTCGGCTGGCCGCGACGTGCGCGGGATCAAACGAGGGCACCAGTTCGACAAAGTCGAACTCGTGAAGTTCGTCCATCCCGATACGTCCGACCGCGAGCTCGAAAGTCTGATTGCCGATGCCGAGGACGTGGCCCGCCGGCTCGAGATCCCTTATCGGATCGTCCAGATGTGCACTGGCGACCTCAGCTTCGTAGCCGCGATGAAGTACGACATCGAAATGTGGGCACCGGGCTGCCGCGAGTGGCTCGAGGTCAGCTCCTGTTCGAACTTTCGCGACTTTCAGGCCCGCCGGGCCGGCATCCGCTTTCGCCAGGGCAAGGAGCGCCCGCAGTTCGTTCACACTCTGAACGGCTCGGGGCTTGCGCTGCCTCGGGTGATGATCGCCGTTTTGGAAAACTACCAGCGCGCCGACGGAACGATCGAGATTCCCAAGGTGCTGCGCCCTTACATGGGCGGGCAAACGGAAATCCTGCCGCAGCCGTTCTAGCCGGGGGCTCACCATTCGCGGGGGCGGCTGCCCTTTGCGGGCCGGCTGCGGGCGCTAGGCCGTACGCCGGCACGCTCACCAAGACCACGCGGCGGCGCGTCGGCCACGCGTTGGTGTGCTCTTGCGGGCGACTGGGCGGCGCGCCCGCCCACACGTTTGCACTCTCTCGAAGGACGCTTGCAGGCCGCGCGGGCCCACGCATTGACGTTCCTGCAAGCTACTTGGTGCCCCCGGCAGCCGCCGGTGCGCTGGCCGTACGCCGGCACGCTCATCAAGACCACGCGGCGGCGCGCCGGCCACGCGTTGGTGTGCTCTTGCGGGCGACTGGGCGGCGCGCCCGCCCACACG
>CAYZHO010000171.1:2541-5704 GCA_964478045.1 uncultured Myxococcales bacterium | reverse complement strand
GGAAGCCCTGGCAATGGGACTCGTCAACCGGGTGGCCGGCGACGACTTCGCCGCCGCGGTCGACCAGCTGGCCGCTCAGATCGCCGACAACGGCCCCTTGGCGGTACGAGCCGTCAAGCAAACGCTGCTTGGAACCGAGCGGCGCACGCTCGAAGAGGCAATCGCCCACGAAGCCGACGCGCAGGCGGCCACTTTCGCCACCGAAGACGCCCGCGAAGGCATCGCCGCCGTGCTCGAGCGGCGCTCGCCTCGGTTTGCAGGCAGGTAGTGGGGCACTGCCCGCCCTCACCTCTCGCTGTAGTTGGTGACAGTCCACCGGCCGGGAGCCCCGCGAACCGTGACGATGACCGTTCGCTCGAAAGCGTCGGCTCCTTGCGGGCGAATCGACAGCCTGTAGACGAAGCGGTGAGTGTCTCCTTCGGCGCGCCTCTCGCGCAGACTGTAGCCGACCTTGGGGGCGCGCGTGTCGCGGTCGATCCGCAAGTCTCCCCTCAGCCCGATCTCGCGCTCGATCTTGTCCCGGGCCAGCCCGCTGCAAAGCTCGCGCGCCCGCTCGAGGTCGATGTGGACGTAATAGGCGTCGAGGAAAGCCTCGGCCACCTGCTGCATTTCGCTCTTGCGCGAACACGAAGCCGCCGGGGCGAAAAGGGCCGCCGCCGCGACCGCTGCAGTTATTTGCGAAAAAGCTTTTCGAGTTCTTCTCGCACCGACCCAGTGGACTCCTGCGTGCGGCCCGGCGAGCCCACCGGCTCGAAGGAGTCGCAGAAGTTGGCCGCCGCCTTGTCGACGACGCGCTCGGCGGTGGGTTCGCGGCAGTCGTTGTACGCGCCGGGTTCGTAAAACCTGCAGTTGAGACAGCAGTGCAAGTCGGCCGAGCACTTCTCGCACGTCGACCGGCGCGGCACCGCCCCGTCGAACACGTGCGCGGCCGAGCAAGCGTGACATACCACGGTACGCTGCGGCATCGATTTTCCCTCCAGCGTGGTTTCCCGACCCCATCGCGGCCCCTTTACACCACTCTCTCACAGTTGCGCCAGCCAGTCGGCCAAGGTGTCGAGCAAACGGCCGAGAGCCCCGGGCTCCTCGAAGCGGTGCCCCACGCCTTCGAAGAGCTCGAGCCTGACCGGGCCCGCCGCCGCGGCGGCGATCGCGCGGGCGTGCTCGGGCGGCACCACCGTGTCGCTGCGGCCGTGCATCACCAGCAGTGGGCACTCGAGGGACGCCACCCGCTGGAGGATATCGATCCGCTCGATGTCGTCGAGAAAGGAAACGCGAATCTGGCCGTCTCGCCACGGGCGCGAACCCCTGCGCCGCCACGCTTCGATTTCCTCGGCACTCATTCCCTGAGTAAACAGCGCCGTGTCTCCGACCGCCGCAATCGTCGCCACTGCCGCCACTCGCCATGGCTCGGCCGCTGCGGCTAGCAGAGCAACGGCACCGCCTAGGCTTGAGCCCACCAAAATGCGGCGGCCCGGACCGAACTCGTCGAGAAAATCGAGGGCGCCGAGCGCGTCGTCGACCTCGCCACTGATCGTCAGGTCCTCGAAGCGGCCTTCGGATTCCCCTACATAAGAAAAATCGAACCGCAAAACGGTGTAACCCGCGGGGACGAACCGCTCGACGATCGCCTGCTGCTTCCTGCCATGGCGCGTCGACTCCATGCCGTGGCACAGAACGAGGAACCGGCCGTTGGATGCAGCCGGGCGGTGCAAGTCTCCGACGAGCACGGTTCCGCGCCTGCTCGGAAACTCGACTGGTTCTCCGGAAACGGAGGCCTTTTCTGTGCGCGGCCCGGGCATTGCTCGGCGGCTATTGATATCATAGCCACAGGTGGGGCCGAAAGCGGATCGAGCTGACCGCAAGCGCACTCAGCGAGTGCTCGAGCGCCTGCGCCGGCGGGTGGCCTCGCGCGCGCCCGCTTCGTGGCGGGACGGCCTCGACGCGCTGATCGTCGATTATGCAACGTTCCTGCGCTCGGAGGCTTCGGTCGCCGAAGCAACGCAAGCTGCTTATCTAGCCGATCTCGATCAGTTGTTCGCCTACGCGCTCGATGAAGCGCCCGGCGCCCCCGTGGACCCGTTCCGCAGGGAAACCGTTCGGGGATACCTAGCCACCGTGGCCGCACGCGCAGGCCGCAGCACTCTGGCGCGCAAGCTGGCCTCGCTGCGCTCGTTCTACCGCTTTGCAGGCAGAGCGCAGGATCGCCCGAACCCGCTGCCGCGTGCGCTAGCGGCGCACCCCCGAGCCAGCGCGCCCTCCGCTTGCGCGATCGCGCGCTGGTCGAGCTGCTCTACTCCTCGGGCCTGCGGGCGTCGGAAGCGGTCGCGTTGAACTGGGAGCATCTTGATTTCGGGCTCAGCCTTGTGCGCATCGAGCGCGGCAAAGGCGGCCGGCAGCGCGTGGTGCCGGTCGCGGCTGCGGCGCTCGAGGCGCTGTCCGGCTACCGGGAAGGGTGGGATCTGCCGCGCGCGGACCGGGAGGCAGTCTTCCTGAACAGCCGCGGCCGGCGGCTTTCCGTCCGCAGCGTGGGCCGGATTCTCGAGCGCTTGCTTCACGAGGCCGGACTCGCTCAGCGCATTGGCCCTCACGGCTTGCGCCACAGTTTTGCCACTCACTTGCTCGAGCGCGGCGCCGATCTGCGGGCCATTCAGGAAATGCTCGGTCACGCGTCCATCTCGACCACGCAGCGCTATACGCACGTGGACCTGCGGCACTTGACGGCCGTTTACGACAAGGCCCATCCGCGCGCCTGAGTGCGCTGGCAATCCCACGGGGAATCGGCCAAGTTTTGGCCGTGTTCAAAGGAACGACCATCATTTGCGTGCGCCGTGGCGGCCGCGTGGCCATGGCCGGAGACGGCCAGGTCAGCGCCGGGGCCGCCGTGCTCAAGCACACGGCGCGCAAAGTGAAGAAGATTTACGGCGGCAAGGTCCTCGTCGGCTTCGCCGGCGCGACGGCCGATGCGCTGACCCTGTTCGAGAAGTTCGAGGGAAAGCTCGAGAAGTTCAGCGGCAACCTCGAGCGGGCGGCCGTCGAGCTCGCCAAGGATTGGCGCTCGGACAAAATCCTGAGGCGCCTCGAAGCCCTGATGATCGTCGCCGACGAACGGCGCTCCTTGCTGTTGTCCGGTTCGGGCGACGTCGTCGAACCGGACGACGGGATT
>CAYZHO010000171.1:0-2531 GCA_964478045.1 uncultured Myxococcales bacterium | reverse complement strand
GCCGCGGCGCGGGCGATGGTCCGAACGACCGAGTTCGACGCGGCCGAGATCGCCCGGCGGGCCATGGAGATCGCCGCCGAGATCTGCGTCTATACGAACGAGCGAATTCAACTGGAGGAGCTGGGGTGAGCGGGTACCTGATGACCCCTCGCGAGATCGTCTCCGAGCTCGACCGCTACATCGTCGGGCAAAGTGCGGCCAAGAGGGCAGTGGCGATCGCGCTGCGCAACCGCTGGCGCCGCCTGCAGGTTCCCGAAGAGCTGCGCGAGGAAATCGCGCCGAAGAACATCATCATGATCGGGCCCACCGGGGTGGGAAAAACCGAGATCTCACGCCGCCTGGCCCGCCTAGCCGGCGCTCCGTTCATCAAGGTCGAAGCATCCCGCTTCACCGAGGTCGGCTACGTCGGCCGCGACGTCGAGTCCATCATTCGCGATCTGACGGAGCTGGCCGCGAACATGGTCCGCGAGGAAGAACGGGAGAAGATTCAGGTCAAGGCCCGCGAGGCGGCCGAGGAGAGGATTCTCGACGTGCTCCTCCCGCAGACACCGGTGTCGGGCGTGCCCGGCGGCCCGCGGTCGTCGCCCGAAAGCGACGAGACCCGGCAGAAGCTCCGCCAGTTACTGCGCGCGGGCAAGCTCGACGATCGCATCGTCGAGCTCGAGCCGCCAGCGGGACCGCAGCACGCGGCGATGCTCGAGATCATCACTCCGCAGAGCCTTGAGGAGGCCGGACTAGGCCTGAAGGAAGCGCTCAGCAATCTGTTCGGCGGGCGCGAGCAGCGCAGCCGGAAGATGACCGTGGCCGAGGCGCTCGAGCACCTGACCAAGCAGGAAGCCGACCGGATGATCGACCAGCACCGCGTGGGCATGGAGGCCGTCCGCCGGGTCGAAGAAAACGGCATCGTCTTCATCGACGAAATCGATAAGATCTGCGCGCGCGAAGGCGGCGTCTCCCACGGTCCGGACGTCTCGCGCGAGGGGGTTCAGCGCGATCTACTGCCGATCGTCGAGGGCTCTTCCGTCAAGACTCGCTACGGGATGGTGCGCACCGACCACATCCTCTTCATTGCCTCCGGGGCTTTCAATCTTTCCAAGCCCTCGGATTTGATCCCGGAGTTTCAGGGACGCTTCCCAATCCGGGTGGAACTCGATCCCCTTGGCAAGGAAGAGTTCGTCCGCATCCTGACCGAACCGCGCAACTCCCTCACCAAGCAGTACACGGCGCTGCTGGCCACCGAAGGGGTCTCGCTGGAGTTCGAAGACTCGGCGATCGAGGCGATCGCTCAGATCGCCGCCGACGTCAACGCCCGCACAGAGAACACCGGCGCGCGCCGGCTGCACACGATCATGGAAAAGCTGCTCGAGGACATCTCGTACACAGCGCCCGAGCAAAGCGGCCGCACGTTTCGGATCGACGCGGCCTACGTATACGAGCGGCTCGGACCGATCCTGGAAGACCAGGACCTGTCGAGATATATTCTCTAGTTTGCGGGCTTTCCCGAAGGCGGGCGAAACTCGGGTGGACAAGCTGATCGCCAAGGCGGAGGTACTGCTGGAAGCGCTGCCCTACATGCAGCGCTTCGCCGGGCGCACGATCGTCATCAAGTACGGCGGCAGCGCGATGGTCGAGGAACGGCTCAAATCGGGCTTCGCCGAAGACGTGGTCCTGCTGCGCTCGCTTGGAATCAATCCGGTGATCGTCCATGGCGGGGGCCCCCAGATCGGCCGCGTGCTCGAGCGCCTCGGCATCGAAAGCAACTTCGTGCGGGGCCTGCGGGTGACCGACGAAGCGACGATGGAAATCGTCGAGATGGTCCTGGCTGGGCAGATCAACAAGGACATCGTCTCGATGATCCACAGCCACGGCGGCCGCTCGGTAGGGCTGAGCGGCAAGGACGGCGGACTGCTGACGGCGAGCAAAATGCGGGTGCGCGTCGCCGATGCGGACGGCCGCAGTTCGATCGTCGACATCGGGCTAGTGGGCAAGATCGAACACGTCGATCCGGCGGTGGTCGAGGACCTCACCCGTAACGGGTTCATCCCTGTGATCGCCCCGATCGCCGCGGACCGGCGCGGCCGTACCTACAACGTGAACGCCGACCTGGCCGCCGCGCACATCGCTCAGGCCCTTGGCGCTGCCAAGCTGATCCTGCTCACCGACGTGCCCGGCATCCTCGACGCGGGCGGCCGGCTTCAACCGTTTTTGAGCATTCGCCAGGCCCGCACGCAGATCCGCAAGGGCGTGATCGCCGACGGCATGGTGCCGAAAGTCGAGTGCGCAATCGCCGCTCTCGGCGGCGGCGTCGGCCAGGTTCACATCATCGACGGGCGCATCCCACACGCCATTTTGCTGGAAATCTTCACTCGCAAAGGCGTCGGTACCGAGATCGTACGCGCGACCGCGGCCAAAACCGCCGCCGGCGAGGCAGCCGGTGGGTCATCGCGGTGAGCGCGAAGTAGACGATCGAGGCGACGGACCTCTACACGGCACCCAACTACGCGCGCTACCGGGTGGCGTTCGTGCGCGGA
>CAYZHO010000170.1:0-5836 GCA_964478045.1 uncultured Myxococcales bacterium | reverse complement strand
AAGCCGCACCGTTTGCACCGCCGCTACGTCCTCGTCGGCGAAGTTGGCGGCGATGCGCGTTGCGCCGTGGGCGCGCAAGGCTTCGGCAACCGGCCCGAGCACCTGCGCGCGAAAGTCAGCCGGGGACAGATCCGGGCGCTTCCAGACCACGTAGACGAGCTTTTCCATCGTTACCCTCCTTGCGGGCGGCGAACCGCGCTGTGCTTCCAGGGCATTCGGCCGGCAGCGCGCCACAAGCGGCGCGGCCGGGGTGCGCGCTCCTCGCGCGCGAAGGGGCGAGCGGGCCGCCTCACGGCGAGATCACCTCGCGGGCGAATCGTTCGACGGCCGCCTTCTTTTCGTCGAGCGAGGCAGGGTCGGCGCCGTACATGGCCCACGGGACCACGTAGATGTTCTTGACCCCGTAGGAGGCAAGGCGCTCGTAGCCTTCTCGGTTCCACACGTCGACGCACAGAGCGTGAATGTCGAAGTCTTCGTAGTTGCGTCCTTCGGCTTCGAGGAGCTCGCGCAGTTGATCGAGCAGACCTTTGAGGTCGGCTTCCGTGCAGTTGGCCGAGCACCAGCCGTCGCCGAGGCGGGCCGCCCGCCGCAGTGCTGCCTTGGAGTGGCCGCCGACGATGATCGGAACCGGCGCGCTCGGCGGCGGCGCGATCTTCAATCTCCCGAACCGATAGTACTTGCCTTCGTGTTCGACCCAGCCCCCGGCCAACACCTTGCGAATGATTTCGATCGCTTCGTTCGTGCGAGGCCCCCGCGTCGAGAAGTCCGTTCCCAGCCATTCGGCTTCTTCCGGGATCCAGCTGGTTCCCACGCCGAGCCCGACACGGTTGTTCGAGAGGACCGCGGCCGACTGGACCGTGCGCGCCACCAGGAGCGGATGGCGGATCGGCAGCTTCAGTACGTACGTGTAGAAGAACAACCGTTCGGTTCGTGCCGCCATTGCGGGGATCACTACCCACGGCTCGAGAAACGGGGTGTCTGGCTCCCAAAAGCGGCTTCCGTCGAACGTGTACGGGTACTTTGCGTGGACCTGTTCGGGATAAAAGACGCCGTCCGGAACGGCGACCGCGTGGTATCCGCACGCGTCGGCAACCTCGGCCAGCGGTACGTAGTGGCTTGGATCGCACATCGCGATGGGAATCGTGAACTTCATCGCTCTTTCGCTTCCTTCCTTTCCTTACCTTTCGGCCGGCCATCCATTGCCGGGTTGGAGACTGCCGGCTTGCGCAGCGACCGCCGGACGCGAAGGCGGGCGGCCGGCGACAGCCTGCCTCGGGAGGCGAGCCACGACAAGAGGCCCGTTGACTCGCGTGCTGTTCGCTGCGATGAGTGGTCTGCCATGCGCGAGGTGTTGGATCAGGCGTACAAGTGGCACGAGCGGGGTCTCAAGGTGGCCCTGTGTACCCTGGTCGAGGTGCGCGGCACTTCGCCGCGGCCGGTCGGCGCGTCGATGGCCGTTTGCGAGACCGGGGAAGTGGTGGGCTCGATCACGGGTGGTTGCGTTGAAAACGACGCCATCGAGCGAGCCCTACGGGTCCTATCCAAGGGAAGCCCCGAGATCGCTACCTACGGCATTGCCGACGATCTTGGAATCGAGGTGGGACTGACTTGCGGGGGCAGCGTCGATGCGCTGATCGAACCCTTCGCCGACGCTCCGGCCTGGCGCAAGCTGGCCGAGCTGTTGCGGGAAGGCCAGGCTGGCGCTACGGCCGTGGTGGTCGAGCCAGTCCAGGTAAGGGGGCGGCGGCTGGTTGTCGGCCCCGACGGCTCGGTCACGGGCATGATCGACGAGAAAGCCGACGGCAACATAGCCGCCGAAGCGCGCGAGCGGATGGCTACTTCGACCGCCGCCACCATCGAAGTGGCGCTGGCGGCCGGGCCGGGCAAGGTGTTCGTGCAGGGGTTTGCCCGGCCCCAGCGGCTGGTGATCGTCGGTGCTACGCACGCGGCCGTGGCCCTTTCCCGGCTTGGCGCTACCTTGGGTTTTCGAGTCATCGTCATCGACCCGCGCTCGTCGCTAATGGGGAGAGAGCGATTGCCGGACGCGCACGAGCGAATTTGCGCCTGGCCGGAAGAGGCGCTTGCGCGGATGGATCTCGGTCCGGACTGCTACGTCGTCGCCCTCGCGCACGATCCCAAGTTCGACACGCCCGCGATCGCGCACTCGCTTCGCAGCAACGTGCGCTACATCGGTGCGATCGGGAGCGTGAAAACGCACGAGCGGCGCAAGCGCCGGCTGCGCGAAATGGGATTCTCGGAAGAAGAACTGGCGCGCGTTTGTTCGCCGGTCGGGCTCGACCTTGGAGGGCGCTCGCCCGAGGAAATCGCGCTGGCGGTACTTGCCGAGATGGTGGCCGCGCGCTACGGCCGCGATGCGCGCCCGCTCAAGGAGCGAGCCGCCCGAGGTGCCTGAGGCGGCGCCAGTCTGCGGGATCGTACTGGCCGCCGGCGGTTCGAGCCGGATGGGCCGTCCCAAGCAACTGCTCGACGTAGCAGGCAAGCCCATGCTGCAACACGTAGTGGATGCAGCGGCCGGCTCGTGTTTGGCCGAGACCGTCGTCGTACTCGGGCAAGCGGCCGAGGCAATCGAACGGGCCGTGGTGTGGCCTGGCGGCGTCCGTCCGGTTCGCGTGAAGACTGGGGGCGGACTGGCCGATTCGCTGCGGGCGGGACTTGCCGCCACGCGCCGCGATGCCGCAGCCGCGGCGATTCTGCTCGGAGATCAGCCGCAGGTGACGAGCGATCTAATCGACTGGATGGTCTCTCGCTTTCGACTCTCTGGCGCGCCGTGCGTCCGCCCGGTATACTCCGGCGCCGCCGGCCCCGTTCCGGGGCATCCGGTGGTCATCGCCCGTTCGCTGTGGCCTGAGCTCGAGCGGCTTCAGGGAGACCGCGGCGCCGGCCGGCTGTTGGCCGAGCACCCCGAGTGGGTTCGGTGCGAGACCATCGAGGGCGAGCCGCCCATCGACGTGGACCGGCCCGAGGACTACGAGCGCTTGCGCCGCAAATGGCGCTGAAAGGACGGCCTCATGGCAATCGAGATCCGAGAAAAGTTCGAGGTGAACGCGCCGATCGACAGAGTGTGGCAGTTCGTCATGGACCCGCACAAAGTGGTTGCATGCATGCCCGGCGCGTCGCTCGACGAAGTGATCGACGATCGCCACTATGCAGGCAGCGTCAAGGTCAAGGTGGGGGCCGTTACGGCCACGTACAAAGGAACGGTCGAGTTCAGAACGATCGACGAGGCCGGCCACCGCATCGAGCTGTTCGCCGAGGGCAAAGAAACGGGAGGGGGAACCGCCAAGGGTACGATCACGAGCGTCCTGCGCCCGCTCGACGGTAACCGTACGGAAGTCGTTGCCGAGGCCCGCGTGGACCTGACGGGCCGGATCATGCAGGTCGGGCGGCGAATGATCGAGGGCGTCGCCCATCAACTGTTTCTGCAGTTCGTCAAGGCTGCACGCGCCGGGATGGAGGCGCCCGAGCAGCCGGCTGCGGCCGAGCAGGCTCCCGCCGGCGCCACTACGGCTTCGGCCCCGGCCCCGGTGGCCCAGCAGCCGATCCGTATCGTTCCGCTCCTGCTGCGCACCGTGTGGGACGGTATCCTCGGGCTGCTCCGGCGCCTTTTTGGTCGCAGGTAGCGACCGTCGCGCCCGCCGGTCGGCGCGGCGTCGTTCGGGACAAATACCCGCCGAAAGAAAAAAAGCCCCTTTCCTTCAGGGCATTGCTATATTATGGTCCGGGTGAGCGCCCGCTCTCCGCGTCGCGCGCTGCCCTGGCAACCGGAGCCGGCGCGCGGATACGGAGGGTATCCTTGTTCGATCGCTACTTCGGACCCACCGCTCCACTTCCGTTGCGCCATCACTTGTCTTTGCGGTCCGCAAAGCGGCCAGCGCTCGTGCGCTGCCCGGGATGGTTGTCTCTTGCCGTCGCAGCCACGCTCGCGACGCCGGCTGCAGCATGGCCGGCTTCGTGCCTCGTCCAGTTGAATAGAGCCGGTATGAGTCTCTACAAAGCCCAAATGCGGCAGGTGGTGAAATGCCTCAAGAGTTATGAATCGGCCGGTGGAGGTTTTCTGGTCCCCGCCGCTTGGTGTTTTACAGACGATGCGAGCGGGCATCTCCAGCGAAGGGAGGAGAGGGTCACCAGGCGGGCCGAGGGCAAGAAGTGCTCGCCGCCGCCCCCGTTCGGAACCAGCGGGGCGGACAACATAAGCGCCGCAGCGCGTGCCTTGGCGATCGGGGCGGTCATCGAACTGTTCAGTCCCGCGTTTTCCGATGTCGTTTCGGGAGGAGGAGCGGACGCCGCGTGCCGGACCGCACTTGGCCGACAAGCAGACAAGCTGCTGCGAGTGGATCTCAAGACGTTTCGGTCGTGTGCCAAAACGCCGGCTGCAGGAACGCGCTTGGGATTGCGCTCTTGCCTAGACGACGTTCGCTCCGATCCGACGGGAAACCACGCCACGCAGATGGGAAAACTTTCCGCGTTGCTTGCTTCGGGTAAGTGCGCGGGTTTGGACCTCGGCGCGGCCGCTCCCGGACGCTGCGCCGGCGCCTTCGATCCGGCTTCGTGCATCGAGGAGCGCCTGCGCTGCCAGGTGTGCCGGTACCTCGATGCCGTGCACGATCTCGGGGCCGATTGCGACGAGTTCGACGACGGAGCCGCGAACGACACGTGCGGCGCGCGCTATCCTCAGATCTTCCGGAACCTGCTGGCGCTGCCGGCTGCGGGCGTGACCTACTACGTGTCGGACGCCTGCGGCGACAATGCGAACGACGGCCTCTCGCCCGAGTGCGGGCAGGGCGGCGGGCACGGACCGTGGAAAGACCTCACACCGCTTGACTCTACCCCCCTTGGTCCGGGCGATGCAGTCGCCTTGCGCGAGGGCGTCTACCACATGAACCGGCAGTTGCTGGACGTGGACGTCTCTGGTTCGCCGGCCGCGCCGATCCGGTTCTATGCCTATCAGGGCGAAAGCGTCGTGATCGACGGCGACTGGCCGGCCGGCGGGTCGCCGCCGCCGAGCGAGCCAAAGCCCGTCATTCGGCTCGCGGGGAAATACCTCGTTTTCGATGGAATCGAAATTCGCGGTTGCTACGAGACGTGCGTCCTTATCCACCAGGGGGCACGCTCGGTACTGCGGGGCGTTCGCGTGGTCGGTGGCGGCGAAGACGGGATCAAAACGTCGCATGCGCAGACCGACCTGATTTTAGAGAGCGAGTTCACGGGCTTTCACAACGAAGCCGTCGACGTGTGGCACTCTTTCGACTTTTGGCTGGTCGGCAACGACTTCCACGACAACGACACGTCGATCCGAAGCCCGAGCACTACGGTGTGGACCAAGGGCGGCTCGCGCAACGTCTATTTCTACGACAACCGGTTCCACGACCTCACGGTCGCCGAGCATGCTCTGATGCTGGGCGGCTGCTGCTGGCAGAACTGGGACGACATCGGTGGTCTCGTTCAGGACAAGAACGGCGTGGTGACGCCGCAGCCCGTTGCCCGGCAAGTTCGCGCGATCGGCAACGTGATCGAAGATGTCCTGATCGATATCACTGCGCCGGACGCCCATGCCTACTCGAGCGCTCTCGGCGTGACCGGCTGCCACCACTGTGAGGCAAGGGGCAACCGGATCGATTTCGCCGATGTCCCCATTTCGGTCAGTGCGACCAGGGGGACGGCGCAGCCGTGTTACCCCGGTGCCGACTGCCAGGTGCCCGGTGCGTGCTCGTGCCAGTGGACCGTCGAGCCCGAGGACGTCGAAGTTTCCGACAACATTGCTCTGGCGCCCAACGAGACGGCCGTCGGTGGCGGGGCTCCTTCGGTGCGTGTGGCG
>CAYZHO010000169.1:0-5851 GCA_964478045.1 uncultured Myxococcales bacterium | reverse complement strand
TCTTGGTTCCGTTGAGGACGTAGCCGTCGCCGTCGCGCCGGGCGGTCGATTTCATGCCGCCGAAGGCGTCCGAGCCCGAATCGGGCTCGGTGATCGCCCAGGCGCCGATTTTCTCGAACGTCAGTAGGTCGAGCGCCCACCGTTCTTTCTGAGCAATCGTCCCGCGCGACATAATGGCCGCGGGGGCAAGGCCCATGCTCACGCCCATCGCCGTCACGATCCCGGGACAGTAGCGGCACAGTTCGATGACGGGGATCATTTGCATGGCCACGCTATCGCCGCGGCCGCCCTCAGAGGCAGGCTCGGTCCGCGGCTTGCCCGCGGCCGCTGCCTTCTCGGCCTCGATCTGTTTGGCAAAGCGCGCCCGGGCCATCTCGTCGATCGCAAACGTCTTAACCATCTTGCGGATGACGTCGTAGGGCGGCGTGTCCCCGTGTTCGAGCTCTTCGCGCCGGGGAACGATCTCCTCTTGGACGAAACGCCGGACGGCGTCGCGCAGCATCAGGTGTTGTTCGCTCCACTCGATCATTCGACTTGCTCCTCACTCGTTGCTGGAACTTTGGCTGAAGCGACCGGCTTTGCGGCCGCTGGCTCCCCGGGCTTGCCCCCGTGGTCTGCTCGCGCCGGTCTGCGGCGGTGGGTCGCAGCGCCCGGCGCTTCTTGCTCGTAGGCCCCGCGCGCCTCACGCCCCCGAGTACCGGATCCCCGGGGATGGGGGCGCCTCAGGGTTCAAAGGCCGCGGCTGGACGGACACGCGCCAGCGCGCGTGGCTGCCACGCACCGCTTGCCCCTTGCCCATGGACTCGGGCCGTCGGGCCGGACGCTACCCCGGGGCGCTCAGCGGCCCGCTCCAACGATGGCTTTGAACCGAGGCGCCGGCAGGGCGCCGCCTTGCCAAGGACACGCCCCTTGCTTGTCGTGACGGTGCTCTTGCAGCCAGGTGGCCTCTCGTCAGCGCCTGCCGCGGAACTCGACGAACCGGTAGTAGGGACCCACGGTGAACGTGTCGATCGCCGATTCGTCGAAGCGCTCCCACTCGGCGCGGAGACCGAGCGTTTTCGGGAACGGGTCGGGCAGATCGAACGTCAGGCCAAAGCCGTAACTGAGTTCCTCGTCGGTTGAGTCGTCGTTGGTACCGATCAGGACGCCGATCTTGGCTAGAAGTGTGAGCGAGTCGCCAATCGGCAACATCGGAACGAGCGCCGCATGGACGCCATCGACGTCTTCGCCGCCCGAAGGATCGCCCGGGTTGACGTAGCCGAACTCGATCGACCCGTACTTGCATGCCCGCAGCCAGGCCATCATCCGCCACGAGAACGCTTCGTTGTCGAGCGGCTCGAACTCGCTCAGGCCAACGCCGAAGCCCGCGTAGAGCCCGCGCGTGGTCTTCGTCTTTTTCTTGGCCGCATCGGCCGCCGAGGCCCCGCCGGCGACCAGTGCCAACACGGTCAGGACTACGATCAGTAGGTTCGCTCTTTTCATCGCCTTCCCCATCGGCGTCCCGTCGGCTCACGCGTAGGGACCGGAACTGACCCCGCGCGAGGCCCCGCGCGGCGGTTGGTCCGGTACACTAGAGGGCCGCGCCTCCTTTGGCAAGACGCGGCGTGCGTCGCCTGCCTGAGCCTAGTCAAGAGGACACTTCACTCGTCGAAACGGCGGCCGTTTGACGTGTCGACAACAGGCGCGGCGTGCGTCGTGCACAAGAGGGGCGGTCTGTCCGGTCGGATCGAAAAGCCCCTGCCTTCGGGCCGCGAGCCGCAGGGCCGTCCCTGCTAAACTGGCGCCATGGGCAAAGCCACGGTTCTTGCGGCCGCCTGCCTACTTGCCGCCGCGTGCAGCGCCGCGGCGCCGCGCAACATCGACGATGCGTGCGCGATCTTTCGCGAAAAGCGCGGGTGGCGGCGCGACGCCCTCAGAGCCGAGCGCAAGTGGGGCATCCCGGTCGAAATCCAGCTCGCCATCATCTACCAGGAATCGCGATTTCGCGCCGACGTGCGCCAGCCCCGCCGCCGCTACTTGTGGCTGATTCCGGGGCCGCGCAAGTCGAGCGCCTACGGCTATACACAAGCGGTCGAGTCGACGTGGGACGAGTACCGGCGTGCAACCGGCAACCGCGGCGCCGACCGCGACGACTTCGGCGATGCGTGCGACTTCGTCGGCTGGTACCTTTCGCGCAGCGCCCGCGTGCTCGGGATCCCCAAGAACGACGCCTACCGCCTGTACCTTGCATACCACGAGGGCAACGGCGGCTACCGGCGCGGCACGTACCGGCGCAAGCCGTGGCTGCTGCGCGTGGCGGCCAAGGTGAAAGCGCGCGCCGAGCGCTACCGCCGCCAGCTCGCCCACTGCCGCTAGACAGGGATAAGTACAATTTCTAACTGCCTGATTTTCCAAGGACCGGCGCACGCGGTCTTGCCAGCGCAGGCGGGCGCGTATATGGGAAGCCTTAGGTTTTTCGCGGGGTTAGAAATTGTACTTATCCCTGTCAAGGGGGAGGCGATGGGGAAGACGCTAGACTGGTACTACCACCGCAAGGGTTGAACGACCTGCACCAAAGCGTCCAAGTTTTTGGACGCCCACAAGATCGAGCCACGCGAGATCGTACCGGCCTCGCGCAAGCTCGGCCGCAAGGAAGCGGCCGAGCTCGTGCGCCGAGCCGACAAGGTCGTAGTGGCCAAAGGCAAAAACGTGCGAACCTTCGAGCCGCGCGGCCGCGCGAGCAAAGAGATCGTCGAGGCGATGCTCGGCCCCACCGGCAACCTGCGCGCGCCGACGCTGCGCGCGGGCAAAACGGTACTCGTCGGCTTCGACGAACAGGCCTACCGCGACGCGCTGCTCTGACCTTCTCGACTGCCCGTCAGGTCGCGCCGAGGATCTCGCGGAAGCTGTCCGCCATCATTTGCGACTGGCTCCAGCCGATTCCGCCGGTTGCGCCACCGTCGACGACGAGCGCGTGGCCGTTGACGAACGAAGACGCGTCGCTGGCCAGCCACAGCACCGCATTGGCAATGTCCTCGGGCTGACCCGCGCGCCGGATCGGCTGCAGGGTGGCAAAGACTTCGTTCAGGCGGCCGGTGCGCTCCTCGGCCAGTACCGGGGGCAAGCCGAAGCTGCGGCCGAAGATCGGCGTCACGATAGCACCCGGGCAAACGGCATTGACCCGCACGCCGTGCTCGCCGAGCTCCATGGCGACCGAGCGGGTCAAGTGTGCCACCGCCGCCTTGAGCGCACTGTAGACGTGCGGCCCAAACCCCGTGCGCAGCCCGGCCACGCTCGAGGTGTTGATGATGCTTCCCGACCCCTGTTCGATCATGATCGGCGCCGCGTGTTTCATTCCGAGCACCACCGACCGAAACAGCAATGCGATCGTCGCGTCGAGTTCGGCCGTGTCCGTCTCGGCAATCGGCCCCTGCACTCCGCCGCATCCGGCGTTGTTGAACATGCAGTCGAGCCGGCCGAACCGGTCGACCGTCGCGCGCACGGCTGCGGCGATGTCTTCCTCGCGCGTAACGTCCGTATGCTGGTAGGCTGCCGCCTCTCCGAGTTCGCGCACGAGCTTGGCGCCGTTCTCATCGAGGATGTCGGCGATCATCACGCGCGCGCCTTCGCGCACGAACAGCCGCACGGTAGCCGCTCCGATGCCGCTGGCTCCCCCCGTGATCAACGCTACTTTTCCGTCGAGAACTCCCACTGGACAGTTACTCCTCTCGTTGGTCTTGCCCGGTAAGCCCGAGCACCAGGCGCCGGGTTAGACTCTACGTCGCTGCCCGGGCGCAAGCCAGTAGGCGCCGAGCGAAAGCCACGCGGCGCCGCCTGCCCGGCACGCTCTCCACCCGATAGGCGCCTGGCAAGCAGCAACTCTGCGGCCCCAGCGGGCGCCCAAGCGCTGGCCCGGCGTTGCCCCAGCCCTGCCATCTCCGCTATGAGCTGGAACCGATGCACCCGATCGACCTGGCAATCGTGGCCGCTTTCGTCGCCTACGCGGTTGCCGCCGGCCTGCGCGCGCGCCGGGCCGCCTCGCGTAACCTCGAAGAGTACTTCCTGGCCGGCCGCACTTTGCCGGGCTGGAAGGCCGGCGTCAGCATGGCCGCCACCCAGTTCGCCGCCGACACCCCTTTGCTCGTCACCCGCCTGATTGCCACAGGAGGCCTGTTTTCGCTCTGGCGGCTGTGGATCTACGCCGTGGCCTTCCTCCTGCTCGGCTTCGTCCTGGCTCCGAGCTGGCGGCGCGCCCGCGTGCTGACCGACGCCGAGTGGACCGAACTGCGCTATGCCGACACTCCCCGGCAAATCGGCCCCGTTGCCGTCAGACCGGCGGCGTTGCTCCGGGCCGCCAAGGCCATCTACTTCGGTACCGTCTTCAACTGCGCCGTCCTTGCGATGGTGCTTTTCGCCACCAAGGAAATCGCCGAGCCGTTCCTGCCCTGGCATGAGTGGCTGCCAGCCGCTTGGTTCGAGCCGGTCCACCAGCTCGTCGAAGCAGTGGGCGTGCCCTTGGCGCGCGGGCAGGCCGCAGCGCCGGACGTTTGGATCCGTTCGGCCGACAACCTGCTTTCGATCGCAGCGATTCTAGCGGTGACGGCCGCCTACTCGGCGACTGGAGGTCTTCGCTCGGTCGTCAACACCGACGTGGTCCAGTTCGCCCTGATGATGGCGGGCACGGCCGTATACGCCGCTTACGTCGTCAACGAAGCCGGCGGAATGCAAGCGATCGTGTCCGCCCTCGAGCGCCGGTTTCCGGGACCAGCCTCAGCGCTCACGCCAAGCGAGATCCTTGCGCTGACGCCTTCTCGCGCCCACGGCGCCAGCCTCTCGGTCCTGGCCGTTTTCGCCCTGCAGTGGCTCGTGCAAATGAACGCCGACGGTACCGGCTACTTGGCCCAGCGCACGATGGCCTGCCGCTCGGATCGCGACGCTACTGAGGCGGCCGTCACGTTCACGTTCCTGCAGATTCTCCTGCGCTCGCTTCTTTGGATACCGATCGGGCTCGGCCTGCTCGTCTTGTTTCCCCCGCAGCCGGGACTTTCCGGCGCCGCCTATACCGCCTCGCGCGAAGCAACGTTCGTCACCGGAATCGAACGGCTGCTGCCGCCCGGGCTTACCGGACTGATGCTGACGGCAATGCTCGCGGCCCTGGCCTCGACGATCGACACGCACCTGAACTGGGGCGCCTCGTACTGGGCCAATGACCTCTACAAGCGGTTCGTCTGCCAGGCCTGGCTCAAAGTAGAGCCGAGCGAGCGATCCCTCGTGTGGGTGGCCCGGGGAGCGAACTTGCTCATTCTCGCTCTAGCGCTCGGACTGATGACTCGGCTCGGGTCGATTCAGACTGCGTGGAAGACGAGCCTGCTCCTCGGCGGCGGCATGGGCGTCGTGCTCGTCCTGCGCTGGCTGTGGTGGCGGATGAACGCCTGGGGAGAGATCGCCACGATCGCTGCCTCGACCGTGCTGGCGCCGATCCTGCTGGCCACCGTGGGCAACGAAGCCCTGCGCCTTCTTCTCATGGCGGTCGGCGCTACGGCGGCCGGGGTGGCAACCGCATTGCTTACGGGACCCGATCCCCTGGACCACTTGGCCGCCTTCTACGCCAAGGTTCGGCCGCCAGGGCTGTGGCGCCCGGTAGCGCGCGTTTGCGGCACTGGCGAGGACGCACCGGCGCGGGAGCTGCGGCGGGGCTTGCTCGCTACGGCCTCTTGTTCGATTTCGGTTTTTTCGCTGCTGGTGGCGGCGGCAAGCTACATGGTTTCAAGCCCCCCGCCGCTTTGGTGCCCGCACGCGCGCATGTGGATCTCAATGAACCTCGCCGCCGGCCTTGCCCCCGAGTCCTATCCCGCCTACCTGACGCAGCGGA
>CAYZHO010000168.1:0-5918 GCA_964478045.1 uncultured Myxococcales bacterium | reverse complement strand
ACCGAGCGAGCTCGCTTCGATCGATGAAGCCCTGGTCGTGCGCGGCCGCCAGGTCCAGCTGGCCGAGCCGTGTGAGCTCGATGCCGGCGCAGTCGGCAAAGGAATCGCTGTCGACTCAATCATCGAGTTTCTGCGCTCTCGGGGCGTTACGACGGCTTACGTCGACTTCGGCGGCTCGAGCATTGCCACGATCGGACCGGAACCCGGGTGCCCACCGTGGCGCGTGGCCGTGGCGGCCGGCCAGCGCATCGCCGGTTTCGCCGAGGCTCAAGACGTCGCTCTGTCCACCTCGCAGGCTAGGCCCGCCGGGGTTGGCACTGGCACGATCATCAACCCGCGAACCGGCGCGCCGGTTGAAGCTTCCCGGAGCGCAACCGTTCGGGCACCGACCGCAACGGCGGCAGAGGCCTGGTCCACGGCGCTCGTCGTACTCGGCCGCCGGGGTCTTGCCGCCCTCCACGCCCGCGGGTACGAGGGGGTGCTTGTCGAGGGTTCGCAGATTTTTGTGACTCCCGGCGGGTGGTTCACGCCGGCCGGACCAGAATGAGCGCGGCGCGGGCCGCTGTTCGGTGTACCATGGTACGTTGTAGTTCCCCCGCGCGGCACCGCCTTGCGGGATCCGACGGTGATGGCAGGCAGAGCAGACCCCCGCAGGATCGATGAGCTCGTGGCGGCGTTACTGGCCCACGCCGGCTTCGGCGAAGCCGAGCCGCGGGCGCTGCGGGCAGCCCACAGCATGATCGCCACCTGCCTGGCTCTGCTCGGGGACCGCGCCGCAGTTGCCGATCTAAAACTGGTCGATACCGCTCTGAGCGAGATTCGCGCGGCGCTCCGCTGCTTTGCCCCCTACCAAAACGTGAGAAAGGTCACCACCTTCGGCTCCGCACGCACTACTCCCGAGCAGCCCGAATACGCGATCGCCCGCAACTTCGCTAAGAAGATTGCCGACGCCGGCTTCATGGTCATCACAGGAGCGGGACCCGGTATCATGCAGGCCTGCCAGGAAGGCGCCGGCCGCGGTCGAAGTTTCGGCGTCAACATCAAGCTGCCGTTCGAGAACCTCGCTAACGACATCATCCGGGGCGACGAGAAACTCGTCGAGTTCAAATACTTCTTCACGCGCAAGTTGTTCTTCATCAAAGAGTCGTCGGCGATCGTGCTGTTCCCCGGCGGCTTTGGAACACACGACGAATGCTTCGAAGCCTTGACTTTGGTGCAGACGGGCAAGTCGCACATGGTTCCGATCGTCTTCCTCGACGTGCCGCGGGGAACGTATTGGAAGACGTGGGACCGCTACGTCCGGGACCACATCCTGCGCAAGGGCCTGATCTCGGAAGACGACATCTCTCTGTACAAGATCACGGACAACGTCGACGAAGCCGTTCGGGAAATCACCGGATTCTATCGCGTCTTTCACTCGGCGCGCGTGATCCGGGGGCGCCTGGTGATGCGGCTCAACCATCCCGTCGGACAGCAACAGCTTGACCTATTGTCTCGCGAGTTCGCCGATATCCTCTGCGGCCAGTCGATCCGGCCGCACCCGCCGTACGAGGAAGAATTTGACGAACCGGCACTGATCGACCTGCCTCGCATCGTCATGTCCTTCGACATGAAGAGCTACGGGCGCTTGCGCCGGTTGATCGACCGCCTGAACGAGATCGCGTAAGCCGCGGCCCGCCGTCCGGCCGTGCGGGTCGACCCGCAAGAGTGGCAGCCTTGCCGGACCCGCCGGCAACGACTACGACGGGCGGCGCTCGGACTCGAGCCGCTCAAGGAGCTCCGGCAACTCGCTGAGTGAGCCGATGGACCACGATGCCTCCGCCGCAGCCGGCCCCATCGCAACGAACGGGACGCCAGCGGCGCGAGCGCACTGGGCGTCGATTACTTGGTCTCCCACGTAAACGGCCTGGTCGGGCGCGAGTCCAAAGCGGTCGAGACAGAACCAGAGCAAGTCCGGCTCCGGTTTCGGGCGCGCAACATCGAGGACGCCAACCGCGAGATCGAACAGGGCACCGAGTCCAAAAAACTCGAGCACCCCCTCGACGGTTTTGCCCCGATTCGTGGCCACGGCAGTCTTGTAGCGCTCGCGCAGTTGCTCGAGCACCGAACGAAGGCCGGACCGGGGAACCATCAGAGGATAAAACGGCCCGTAGTCGAGTCGCTCGGCGATCTCGCGCAGGCGCGCGAGTACGTGCGGCTCGTGGCCATAGAGCCGCTCGAACAGTTGGGCGGACGACAAGGCGTGACACGCAGCCTCGTCCTCCGGGCTGAGCCGCGGAAGCCCGGCGCGTTCGAGAACGGCGTTGTAGAAGGCTACGTTCGCCCGCTCGGAATCGAACAGAACTCCGTCGCAGTCGAAAATCACGAGCTCGAGCGCCATTGCAGCTGGCCCGCTACTCGAGCTGCGCAAGCGCCAGTGCTTCCACCCGACGCCGCCACCGCTTGCGCTCCCGCTCCCGCTCCTCGTCCGAGAGGGAGGGCTCGAACGCCCGCTCCAAGCGCCAAACGTCCCATTCTTCCCCGAGGACCCGCGCCGCAAGCGCCGCGACTCCGAGAGCCGCTCCATCGCTCTCGGCACCGCGTTCTACCGGCAGCCCCAGGAAATCCGCCTGACGTTGCATCAAAAAATCGTTCCGGCTCGCTCCGCCGTCCACGCGCAAAGCCGAAGCGGCGCGGCTTCCTTGCCAAACGGCTTCGGCCACGTCCGCCACCCGGTGAGCCACCCCTTCGAGGACAGCACGAGCGACGTCCGCGCCGGTGGAGGCCCGCGAAAGGCCCCCGATAAGCGCCCGGCTCTCGCTCGAGACCCACGGCGTTCCCAGACCCTGGAAGGCCGGGACCGCCCAGACCTCGCCTCCCTCCGGCGCCTCACGTGCCAGGCGGTCGCTGTCGGCCACTTGCTCGATCAGGCCGAGCCCGTCCCGCAACCACTGCACGGCGGCACCGGCGGTGATCACGCTCCCTTCGATGCAGTAGGTGGCTTGCCCCGCCAGGGACCAGCCAACGAGCGGGTAGGTTCCGGCGCCCCCGATCGCGATCTCGCCGCCCGAGTTTAAGTCCACCATCGCGGCGGTCCCGTAGGAACACTTGGCCTGGCCGCGGGCCCAGCAGCCCAGCCCGAACAGCGAGGCCTGCTGGTCACCGCATATCGCAGCCAGCGGCGCACCGGCGGCCGGAGCCCCCGAAGTGACGGAACCGACGATCCCGGCCGAATCCACGATTTCCGGCAACCAGCGGCGGTCCACTCCGATGGCCGCGAGCACTTGCTCGTCCCAGCCCCGCGTCAGGTGCGCGTACAGGCCCGTGGCGCTTGCGTTCGCGTGGTCGGTCACGTGCAGCCCGCTCGCCCACTTGGCCGCAAGCCAACTGTCGAGCGTTCCAAAGCGCAGCCGCCCGCGGGCGGCCGCGCTACGCGCTGCGGGAATGTGCCTGAGAATCCACTCGAGCTTGGTCA
Organism: uncultured Myxococcales bacterium; assembly: GCA_964478045.1. Lineage (GTDB taxonomy): Bacteria > Desulfobacterota > Binatia > UBA1149 > SPBQ01 > CAZQYE01. The sequence continues at coordinate 2,464 of CAYZHO010000168.1, read as the reverse complement.
CCGCCAGGTTCGGCGTCACGAATAAGCCTTGCGCTTGAAGCTCCCTGCACCGCTCTCGCGCCCGCACGTCCTGCCAACTGATCAGCGGCGACAAGGCTTCGAGCGTCTTGCCATCCCACGCTACGACCGAAGCCCTCTGATTGGCAATTGCAACCGCGTCAATGCGGACCTGCCTTCCGGCGCCCTCGATCGCCTTAGCAGCTACGGCAGCCGTCGCGGCCCAAACCGCCTCGGCGTCTTGCTCGACCCACCCCGCCTTGGGAAACCTAATGGCGAGTTCCTGGTAGGCGCTCGCAATGCTGGCGCCGCGACCATCGAAGAGCGCCGCACGCACTCCCGTGGAACCGGCGTCGATTGCCAATACTGTCGCCACGGATCCCTCAGTCCACGTCGACCAGGGCGCCTGGGTTCATGATCCCATCCGGGTCGAGTGCCTTCTTGAGCCGAACCAAAACGTCGTAGGCAGTGCCTAGCTCCTTGCGCAGCCACCCCTTGCGCACCCGGCCTATCCCGTGGTGGTGCGCAATGGTACCGCCCAAGCGCGTGGTCACATCCATCGTCCTGTCCCAAACGCGGTCGTAGCGCTCGAGCGCTTCCTCGGGGCTCTGTTGGCTCGCAATGAACGTGAAGTAAATGTTCGCACCCTGCGTGTAACAGTGAGACACGTGACCCGACATCGCGAGAACGCCCTCGAGCGACGATGTCTCCTCGACTACCGCCTTGTACAGCCGGCTTACTCCGTCCCAGCCGATTGCCACTTCGATCGTGTCTACCACGAGGCCTTGATCGAGCAGGCTTTCGAACGTGGGAACTTCATTGCGATGCTCCAGCCAACTCGAGACCGGCCCCGAACCAGCGCTGATTCCCCCGTGGCTTTCCACGATCTCGCCGACGGCCTCGATCTCCGCTTCCACGAGCGAGGCGGGACCCTCGCTCAGGATGAGCAACATCGGCTCACCGTCGCTGTTGCTCTGAAAGTTGCGACCCGCCTCCATCGCGTCGTACAGGCGCGTAACGGCCGGCCGCCACCCAGCACGCAGGATCCGGCGCAAGGCCTCCACCCCCGATTCGAACGACGGAAGCGTAAACGAGATGCCCCGGCTCGCCTCAGCGACGGGGTGAACTCTAAGCGTCACCCGAGTGAATATCCCCAGCGTTCCTTCGCTCCCCAGAAAAAGGTTCTTCAGATCCGGCCCCGTCGCCGAGCGGACGGCAGCCGGCAAGTCCAGAACGGTTCCCCCGGGCACGACGACCTGGCAGCCGAGCACCATGTCCTCGATGTTCCCGTAGAGCGTAGAAAACTGGCCCGCTGCCCGCGTCGCGCACCAGCCGCCGACTGTTGAAAGTTCAATGGACTGGGGGAAGTGCCCGAGCGTGAGCGAGCGTGCCCGTAGCGCGCTTTCGAGCTCCGAGCCCCGCATACCAGCCTCGACCGTAACGACTAGCGAGCTATCGTTTACCTCCACCAGCTCGTTCATGCGCCCGAGATCCACGACCACGTGATTCGGACCAGCGAGGATGGCCCCGCACACCCCCGACCCGAGCCCATATGGGACCACAGGGGTTCGCGTTCGCTGGGCCCACCGTAACACGGCGCTGACTTCCTCGGTGGTGGCTGGGCGCACGACCGCGATCGCTCGCTGCGCCCGCCCCTGGCGCCGCTCGATCAGTGACCGCATCCAGTAGTCGTGGCTGCGCTCGGCAACCGCCGAATCCTCAGTGATGATCTCGAGGCCGGGAACTTCGCGCGCTAGATCGTCCAGCCTTGCTGCAGGCGCTTCCGTCATGATGAGAACTCCAACCGCTTTGCGGAACAGCCTTCGGCCGCTTTCGATCCCGACCCTCTAGCCACGTCGAGCTGTCCGCCCAGCAGTTTCCGCCAGGCTCTCCATTGTTCGCACGTCCACGAAACCGTCCCGTCATACGCGGCCAGTCCGTCTGCCACCGCATCGGCGGCCGCAAGCGCTCGGGGCACGTCGAACATGGCCACCCTACAGCGACGGCGCAATACGTCATCGACCGTCAAGGCCATCTCGTTGCGCACGAAGAAATCCAGCTCAGCCTTGGTGAGCTCCTCGAGCCCGCCTACTGGCTCAGCCGCACTGGGATCGCGGGCGATCACCGCCACCAACGATGCTGCCCGCTGCCCATAGGTCGCCCACAGTCGTTCTTCGAGGCACCGATCGCCTAGGCGGGCCGCGTCTCGCCGCGCCCGCCGTTGGGCGGCCTCGTCGCCACCCACGAGCGGGACGGTCGATCCGCCCCGCGAGAACCCCGCCTTCCCCAACAGCACCGCTACCTTTTCCAGTACTCGCTCGGCCATGCGCCGGTAGGTCGTAAGTTTTCCGCCCGCAACCGTCACAATAGGCCCTGGCCCGACGCGAACCTCGTCCCGCCGGGAAATCTCCGAAGGCGCCTTCCCGGGCTGCTGCACGAGCGGCCGTACTCCCGCCCAGACCCCGAT
>CAYZHO010000167.1:0-5961 GCA_964478045.1 uncultured Myxococcales bacterium | reverse complement strand
GCACAGCTCCCAAGATCCATCGGGAAGGAAGCGACCGCTCTGGCGGGGATGCCAGATTTCCGCCGCTACCCACTGTGCCCGCCGGGGAGTAAACCGCAAGACCGCCGTCCGCTCGGGCTCTCCGGCAAAGATCCCGTAAGATTGGCCCAGCTCGCGGTCGAGCTGCTCGTCGGCCAGATCTTTGGCGCGCTTGCGCAAGATGCGCGGGGAGCGAATCCGGTCGAGGGCAAAGATGCGCAGGGCCTGGCGAGTGTGGCAATACGCGTCGAGATACCAGTTGTCGCGGTAATGAACGAGGCGCTGCGGCGAGACTTCTCTCGCCCCCGGCGGGCCGGGGTTGCTTCGGGGCAAATATTGGAAAGCGAGTCGCCGCCTCTCGAGTACCGCATCCGCCACGCAGCGAAACACCAGATCGCTGACCGCCCGCCGCCCCATCGGCAGCACCCGCACGCGCCGGGCAACCTCGCTCGGCCGCAGGCCCGCGCGCTCGAGGATTGCATCCACCCTGCGGCCGAGCGGCACTAGCTCGCGATCGAACAGGCCCGGCTGAATGCGCTCGAGAAGAGTGCGCATCGTAACGAGCGCCGTCAGCTCGGAGCACGTAAACCACAACCCCGGCAGCTCGTAGCCCGCGGCCGTACGGTCTCCGACGTCGTAGTAGTAGCCGCCTTTTTCGGCATCGTAGACGATGGGATGATCGAAGCGATAGCGCAGGTCTCGAATGCACCGTTTGGCAGTCGACTCCGAGCACTCGAGCTCCTCGCAGATCCGCTTGAGCGAAAGCGGCCGGGCATGCCTGGCCGTCAGCAAGCGGTGAAGGCGCGACATTGCTTCGAAACGCTTCACGAGGTCGCCCCCTACTTTCGCCCGATTTTCGCAGGTTTTTAAACCGATGGGCGAAATTTTGCCGCCAGTGGGTCCGATTTTGACCCACCGCCTAGTGCAATCTGTCCGGCGTAAGCCGGGAGATCCAGCCGTGCGCGCGCTCGACCAGGCCTTCCGTGAAGTCGCAGCGGCGATCGCCGCGCTCGTCGAGGCGCGCGGGCGGCTGCTCGAATCCGACCCGCCGGTCGAGGCGGTCCTAACTTACCTCGAGCTGGCCTCTCGCCACGTCCGCCGCGCCAGCGAGTTGTGCCGGGCGCTCAAAGCGCCTCGGCAGTAAAGCCGGCTCTACTGGGTCTTCCAGCGCTTGTTGAGGAAGTGGACCACCTCGGTGGCGACCTTCATTCCCGACTCGGCCGCCTGGTGCGTGCCCATGCCGGCAGCCCCGGCGTCGGCACCGGCGTAGTAAAGGCCGCCGATCGGCGCAACGACCGACGGTTTCATCTTGCCGCACTGGCCGACTACCTGACCGAGCCCGACGCACTCACCCCCTTGGCCCGGCAGCACGCTGTCGCGCGTCATCTCGCTGATCTCTCGCGGGCCAGCGTATTCGCGCCGCTCGGTCGCCGCCCAGATCTCGGGGAAGTACTTCTGCATCATCTCGTCCATCTTCTGCCACAGCCCCTCGATCTCGGGCGCTCCCGGATCGGGCGAGCAGATCGTACCCGAGACGAGCACCTGCTTGCCGGGCGGCGCAGCCTCGTCGTCATAGAACGAGTGGTTGCACATGAAGAGAATCACCTCGTCGGGAAGATGCCCTTCCTTGACCCGCAGGAAGCGCTCCATGTTCCACCAACTGTCGTCCGAGTAAGCGACGTACATGGCCACGTCCATGACGGGCTCGCGCAGGAAATAGCGAACGCTCGTGAACGCCCAGCCTGGGGCAAGGTTGCGTACGTAGTTGACGTAGCTGCGGTCGAAGTGCTCCTCGCCGACGAGCTTGAGGACGGTCGGCTGCAGGCCGGCCGAGCTGACCACCACCGGCGCATAGAACTTGCCTTTCGGAGTCACCACGCCGGTGACCGAACCGTTCTCCACCATGATTCGCTCGACCTTGCAGTTACGGATCAGCGTGCCGCCGTTCTTCTCGAACTCGCGCACCATGACCTCGGCCAGGGAGCCGAAGCCACCTTTGTACTGCCCGCCGCCCCCGTGGATCATCATGTGCTGCATGATCCGAATCTGTTCGGAAGCAGCCACCAGATCGATCGGCTCGGCCAGGGAGGCGTTGGCGTGAAAGGCTAGGTAGCTGTAGAGCGCGTACGGTATGTCGTAATCGCTCAGGAACTCGTCCATGGTCACGTTGTCGAGCTCGTCGAGCTTCGCTTCGGGCATCGTGGCCAACTCGGTCATGAACGAGACTACCTTCTGCTGGTCGGCCGGATCGTTGAGTTGCCAGAGATTGAAAAAAGGAGTTGGGTCCGTCAGCGCCTGCCCTTGCGACAGGATTCGATAGTCCTTCCAGCCGCGCGCGCGGTAGGCTAGGCGAACCACGTCGCGCTTGTCGTCGGGCTCGAGAGCCGGCCGAAACTCTTCGGGCACCCCCAGTTCTTCAAAGATCTTCTGGAAGGCGGGGTTGCGCATCGGAACTTGCCCGTGGGGATAGAAATCGTAGGCGTAGCCGTCTTTCTTGATGCTCATCATCTTGCCGCCGATGAAGCTGTTCTTCTCGAGCAGCAAGGTTCGGATCCCGCGCTTTTGCAGGAGGCTCGCACAAGCACTGCCACCAGGGCCAGATCCGATGACGATTGCGTCGTAGCGGTCGCGTGCCGGTTCGCTCATGGTGGTTCCTCCTCGGACGGACTCAGCGTGTTTCCAAACAAACGTTTGTTCGGCTACCTTTAGCTTTCGGTATTCCGATACGCAAGCCAGAGCTATCCCCGGCTTGCCCCCCCGCAGGCGGGCGTGACAACATGAGGGGCTGGCTGCGCGCAACCCGTGGCCAACTGAAATCGAATGAAAAAGATTCTCGTCTTCCAGCACGTGGCCCACGAAGTACTGGGCACTCTCGACCCCTTGCTGCGCCAGGCCGGGTTTCGCATTCGCTACGTGAACTTCGGGCGGGACCCGATGGCCAAGCCGCGCCTGGATGGCTACGACGGACTGGTCGTCCTCGGGGGGCCGATGAACGTCGGGCAGGCGCGCGAGTTCCCGCACATCCCAACGGAAATCGAGCTGATCGATGAAGCCATCGACCGCGACCTGCCCATTCTCGGCGTCTGCCTGGGAGCGCAACTGATTGCCGCCGCTCTTGGGGCGCGCGTGTACCCTGCCCCCGAGAAAGAAATCGGATGGTACCCGATCCGCCTGAGCGAAGGGGGAAGAACCGACCCGCTGCTAGGACATCTCAACGACGAGGAATATATCTTCCAGTGGCACGGGGACACGTTCGACATCCCCGAAGGGGCCGTCCACCTAGCGAGCTCACCGATCTGCCCTAATCAAGCCTTCCGGTACGGCTCAAGAGTCTACGCGCTGCAGTTTCACATGGAGGTCGACCAGGCAATGATCGAGCGCTGGCTGCGCGTCCCGCGGCACCTCGAGGAACTTGCCGAACTGCGCGGCCGCATCGACCCCGAGCGCATTCGCCGGGAAACCCCCGTGTTCATCGGCCGCCTGCAAGAGGCCGCCCAGCAAACCTTTCGCAAGTTCATCGAGCTCTTGGGTCTGCCTCGAAAAAAACTCGTCCTTCCGTCGGCGTAACCGCAATCCTGTGCTCGGGCCTTTCCCGTCCGGGTCACCGGCCGCCCGGGGTGCGCGTGGGCCCGAACTCACCGAGCAAAGGCCCCTCGAAACCGGCGACGGCAACGTAGCGACCGTGGTGGGAAAGACTCAAGAGCCCCGGTCCCAGACAGCGGCCGGCCACAACGAGGTAAGGCGGGCGCCTCCCGCACAGCCCAATTCGGTCGGGAAGCAGGCCGAGCCGCCGGCCCAGCTCCAGCCGCGCCAGCTCCCGCACCGCTTGCGACGGGTTGCGCCCTGGCTCGAGGACAGCCACCGCAGACCACGGGCGCGGCGCGCCGGCTCGCACCGCCATCACGTGGACCCAACCGGCACCCGACACTAGGCTCAGGGACAACCGCCCCGCCTCTGTCTCGATTGCCGCCGGCACGTAGTGGCTGGCAAACACGACGGCGAGCCGCCGGGGAGCAAACCCGATGGCACGCCCCTCGGCCCACAGTGCTTTGTAAGCGGCTTCTTTTGCCGCCCAAAGAGTCCAAACGGTCGCGGCTCTCGTGCGGCTGCGCGCGATCGCGGCAAGTTCCTTGTTTGTGAAGACGCGCGCGAGAAATCGCTCGTGCAGCTTCTCGAGATGGCTCTCGCGATCCGCAAGATCGACGACGTCGTTACCCACGGCCCAGCGCCGCCCGCCCCCTGGGCCTGCCGGAGCGGGCAGAGACCGAAGCGCGGGCGTAGTAGCGCCGCTCGAGCTCGACGAGCCGGGCCCCAATGGACAGCGCGATCGAGCGAGCTCGCCGCAGGCTGCTTCCTTGTGCCCGCGGTTGGAATAGTTCGAAATCGACGTCGAAGCGCTCACCGGGGGCCGGCAATACCGTCGGTCCATCCTGCCGTTGGCCTCGCAAGTACACGCAGAGAACCGAGCACCGGGGAAGCGAAGCAGCAAGCGAGCCGACCCCGTACGTAATCGAGCTCATTTCCACGCGCCCGCTGCGCGAGCGGCCGCCTTCGGGGAAGATCAAAACGAGGTCCCCGGCCGCTAGCAGCCATCGCGCTCGCGCCAGCACCCGGCGCTGCTCGCTGCGATCGCCCCCGCGTTCGATCGGCAGGCAACGCCCGAGGTAGCAGGCAGCCCTCATCCAGGGTCGCCTGCAGAAGTTGCGCCGCTCGGGTAGATTCCACAGCAGCCACCGCGAGCCGCCCAATGCGGCTAGTGGCCCGCCGAGCACCCACTGCACGAGCAGCGAGTCCACCCAGGTAAGATGGTTGGCACACACCAACACCGGGCCCGCCGCGGCGCGCACAAGCCGGCGGGCCCGCCGCCGGACACGGCGCAGGCCGCGGATGCGATAGCCGCGCACCAACCGGAGCCAGAACACGACCCCAGGCCACAGCAAAAGCCCTCCGATCAGCCAGCTCAGCCCCCGCTGCAGCCGGAGCGCCCACCGGATCCGCCAGCCCGCGGAGTCCTCCGGATCAAGCGGCCTTGGCAGCAACGAGGTCGATCGCATCGGCTATGGTGCGGACGCGATCGGCGTCCTCGTCGTCGATCTCGATGCCAAACTCGTCTTCGAGAGCGAGAATGATGTCCACGAGCCGCGCCGAGTTGACGCCGAGGTCGTCGAGGATCGAGGCCTGCGGTCCTAGCGAGGAAAGCGCCTCGCGATCTTTTACGTAGGGCTCGATAATGCGCACGATGCGCTCTTGGATTTCGTTTCTGGTCACAACTGTTCCTCCTCCCAACGCCGGAAGATCACGCATGAGTTGACATCACCGAAACCAAAGCTCGCCTTGGCCACGACCCGTAGCTCCGCCGGTCGCGTCCGGTGCGGCACCGCGGCGGCGTAGTCCGAAAGTGCTGGGTGAAGATCCTCGCAGTTGGCGGATCCGTGCACGTAGCCTCCGGCGAGCATCAAGAGGGCCGCCACGCACTCGATCGCGCCCGCCGCGCCGAGCGCGTGCCCTATCAGCGACTTGGTTGCCGTAATGGTAGGGAAGCGTGCCGGCTCGACGCCGAGAGCCGCGGCCCACGCCTTGACTTCGAGCGGATCGGCAAAGGTCCCCGTCAGGTGCCCGCAAATCAGGTCCACGTCGGCCCCGTCGATGCCTGCATCGGCCAAAGCGTCGCAAATGACCCGTACGATCGCCGTAACGTTCGGGGCGGTCATCGAGCCGCCCATCCGCTGTCCTCCGCAGTTGACTGCCACTCCCGCGACTTCGGCCAAGATCGGGGCGCCTCGGTTGCGGGCGCTCTCGAGGTCCTCGAGTACCAGCACGGCTGCTCCTGCGGCCGGAACGAAGCCCGCCGCCGACGCGCTCAGCGGGCGCGAAGCCTCGCTCGGGCGGTCGTTGAACCGGCGCGCCGTCACGCGCATCGCATCGAATGCGGCCCAAATGTAG
>CAYZHO010000166.1:0-5976 GCA_964478045.1 uncultured Myxococcales bacterium | reverse complement strand
TCGACCTCGACGGCACGCTCGTGGAGCCGCTTCACGACTTTGCCGCCATCCGCCGCGAACTCGGCCTCCCGCCCGGCCTGGGGATCCTTGAAGCCATTGCCGAGCTCGACGCCCCGAAGGCCGCCGCACTGATGCGCCGCTTGGATGAAATCGAGTACGAACTGGCCGCCCGCGCCGTCCCAGCAAGAGGCGCGCGCCGCCTTCTCGCCACGCTTGCCGACCGCGGGGTCCACCTAGGGATTCTCACCCGCAATAGCCTGGCGAGCGCGAAGCGAACGCTACGCGTGGCGGGCCTCCATCATTTCTTCGAAGCCGAGAGCGTCATCGCCCGGGAGCACGGCAACCCCAAACCCAACCCGCATGGCATCGCCCTGCTCCTGCGCCGGTGGAACTGCCGGCCGGAGCGCGCAGTCATGGTGGGTAACCACCCGATGGACGTCGAAGCGGGCCGTGCAGCCGGTACCGTCACCGTCTATGTGGGTGGTGGCCGCACTCAGGAAGATCCGAGGGCGAGCCTATGCGTCGGTGATCTGCTCGAGCTTGCTGCCGCTTTGTGACGCGCACACCCGGCCTCGCAATGGCTCGGGAGGCAGCCTATGGTTCGCTGCTTGCGGAAAGGCAGACTTCCAGCGCAACGGAGTACAACGATGAAAACGGTTCGCGTGGAGACCGACGGGCCTATCGTGGTCGTCACGATCGACCGTCCCGAGGTTCGTAACGCTGTGGACCGGCCCACGGCCGAAGCTCTGAGCGAAGCGTTTCGCGAGTTCGACCACAGGGAAGACTTGCGCGTGGCGATCCTTACGGGCGCCGGGGGAACGTTCTGTGCGGGTGCCGACCTGAAAGCGGTGGCCGAAGGACGGGCGAACCGCGTCGAAGCCGGCGGGGATGGTCCCCTTGGACCAACTCGGATGACGCTTTCCAAACCCGTCCTAGCGGCAGTCGAAGGTTACGCGGTGGCCGGAGGCCTTGAGCTCGCTTTGTGGTGCGACATGCGGATCGCATCCCGAACCGCGGTATTCGGGGTGTTCTGCCGCCGGTTCGGCGTGCCCTTGCTCGATGGAGGAACCGTCAGGCTGCCGAGGATCGTCGGGCACGGGCGAGCGCTCGACATGATTCTGACCGGGCGGCCGGTTGGCGCAGAAGAAGCCTTTCAAATCGGCTTGGCCAATCGCCTCGTCGATCCGGGGCGTGCGCTCAGCGAAGCGATCGAGCTGGCCCGCCAGCTCGCGCGCTTTCCCCAGCGGTGCCTGCGAAACGACCGCCTGTCCGCCTACCAGCAGTGGGGCTTGGACATGCAAGAGGCCCTCGAAAACGAAGCGCGGCTTGGGATCGAGGTCATCGCGTCGGGAGAAACCGCGGCGGGAGCCGCACGCTTCGCCGCCGGCGAGGGCCGCCACGGCCGCTTCGAGTAACGGCACCGAAAGGAGCTCAGAATGCCCAAGGTCACGGTCGGATACCAAGACGGCTGCCTCCACCCGCTGTGGATCTTTCGCACCGGAGTGCGGATCGCCACGTTTCTCGGAGCCCGAGCTGTATGGCTGCCGGACCACTTCATGGGTTTTGCGCCCAAGTGGATGTGGACCCCCGAAAACGTACCTGCCGCTCGGGTGATCCATTCGATGGACGCCCTGTTCGACCCCGTTCCCCTGCTCACGCTGGTGGCCAAGCGCCACCGCAGAGTTTGGATCGGCACGTCGGTGACCGAGCCCATCCGGCGCCACCCGATGTCGCTGGCCCAGACTTTCGTGACTCTCGACCACATTTCCAAGGGCCGCGCCATTCTGGGCATCGGCAACGGCTTGCGCGAAAACACCGAGCCCTACGGCCTGCCGTGCGACAAGCGCGTAGCTCGGCTTGAAGAAGCCATCGAGATCATCAGCCTTCTCTGGAACAGCAACGGTTCCCCCATCGACTACGAAGGCCGTTTCTGGCGGCTCAAGGACGCAGTCTTCGACCTGCCACTCTACCGGGGCCGCCCGCCTCGGCTGTTCGTCGGCGCTCACTTTCCCCGAATGCTCAAGCTGTGCGGGAGAGTCGCCAGCGGGTGGCTGCCCGGGCAGAAAGTCGACGGCACCGTCTACGCCCAGCGGCTCGGCGTGATCCGAGAGGCCGCAGCGGATGCCGGCCGCTCGTTGCGCGACTTCGTGCCGTGCCAGACACTTCTCGTAGCATTCGGCCCGAGCAGGCGCTGGGTGGTCGAAAAAGCGCTCGGCAACAAGTACTGCGCCTACATGGCCATGGGCTTGCCGCCCGAAGTTTGGAAGGAATGCGGCCTCGAGCATCCGCTTGGCCCGGACTTCGGAGGTTTTCTCGAAATCGTTCCCTCGCGCACCACGCCTGCCCAGGTGGAGGCGGCTCGGGAACGGCTCAACGAAGCTCTCCTCGAACGGCTCTTCTACATGGGGACACCCGAGGACATCGCGGAAGAAGCCGCCCCTCTAGCACGCGCTGGCTGCCGCCACTTCATCATCGCAAACATGGGCGGAGCATTTACCGGTAACGGGCTGAAGGACTACGCCGCAATGGCCGCCCTGATGCGGCGCCTGCGCAAGCTCGAGGCGCCCGCGCTCGACTAAGCGCGGCTTTGTCACGGACAGGCAACGCAATCGATCTGCACCGGCTGTCCCACCGCTCGGCGCAGCAGCCTGAGCGCGTCGCTGGCCGTCACGGGGGGGCCGCTGCCATCGACGTCGCACACACACGGATGGCACGAGTCGAGGCCGACGGCCACCCTCAGGACGAACAGGGCGTCTGAGGCGCTCGGCAAGCCCGAACCGTCCGGGTCTCCGCAGCCAACCAAGCGGCACGTAGCCGTGCAGTAGTCGCCGACGGTGAAAGCCGTATCCCCGTCGTCGCACTCTTCTCCGCTTTCGACGAGGCCGTTTCCGCACACGGCCGGCGGCAGGGTGGTCGTCGTGGACGGATCGATGCAGCGGTCAAGCTCGGCGCTGCAGATCTGGCCAGCCGGGCAATCGGGCGTACCCACGCAGCGCCCGCCGCTACACGAGTCGCCGCTGGTACAGGAAATGCCGTCGTCGCACGGGCCCAAGGCCGGGGCGTGCACGCACCCGCTCGAGGTGTTGCAGACGTCCTGGGTGCAAGGATTTCCATCGTCACAGGCTGCGTGGTCGGGATCGTGGACGCATTGCCCGCTCGAATCGCACGAATCGACCGTGCAGGGGATCTCGTCGTCGCACGAGAAGATGTTCACGCAGTTGCCCGTCGCCGGGTCGCAAACGTCCCGGGTACACCCGTCCCCGTCGTCGCATATCGGAACGCTGGGATAGCCGGGAGTCTGCGCGATACACGTCTCGAGCTGGCAATCGCTACTGCATCCGTCTCCGCCGGCCGTACCTCCGTCGTCGCAGCTTTCCCCGCCCTCGATCACAGCGTTTCCGCAAGTGGCACACGGCACCAGTTCGGAGTTCAAGGACACGTCCGCGGGGGGCTCGATCGTCCCTGCGAGTACCGGCGGGCGGTCGCTCCTGCGGTACTCGATCGTGTTCGACCCAGTGAGGGCATCGGCCACGATCGTACTGCCCGGCTCCACGAGGAGGCGGTCGTGCGCCGTGATCAAGTTGTCGCCGCCGTCGCCCTTGTTCTCCAGCCGGGCTCCGTTCGCTACCGTAATCCCGCACCCGTCGAGCGAAATCTCGCCCCCGCCACCTTGGGCCCCGCGCGATCGGGCCAGGAGCTGACCGGCAACCACCAAATCGCCGTCGGCAAAGAGATCGATGAAGCCGCCGTCGCCGTCCGGCCTTGCGCCGTCGGCTTCCATGCGAGCCCCCGCTTCGACCGTCAGGTAGCGGCCGGCATCCAAGGTGATGTCGCCTCCAAAACCAGCAAACCCCTCGGCGTCGGCGTGTCCCGAGGCTCGCAAGTCTGCGGTAGCCGCAACGAGTAGGTCGCGTCCGGCCATCACGTCGATCGCCCCACCGTCCCCAGCCGCTACCGTTGCGGAACAATCCACGAGACCGCTGATTGTGAGGTCCTCGCCGGCCTCGAGGTCGATCGTGTCCCCGCCGAAGTCGCCTCCCGTTGCCACCACGTCGCCTGCAACCGTGAGGGACCGGCCCGCGTTCAGAGAAACCGCTCCGCCGGTGCTCAGTCGCCCGCCATGGGCGTCGATCCGCCCTTCGAACGTCAGGTTTCCCTTGCCCGACTCCACGTCGATTTGCCCGCCGTCCGAGTCCGGGTCTGTGCTGAAGGCCGAAATCTTACCGGTGACGGTAACGTCGCCCGCCGCTGTAATCTGCACTGTACCAGGCGTATCGGCCGAAGCGCGGATGTGACCGTCGAGCTCCAGGGTCGCTGCGTCGGCCACGCAAGAGCCGAGATCACAGTCGGCGGGCACAGAGCAAGGACGGCTAGGGTCGGCCTTGCAATGACCCTGAGTGCAACTGCCAAGGTCGCAGCCGAGATCACGCAGGCAGCGCTTGCCGGGGTCGCGGCTGCAGTGCCCTACCACTTCGACGATCAGGGTACCGCCCTCGCTTGCGCCACCGGTCGAGCTTCGCGCGTCGATAACAACGGCACCGGCCACCGACGTGCGCAGCGCGCCGCACCGTAAGGTCACAGTACCCGAACCAATATTGAGCGAGCCGCCAGCGACGAACTCGACGGCCCGCTCGCCGAAGTCGAGTACCGCGGCCGGCGCCACATCGAAAGGTTGGGCGACAACGCACGGATCGGCTGCCGGAGCACAGATATCGTCAGCGCTGGTGACGGCCGCCGCCACCACGGCCGGCCCGGCAGCGGCAGCCGCGAGCACCATGGCGCCGGCGACCCAGCTCACGAGGCTTAAGCCGATCAGAGTGTCACAGCCTCCGACCCGTTGCTTCACCGATCCCTCCGTCCCCGGAAAAGGCAAGCTGCCGGGGGATCGAGCCAAGGTCCTCCCAGCGTAGGCCCGACTCTGGCTTCGTGTCCAGCACTGGCCCTTGGTCCCCGGCCGCCGCTTTGCATCAAGCGACCGTCAGAACGAGCTTCCCGGTGGCGCGCCGTTCGATCAGGTCACGCAGCGCGTCGGCCGCTCGTTCGAGGGGGTAGGTCGCCGAAACGTGCGGCCGGATGCGCCCCTCTTGGTACCAGCGCCCGAGCAGAGCCAAGTTTTCCCGATTGAGATCCGGCTCGCGCGCCGCAAACGCTCCCCAAAACACCCCGACTACTTCACAGCCCTTCAGCAAGACGAGGTTGGCCGGCACCTGAGGAATGCGCCCGCTGGCGAAGCCGACGACGAGCAGTCGCCCTTTCCAGTTGATACAGCGGATCGCCTGGTCGAACAGGTCGCCCCCGACGGGGTCGTAGATCACGTCCGCACCGGCCCCTGCGGTCAGCTCCTTGGTGCGCTGCTTGAGGCTCTCCTTGCTGTAGTCGATCGTCTCGTCCGCACCGTAACGCCGGCACAACTCGAGCTTGGCCGGGCTACTTGCTGCCGCAATGACGCGTGCGCCGAGGAGCTTGCCCAGCTCCACCGCCGCGAGCCCGACACCTCCCGCAGCGCCCAGCACGAGGAGAGTCTCTCCCGCCGCAAGACGCGCCCGCTGGCGAAGCGCATGGAGCGAAGTCGCGTACACCATGGTGAAGCCGGCGGCCGTAATGTCGTCCATTCCGGGCGGCACCGCCATGACGTTGGTCGCCTCAGTAACCATCTCCTCGGCATAGCCGCCACACAGCCCCGTGGCGATCACCCGCTCGCCCGGCCTTACGTTTTTCACGTCCGGGGCGACTTCGATGACTTCCCCGGCAACCTCGCCTCCGGGAGAAAACGGAAGCGGGGGCTTAAACTGGTACTTGTTCTCGATGATCAGAGTGTCGGGAAAGTTCACCCCGCAGGCCCGAACCCGCACTCGGACTTGACCGGGACCCAGGGGCGGCGGCGGAATCTCCTCGACCACGAGCTTTTCCGGCGGCCCGTACTCCTTGCACACTACTGCTTTCATTCAGATCCAACCTCCCCGCAGCGGCAGCGCT
>CAYZHO010000165.1:0-6062 GCA_964478045.1 uncultured Myxococcales bacterium | reverse complement strand
TTACGTTCGTACGCGCGATCTTCGACCACCAAGGCGGTGTGGTCGGGCTCGGTACCGGACACGGGGTTCGCGTGTCGCCGGACGGCGAGCACCTGTACGCGCTCGGATTCTACGACGGAACGGTCGTGTTGTTCGATCGCGACCCCGCCACCGGCGACCTTACCTTCGTCGGTCTCGAGCCGACCGGGGGTAGCGGCAGTGGCAGGCAACGATCGACTTGGGTGGCGGTCCGGGGTGTGGCCGTCAGTCCGGACGGCGCCCACGTGTACGCGCTCGGGGGGGCCGGCGAGCCGGCAGGTTGGTACGACCGCGATCCCTCGAGCGGGTTGCTGACGCGTGCGGGTGACTTACCGGCTGCGCTTCACCACAGCGTCTCGCTTGCGTTCTCCGCCGATGGCCTCTTCGCCTACGCGTGCGATTCGCTCGCCAGCAGTTTGTCCGTCTTCGCGCGCGATCCTTCCACCGGAGCCCTAGCACTGCTCGAGCAACACACCAACGGGAGCGGCGGAATCACCGGGATGTGGGGCCCGCGCCAGGTGGCCCTCAGCCCGGACGGCTCGAGCGTTTACGTGGCGAGTTTCTACTCGGCAGCGGTAGCGCTTTTTGCGCGCGACCCTAGCAGCGGCCACCTGGCTTTCGTCGAGTCCGTTGTGAACGCCGGGGCCGATCCGCCAGCAAGCGTGGCGGTCAGTCCGGACGGAGCGAACGTGTATCTTCCGACCTGGAACGGGGTTGCCGTCTTCGCTCGCAATCCGGCAGACGGCCGCCTGACGTTCGTTGAAGAGGCATTCCCTAGATTGACCGGCCCCGTGGTGGGGGTCCGCTACTATGCAGCCGGCCTCGCCGTGTCGCCCGACGGCAGCCGGGTGTTCCTGGCTTCGAGCGACTACGATGCCCTAGCCGAGTACGCCCGGGATCCAACCGACGGAAGGCTGTCGTCTCTAGTCTCGGTTCTCAAAAACGGCGGGCCATCGCACGTGCGCGGCCTTCGCGGCGTCGTGGCGCTCGATTTTGGGCCGAGCGGAAACGTCTTGTTTGCAGCGTCTCGCCACGACAGTGCTGTGGTCGTGGAAGCTACCGACAACGACGGCGTCTTTGGATGGCGCTGGACGGCGCGCAATGGCGACGGGGGCACGATCGGGTTGGGTGGCGTCAACAAGATCGCCGTAAGTCCAGATGGCCGTCATGTTTATACGACGAGTGAGACCGGCAGTCTCGCCGTATTCGCGACCGAGTTGTGCCCGGAGGCACCGCCATCGACCTGCTTTGCGCCCAAGAGGGCGAGGCTGTCGGTCAAAGACTTTGCCGATTCCTCGCGCGATCGCATCCGCTTCGGTTTGCGTTCGCTCAGTACCGTAGGTCCCGACGAGATAAGGGACCCCCGCTCGGATCCTGCCGCCGGCTACGGAGTTTGCCTCTACGGGCAGGGCGCTCAGTTGCTACTGGCTCTGCATGCACCCCCTGGTGGTTACTGCGGCGCAAAGCGTTGCTGGCGCGCGATTCGGCCGGACACCGCGCACGCCGCGTACAAGCGCCGATTTGGAGAACTACAGGCGGGCAAGCAGCCCGACGGGCTGCAGTTCTTCATGGTGCGAGCGGGCGAGCCGGGAGTAAACAAGGTGGTCGCCACGGGTCGAGGCTCTTATCTGCCGCCACTCGGGTTTGTTCCCGTGGACCCGCCGATCGATGTCGTCGTCCTCAACGCGGCCGGTACGTGCTGGCGGGCGACGTTCACAGCGGCGGACATACGCCGCAATCTGGCCGCTTCGGGTTCGAAGCCGGCGAGGCTTGCCGCGAAAGTTTCACCCTGAACACTAGGCCTTGGCAATATCCACGCGGGTGTCGCGGTCCACCTGGTTGGGGTCGTAGTGCCCGTAGCTGTAGTGGAGCTGCCCGTAGTCGCCGACGAGCTGGGTGACTTTGATCGGACTCGGGCACAGGTACTGGTGCGATCTGTGCCCGCGGAACTGATAGGGCTCCCACGCGTGGAAAATGTGGACCTGCCCCGGCCGGATGGCCCCGGTCGGTTTGGCCCGGGCGCGAAACTCACCGAGGTCGTTGAACACGCGGATCCAGTCGTGGTCGCCGATGCCGCGCTCGCGCGCATCGCGGGAGTTGATCAAGACGACCGGCTCGCCCCGCTGAAGCTGTAGCATCAGGCTGTGGTCGCGCCAGACGGCGTGAATACTCCAGCGCGTGTGCCCGCCCGTCATCGTCAGCGGATAGTCGCCGCCGGCCTTGGGCGGTTCCTTGTACGTCGGCAGCTCTTCGCCCACTTCGAGGAACCACGGGTGGTCGACGTAGAACTGCTGGCGTCCCGTCAGCGTTGGATACGGCTGCTTCTTCTCGAGGTTGTGCCGCAGCGGAACGACCGGCTGGTGCTTCTCGTAGTCCGAGTGAACGCCGCCGTCCTCGAGCGGCCCGAGTCCTTCGAGCGGCAGCGCCCCGCCCGCTCGCGCGAGATCCTCCCTAGTGATCCCGCGCGTGGCGCTCGAAACCTTGAGGATGAAATCGAAAACTTTCTCGTCGTCGCGCGGGCCGAAGCGGCCGCCGTCGGTAAAGCGCTCGCCTAGGTCGGCAAGCGAGCACTCGTCGCCTCGAAATCCCTTGACCGCGCGCAGGCCGCGCTCGCGCGCGACCCGGCCGATTCGCTCGGCCAGCAACGCGAAGATCTCCCACTCGGGTTTCGACTCCCCAAGCGGTTCCACGGCTTTTTCGCTCATCGTCAGGTAAGGCGTAAAGGCCGGGATGTACTTGATTCCGATCTTTTCGTACCAGCCGGCGGCCGGCAGGATCACGTCGGCGTGGCGCGCCGTTTCGCTCATGCGCACGGTGATGTCGACGACCAGGCGCGCGCGGGCGAATAGGCCGTCTCGCAGGCGGTCGCCCATGCGCGCGTGGCGCAGGACGTTACCGCAAACCGAGACAATCGCCTCGGGGGGACTTCCCGGCGGCGGGCCGACCGAAAAGTCTCCCTTTGCGATGGCCTCCTCGAGGTACGCAGCCGGCGGGCGCGGCAGTGCCGGATCGGCCCATGCCGGATCGGTCTGCTTGTCGGCCAGGCCACCGTGAACGGCGTGGAAGAGCGTGCTCGATATGAACATGCGCATGAAGCGGTTGCGTACCTCGATCGGATCGAGGAACGACTGCACCCCGAGCAAGACCAAATGCGCGATGTCGAGTTTGTCTTGCATGGCGACGAGCGCCATCCCGTCGAGGGCCAGGAAGGCCAGCGACCGCCATCCGCCTCCGGCTTTGCCGATGTTGCCGGTAAGCGACGCGAGCAGGATTTGCGCTCGCTGCGCGAGGTCGGAGTGGTAGTTCTTGCACATGCCGTACTGGGCGATGATGAGCGCCGCGCCGGCCCCGGCAAACTCGCGGGCAAAGCGGCGGATCGTGGCCGGCGCCAGCCCGGTGTGCGCGCTTGCCCACTCGGGCGAAAACTGGCGCAGGCGCTCGCGCAGGATCGCAAACACCGGGCGCACGCCCACCCGCTTGCCGCCGGCCAGGCGAACTTCGGTGCGGCCTTCCAAGGCCGGGCGCACGCCGGCGGGCAGGCGCAAGGTCTTGTCGTCGCTTCCGGCACAGCCCGGCGCCCACCGCAGTTTCCCGGTCGTCTCGTCGAGAAACCCGAAGACGTCCTCGCGCTCGCTCCCCGTCAAATCCGAGCGGCGCAGGAAGCGGCCGTCGTCCTCGCGCACGAGCAGCGGCAAATCGGTTTGCTCGCGCACGTAGTCGAGGTCGGCCAGCCCTTCTTCGACGACAACGTGACAGGCGGCCAGCGCCAGGGCGGCGTCGCTGCCGGGACGAACGGGCAGCCAGAGGTCGGCATGGATCGCGCTCTGGTTGTAGTCGGGGGCGACGGCCACAACGCGCGCGCCCCGGTAGCGCGCTTCGTTCAGGAAATGCGCGTCGGGAATCCGCGTGCAGGTCGGGTTGAACGCCCACAGGACGAGGTAGTCCGAGCGGAACCAGTCGTCCGAACTTCCGCCGACGCGGGGCTCGCCCAGTGTGATGGTACCGCCAACCGGCAAATCGCCGACCATTGCGTTGACGTCGACGATCGGAGCGCCGATCTGGCGGAAGAACCGAAAGGCAGCGCTCAGGCTGGGACCAAAATCGAGGTGCCCGCCGACCTCGCCCACCACGCCCTGCCCGCCGCGCTCGGCTAGAACGTCGACGAGCCGGGAGGCTACCTCGTCGAGCGCTTCGTCCCATGTAATGCGCTTGAACCGGCCTGAACCGCGCGGGCCTACGCGGCGCAAGGGATGGGCGATTCGCGACGGCGCAAGCGCCAGATCGCTGTAGCAAGCGCCTTTCTGGCAGCCCCGGGGGTTAAAATCGGGCACCCCGGCTTTGGAGGGAAGATAACCGGCGGTTTGCTCCTCGCGCCAGACGATGCCGTCGCGCACGTAAAGGCGCCACGCGCATGCCGAGACGCAGTTGGCGCAAGTGTGCGTGCCGGAAGCGACCCGGTCCCACCGCCAGGCCTGGCGGTAAACGTCGCGCCAGTCGCCGTAACTTGGAGGCGGGGCCACTGCCTCGGGCGCACGAGGCGGGCCGCTCGACAGCCTGAGCTTCCACAGCCCGAGCGCCAGCGCGGTGATCCCCGTGGCACTGGCCAATAAAAAGGTACGCCGCCTCAGCCGCGGGCCGCGATCTTCTCTGGTCACGCTTCTGCCCCCGTTGCGCCTGGGCCCGGCCGCATCATCTTTGTCGGCCGGCCGGGCCGAGTCCAGACGCAACGGGAGCGTTCAGCAGCGGGCCGTAAAGGCATTCGCGCCGGGCCCTGGCTGCGCCGGGGCGGGCCTCGGCGATGAGGTCTTTCGCCAGTGGTCCGCCGGCGCGCTCGGACCGGCTCTGCCTACGGGCTCACGCAAATGCCGATGCAGTCGGCGCCTCCGGCGGCCGGGTCGCAGTCGTCATCGGGGTAGTCCACGCACGTCATCCCGTCCGGACACGGCAGCCCGGCAATGCCGCCGCAGAAAATCGGAGGCGGCGGCACCAGGGTGCAACGCTTGGCGCGAAAGCGGCCGCGCGCGATCACCTCGTCGGTGCGCTCGCTACGCAGCGAGATGCTTCCCTTGCCCGAGGGCAGGATGATCGCATCCGGAGTCTCGGCTGCCAGCGGCTTGACGACGAACGTGGCGTCGAAGTGGCCTGCGTCGAACACTGGAGCGCTCGGCTGCGCGTTCGGCGCGATCGCACAGCCTTTGCACTCGCCCGAAAACGCGTGCCCGCGCACGCGCGGGCCGGCCAGCTTGCGGACTTCAGTGACGCCGTCCCGGCCGAAGACGACCATTGGCGGAAGTCCGAGGCACGCATCGAGCGAGAAAACCACTTGGCGCCGGTCCACGCTCGTCGCATCCACGTCGGAGGCGGCGATCACCTTCCCCTCGCAGGTATAGCGGCCAAGGACCTCGGCCGTAGGCCGCTCGGCAAGCACCGCGTACTTGAGCTGAAGACTGCAGGCGACTGCGACTGGAGTCTGGGCCGCTCGGGCCGAAGTGCCCGCCGCCAAGAACAGAGCGGCCAGAGCCAGGGCGCCCGACCATCTCGTCCGCATTCCCATGGCAACCCTCCTTGCCAGTTCGGGACAGGTCGAGAACGGGCTGTTTTCTGAGTAAAGCGGCGGCAAGTCCGTTGTCAAGGTAGGAAATGCAACGGGGACGGTGCTAGAAAAATCGCGGGGTTAGAAATTGTACTTATCCCCGTCAATGTGGGCGCGCAGTGGGGCGATGTTTCTGACGGGCGAGGCCGACGGCCCGCCGCTGCCCGCTCCCGTGGGTCCGGCGCTCGAAGCGGCGCGAGCGCTCGAAGTGCTGCGGCGAACTTGTGGCGGCCGGATCGGCCCTGAAGTCGATGGCCCGGCTTTGCTCGGGGAGCGCGCTGCGATTTTTGGCTATCGCCGCCGCGGGCGGATTTCTCCTTCGGGAAGCTGCCGGCTCCTGCGGGCGGCCGACGGCTGGCTTGCGGTGAATCTGCCGCGGCCGGACGACCTGGCGCTTCTGCCGGCCTGGCTCGAGGTAAACGTCGCGGGCGATCCGTGGAAGGCAATCGAG
>CAYZHO010000164.1:1574-6097 GCA_964478045.1 uncultured Myxococcales bacterium | reverse complement strand
AGTAGCCCGGAGCCCGCTTGCCGCCAGGGGGTTGCGGTAGCACGGAGCCCACTGGCCGCGCCTGACGGTTGGTTCCCTGGCGCTGCGGTGACGGGCATCTGCCCGAGATTGCATTCAGCCGCGCCTGAGCGCGCTCCATCGGGAAAGCCGGACTTTTGTCCCTCCATGCGGGCCAGTGGTTTGGTGCCACGCGACGGTTCTCCTTTTCTGCAGGCGCCGCGTTCGCTGGCTGGGCGCCTTCTGCAAGTGCCGCGTTCGCCGGCTGGGCGCCTTCCGCAAGTGCCGCGTTCACCGGCTGGGCGCCTTCTGGAAGCGCCGCGTTCGCTAGCTGGCCACGTTCTGGAAGCGCCGCGTTCGCTGGCTGGCCGCGCTAGGAGCAAACAAGAGGCTGCCCGAAGCGGCAGGGCCCGAGCCGCCCCGTCCCTTCCAACCTTGAGATTCCTTCTTCCTTCGCGCTGCACCGTTCGTGCAGGCGCCTGCCGGTGCGCCGCGGCGCCAAGGGATGAGGGATGGCGGCGGCCTAGACGCCGTGGAGCCTTTCAATCAAGTGGCCGAGGCGCCGCTCGTCTTCCGGGGTTTTGAGCGGGAAATCCGTGGGCAGGTTGAGCGTGGTCAGCAACCCGCCCCAGCGTTCGGCGAGCACGTCTGCCACCTCGTCCACATGGGCGATCGTGGCAAACTCCTCAGCCATTTCGTCCGGAACGAGCGCGGTCATTTCTTCCCAGCGCCCCTCGAGCGAGAGGGCGTGGAGCTCCTCGCCGAGGTGCTTCCAGCCGTGCACTTCGAAAACTCGGTGGTAGCTGCGCGTGGACCCGTAGAAAGCGACGCGGCGCTTAAGAAGCTTTCGCTCCTCGGCAAGCTCGCGGTCGTTGCGGCCCGTTACGATGATCGGCGCGCCCCAAATCTCGATGTCCTCGGGCTTGCGGCCGGCTCGGCGAGCCGCACCAGCGATTTCGGGGAGCATCACTTCGCGCACGTACTTTGCGGTACACACGGGGTGGACGAACACGCCGTCGCACGAGTCTCCCGCGAGCCGGCACATGTAGCGGTTGACCGCGGCGATCACGATCGGAATCGACGGGTGATCGATCGGTTCGGGGCGGAAAACCGGGGGCAGCATGTCGAACCGGTAGTGCTTGCCGTGAAAGGGCTGCAAGTCGTCGTGGTGCTGGAAGCTGTGGAACATTGCTCGCAAGCACGCGACGTACTCGCGCATGCGGGGCCCCGGCGGGGCCGTCCACGGGGTGGCGTAGCGCCGCTCGTTGTGCCCTTTGACCTGAGTTCCCAGGGCCAACTCGAAGCGCCCCCCGGAAAAGCGCTGGAGGTCCCAGGCCATTTGCGCCACGACCATCGGACTGCGGGGAAAGGCCACGGCCACCCCAGTGGCCAGGCGAATGCGGCGGGTGTGCTCGGCGGCGACGACCAGCGGAAAGAACGGATCGTGGCCGGCGGTTTCGGGTGCGATGATCAAGTCGAAACCGAGATCCTCGAGCCGCCGCGCCGCGCGCGCAATTCCCCCGATCCCAAGGCGCACGGGCTCGCGCGTGAAGCTGTAGCCTTCGATCAGGGCAATTCCAACGCGCATCTGTATGCTCCGTCGTTCGGCCCGGGCGCTTTCCTCGAAGGCGCCGGCGCCTAAGGCGTACTCAGTCTCCGCGCTTCTTTTCTTCGAGCCGGCTCTGGTACTCGGAGAGAATACGGCGCGCCACGACCATCTTGTGCACTTCGTCGGGACCGTCGTAGATGCGAGCCGCACGCGCCGCGCGGTACATGGCCGACAGCGGCAAGTCTTCGGTCATCCCGGCTGCCCCGTAAACTTGGATCGCCTTGTCGATCACGCTGTGCAGGACTCGGGCGCCGAAGAACTTGATCAGCGAGATTTCCTCGCGCGCCGCTGCTGGTCCTTCGGTGTCGATTTTCCACGCCGCGTGCAGCGTCATCAGCCGTGCGGCTTGGATGTCGGCGCGAGCTTCAGCGATCCAGTCCTGAATGTTTGCCTTGCGCGCCAGCGTCGATCCGAACGCTTCACGCAGCACCGCACGCTCGCACATCAGTTCAAAGGCTCTTTGCGCCTGGCCGAGCCAGCGCATGCAGTGGTGGATGCGGCCGGGCCCGAGCCGGTCCTGCGCGATAAGGAAGCCAGCCCCTTCGGGTCCGAGCCGGTTGGCCACAGGTACGCGCACGTCCTCGTACCAGATCTCGGCGTGGTGGTTGAGCGCTTCGCCCATCACTGGGATACCCCGTTGGATGCGCACGCCCGGCGAGTCGAGCGGCACGATGAACATGCTCTGCCGCTGGTAGGTCGGCGCGTCCGGGTTGGTGACGGCCATCACGATGGCAAAGCTGGCGCCGTGCGCGCCGCTCGAAAACCAAGCGTGCTTGTTCAGGATGTACTCATCGCCTTTGCGTTCGGCCCGACCGCGCAGCAGGCGCGGATCCGAGCCGGCGACCTCAGGTTCCGTCATGGAGAAGCAACTGCGGATCTCGCCGGCAACCAACGGCTTGAGCCAGCGCTCCTTTTGCTCTTCGGTGCCCCACTTCCACAGGATCTCGGCGTTGCCCGAATCGGGAGCCTGCGAGCCGACGCAAGGCGGCCCGAAGGGGCTGCGGCCGAGGACTTCGTTCACGTACACGTAGTACATGAACGGCAGCCCGGCGCCGCCGGCCTCCTTGGGCAGGTGGAAGGCCCAGTAGCCAAGTTCCTTGGCTTTCTTCTGGACCTCCCGCACCGCGGGCGGGTAAGGGGGGTCCCCTACTTGGATCGGCTCGTGGGGGAGCTTCTCGAGCGGATAGACGTACTCGTCCATGAAGCGGGAAACGTTGTCGACCAGGGTTTTGATCTCGGGCGGAATCGAAAAATCCACGGTTTGTCGTCCCTCCTACTTGATTTCCAGCGCGGCGGTGAGCGCCTGGTGGCAGGCGCGAACGGGGCCAACATAGCACCGGTGCGGCGGTAAGAAAGCACCGGCGGCCGGTCTTATCTGCGTGCCGGGCCCGGTTGCAACGCGGCCTGCCTTCGTCAACAGTACCGGCGAGAAACTGCTCGGCGGGAGAACGGTCATGGCAGAGTACACGATGACGATCGGCGGCAAGGCCGTGCGTTCCGAGAAGACCTTCGAGGTGATCGACCCGGCGACGGGCGAGCCCTTCGCCGAGGCGCCCGAGGCGACGCGCGAGCAGCTCGACGAGGCGGTAGCGGCGGCGCGCCGGGCCTTTGCCGGCTGGAGCCAGACCTCCCTCGAGGAGCGCAAGCGCGTCCTCACCGATATCACGGCGGCGATCAAACCGAAGATTCCCGAGCTTGCCGACTTACTGGTTCGCGAGCAGGGCAAGCCACGCGACCGGGCTAGCAGCGAGGCGGCCGGCGCGATGACGTGGTTTCGAGTAACCGCTGGCTACGATCTGCCGGTCGAGGTGGTGCGCGACGACGAGGGCGGCCGCATCGAGGTGCGCCGGCGGCCGATCGGAGTCGTTGGCGGCATCACTCCGTGGAACTTCCCTCTGATCTTAGCCACCTGGAAAATCGCGCCGGCGCTGCTTACGGGCAACACGATCGTTCTGAAGCCTTCGCCGTACACGCCGCTTACCACGCTTGTCCTCGGCGAGTTGATCCGCGAGGTCGTGCCGCCGGGTGTGGTCAACATCGTAAGCGGCGGTGACGAACTCGGCCGGTGGATGACCACGCACCCGGGCATCGACAAGATTTCGTTCACCGGGTCGGTAGAGACGGGCAAGGCGATCATGGCGGCGGTCGCCCCCGACTTAAAGCGGCTGACGCTCGAACTTGGCGGCAACGATGCCGGCATCGTCTTGCCGGACGTGGACGTCGAGCAAGCCGCGCCGCGCATCTTCGAGGCCGCCTTCGGCAACACCGGCCAAGTGTGTTCGGCGCTCAAGCGGTTGTACGTCCACGAGGACGTGTACGACCCAATGTGCGAAGCGCTCGTCGAGTTGGCGCGAAAGGCCAAGGTTGGTCCGGGGTCCGAAGAAGGCGTGGACTTCGGCCCGCTCAACAACGAAATGCAACTGCGCAAGGTGATCGACCTCGTCGAGGACGCCAAGGTGCACGGCGCGCGCGTCCTGGTGGGCGGCGAGCGAATGGACCGGCCGGGTTATTTCTACCCCATCACGCTCGTTGCCGACGTCTCGGATGGCCTGCGCCTGGTCGACGAAGAACAGTTCGGGCCGGTTCTTCCGATTCTCAAGTTCACCGACGTCGACGACGCGATCGCACGGGCGAACCGCGTGAAGTACGGCCTAGGCGGTTCGATCTGGACGCGGGACGTCGAGCGCGGGCTCGAGCTGGCCGCGCGCCTGGACTGCGGTACGGCGTGGGTGAATCAGCACACGACGATTCTGCCCAACCTTCCGTTCGGCGGGTGCAAGTGGTCGGGGATTGGGCGCGAGAACGGCCGCTGGGGGCTCGAAGAGTACACGAACCTGCAAGTGTTCAACGCGGTTCCGTTGTAGCCCGCGCCTGCTGGAGTGCCGGCGGGCCCGCGGCCGAAGCGCTGCGGGCCGGC
>CAYZHO010000164.1:0-1474 GCA_964478045.1 uncultured Myxococcales bacterium | reverse complement strand
TTCCCCCTGGCTTTAGCAGTTGCAGGCGCGCTCGGCGCACGGCGATCGCAGCCAGCCCGAAAGCGTGCGGTCAGCCCGCAAGGGCGCATCCGCTGCGGAGGTTCACTGGCCCGCTGAGGTGATGGCTCAACCGGCCTGCGGCCGGTCTGCAAGAGCGCACCTGCTTCGGAGGCAGAGCCGGGCGTGGGTACGCGCAGGTGCGGCTACATAAACGAGGGCCGCTCGCCGATGATCTTTTTTTCGCGCAACTCTTCGAGCTCCTCGCGCGACAAGCCGAGAAGTCCCATGAGAACGTCTTCGTTGTGCTGCCCGAGCGTGGGCGGCGGCCCGGTGAGCAGCGCGCGCGGCATGTCCGAAAAGACCATCGGCAGGCCGGGGTAGCGCCAGCGTCCGGTCACCGGATGCTCGAGCTCCTGGAAGAAGCCACGCGCGATCAGTTGATCGTTCGGCATTAAGCAGTAGCCGTTGACGAGCGGCTCGGCGGGTACGCCGGCGCGGCGAAGCGCGGCCGCCGCCTCGGCGGGCTCGCGCTCGGCGCTCCAAGCTTCGATGCGCTCGTCGATTTGGTCTTGGGCGGCGCGCCGGCCCTCGAGCGAGCGAAGATCGCCGCGCCTGCCAAGGTCGGGCGCACCGATCACCCGGCACAGGGCCTGCCACTGCTTGCCGGTCGCCACGGCTAGTGCGATCCAGGCGTCCTCGCCGGCGCAGCGGTAGACGCCTTGGGGAGCAGCGTAGCGGCTTCGATTGTCGCGCTCGTCGATCAAGCGACCGTAGGCGGTGTACTCGACCACCTGCTCGGCGGCTACGTTCAGCGCGACCTCGGCCAGCGGCACCTCGACGAGCTGGCCGAGCCCAGTCGTGCGCCGGTGCTCGAGGGCAAGCAAAAGCGCGAAAACTGCGTGGACGCCACCGAGCGGGTCGCATGCGCCGCGCACGACGAGCGGCAGGTCCTCATAGCCCGTCACCCAGGCCAGCCCGCTCACCTGCTCGACGGTCATCGCAAAGCCCGGCCGGTCGCGCCACGGGCCGCTCAATCCGAAGGCCGGCATGCGCACCATGATCGCCCGCGGATTGATCGCGCGCACGGCCGGCCAGTCGAGCCCAAACTGCTCGACCACGCGCGGCGAGAAGTTTTCGATCACCACGTCGCTGACTGCGATCAGCCGCTTGACCAAATCGAGCCCTTCGGGGCTGTCGAGACGAAGCGTTATCGCGCGCTTGCCGGCATTGGCGCCAGCGAAAATCGGCGACCACTCCCACAGAGGATCGCGCTGGAGCGCACCGGCAAAGCGCATTCCGTCGGGCCGCTGAATCGACTCGACTTTGATCACCTCGGCCCCCATTGCGGCAAGGCACCAGGTGGCAAAGGGACCGGCCCAGAACGTCGTCAGATCGATGACGCGAAGGCCCTCGAGCGGCCGCCGGCCGGGCGGCTGGTCGACGTCGTTCCAGCGCGCGGGGTAGCGCCAGGGGC
>CAYZHO010000163.1:0-6240 GCA_964478045.1 uncultured Myxococcales bacterium | reverse complement strand
ACTTGATACCGCTCGAGCCGGGGATCGAGCCCCGTCGCCCGCTTGATCGCCTGATAGCACGCATCGACGACGCCGTCGCCGCTGGCTTCGGCCTCGCGGTCTTCGCCCCGCACGCGCACCCGCACGCGCGCATGCGGGCCGCGCGCCAGCGAAGAGGAAACCTCGAGGTCGGCAAGTTCGAACGTGCTGGTCACGCCCGACTCTTCGGCCGCAAGCGCGTAGAGGTCCTCGTCGTATATTTCCTTCTTCTTGTCGGCCAACTCCTTGAACCGCGCGAACGCCTCGTTTACGTCGATGCGCTCGAGATCGATCCCGAGTTCGCGCAACCGCTTCACGAACGCGTGGCGGCCCGAGTGCTTGCCGAGCACCAGCTTGTTGCTCGGCCGCCCGACGGCTTCTGGCCGCATGATCTCGTAGGTCAGCGCGTTCTTGATCACGCCGTCCTGGTGAATGCCGGCCTCATGGGCAAAGGCGTTGTCCCCAACGATTGGCTTGGTCGGCGCAATAGGAACGCCGATGATCCGCGAGAGTAGCTGGCTCGCCGGGTAGATCTGCTCCGTCACAATACGCGTGTCGATCCCGAAGTAGTCCCGGCGCGTCTTGAGCGCCATGACTACTTCTTCCATCGACGTGTTGCCGGCGCGCTCCCCGATGCCGTTCACCGTACACTCGACCTGCCGCGCTCCGCCCTCGATTGCCGCCAGCGAGTTCGCTACGGCCAGGCCCAAGTCGTTGTGGCAGTGGGTGCTCCAGACGACGCGGTCGCCGCCCGGCGTACGCTCGCGCAAGGTACGGAACAGTTCGCGGATCTGCGCGGGCACTCCGTAGCCGGTCGTGTCCGGCACGTTGCAAACCACGGCTCCTGCCTCGATGACCGCAGCGAACACCCGGCAGAGGAATTCCACTTCGCTGCGGGAAGCGTCCTCGGCGGAAAACTCGATGTAGTCGAGGTGCTGGCGGGCACGCGAGACCGCCCAGACCGCCGCATCCACCACTTCGTCCTCGCTCATCCCCAACTTGTACTGCATATGGAGAGGGCTGGTAGCGATGAAGATGTGGATCCCCGGCTTCTTGGCGCCGTCGACGGCCGCAAGGGCACGTTCGATGTCGTGCTCGCGGGTCCGCGACAGACTTAGAACCACCGGGCCATCGACTACTTCCGCCACTCGCTTGACCGCCTCGAAGTCTCCCGGCGAAGCAGCGGCGAACCCGGCTTCGATCACATCGACCCCCAGTGCGTTAAGCTGCTTGGCCACCGTGACCTTTTCCTCGACGTTCATCGTGCAGCCGGGAGACTGCTCGCCGTCGCGCAGCGTCGTGTCGAAGATGCGTACCCAGTCCGTCGTCTCACTCATCGTCGTTCTCCGCCGTTCACGCGTCCGAAAAAGCGAAGGCCGCGGGCAACGCCCGCGGCCTTCGCTTTGCCACGGGCTCGCTGGTTCCGCCCGTGGCCAGATCGGTTGTGGCGCCTAAACCACGACCCCGGCCCCGGACGGGCTTCTAAGCAACAGTCCAGCGAGCAGGAGTCGTGCCATCGCCGGCATCTTACCCCCCCAGCGTTCCGCGTTCAACTGTCGCGCCACGGGGCCGCCAACTGCTCGTCCGGGTCCTCTTCGGGCTCGGGCTGCCGCGCCTGCGGGAGGATCGGGAGCGATTCGAGCCCGGCAGTGCGCCAGGCCAGCCAGACGACCGGTCCCGAGAGCACGTACAGCGAAGCGCCAAGGAAGAGCACGAGCTGGTAGCGTGCGATCAGAAAGTTGAGCAGGAGAATCGCCACCACCAGCAACCACATGGGCTGGC
This sequence comes from uncultured Myxococcales bacterium, assembly GCA_964478045.1. Lineage (GTDB taxonomy): Bacteria > Desulfobacterota > Binatia > UBA1149 > SPBQ01 > CAZQYE01. The sequence goes on along the minus strand of CAYZHO010000163.1, from coordinate 4,440 downwards.
GTTTGTGCAAGCGCAGCTGCTTGAACGTCGGGTATGGAATGTTGCTCACCATCAACACGGCAAGGAGGTAGGTCGCCAGCAGCAGCGCCAGGTGCTTGTCCGGTAGCCCCGAATGCCCGAGCCAGTTGTAGAGCAGCAAGACCGAGGCAAGCATCGCGGCCGCCGCTGGCACCGGCAGGCCCACGAAGAACCCCGCCGGGGTGACTCCAATCATCGTGTTATAGCGCGCCAGGCGCAGCGCCGCGCAGCAAACGAACAGCGCGGCGGCCAACCAACCCCACGCTCCCCACGGTAGCAACGCCCACCGGTAGATGAGCAGCCCGGGCGCAACCCCGAACGACACCAGATCGCATAGGGAATCGTACTCCACACCGAAGCTGCTAGTGGCCTTGGTCAGGCGAGCGACACGCCCGTCGAGGATGTCGAAAAGCTGCGCCGCCAGGATGGCTAGCGCCGCGTTGAAATACTGCTGGGCAACCGTCTGGGCGATCGCAAATACGCCGCAGAAGAGGCCAGCCGAGGTAATCAAGTTCGGCAAGAGATAAACACCCCGGCTGACGTGGCGCGGCTCAGGCAGTTTCCGTACTTTCGCTCGCGGGCGGACCATCCCCGTTTCCAGTGCGAGCGGTTGGCTCTCCGATCGCTGTCTCGCCAGCCCGCACTCGCTGTCCGGGCCGCACTTGGACCGATATCTCATCCGGCAGGTACACGTCAACCCGCGACCCGAACATGATGAGGCCGAATCGCTTTCCCCGTTCGACCGGATCGCCGTCGCGAACGTCGCAGACGATGCGCCGCGCCAGCCATCCTGCAATCTGCACGACGACCAGCGGGTAGCCAGCCGCGGCTCGCAGCACCAGTTCGTTCGACTCGTTCGCATCGGAAGCGTCCGCCTTGTAGGCCGCCCCGAAGCGTCCCGGCAAATACCGCCGGCACACGACGCGCCCGTCGACCGGACTGCGGTTCACGTGTACGTCAAGCGGCGACATGAAGATCGAGACGCGCTGGTGCGCCCGCGGCTCGAGCGGGTGTGGCCGGTCGTCAACCCTTACGACCCGGCCGTCCGCAGGAGAGAGAACGGCCTCCTCACTTCCGGCCGGGACGCGCTCCGGATCGCGGAAGAACAACAGAACGGCGATCGCCATTGCCAGCAGGAACGTCCCCGCAACCCAGCCCCAGATCAACGCCGCGGCGATGGCGGCTAGCACCAGCCAAGTTGTCCGAGCGCCTGCTTCGGGAGCGAACCTCATTGCCTGCACGAGGCGGTCGCTTCAGTTCTTCTCGCGGTCGACGAGCCTCTGCTGGGAAAGCCACGGCATCAAGGCGCGCAAGCGGCGGCCGACTTCCTCGATCGGATGCGCTTCGGCCTCTTTCCGTAGTTCCTTGAAGTGGGGCAAACCGCACTTGTACTCGGTCAGCCATTCCTCGGCGAACGCACCCGATTGAATGTCGGCCAGAATCTGCTTCATCGCTTCTCGCGTTTCCTTGCCGATCACGCGCTTGCCCCTGGTCAAATCCCCGTATTCGGCAGTGTTGCTGATCGAGTACCGCATGTTCGCAATGCCGCCCTCGTAGATCAGGTCGACGATCAGCTTGACCTCGTGCACGCACTCAAAGTAGGCCATCTCGGGCGCATAGCCGGCCTCGACCAGGGTTTCGAATCCCGCTCGGATGAGCTCGGTAAGCCCGCCGCACAAGACCGCCTGCTCTCCGAACAGGTCCGTCTCCGTTTCTTCGCGAAACGTCGTCTCGATCACCGCAGCACGGGTGCCGCCGATTGCCTTGGCGTAGGCGAGTCCCACCTGCGTCGTCTCGCCAGTCGGGTCTTGCTCGACCGCTAGCAAGCACGGAACCCCCATCCCGGCAACGAACTGGCTGCGAACCAAGTGGCCCGGCCCCTTGGGCGCGACCATGAAAACACCGCTCGACGGCGGTGGCACGATTTTTTTGAAATGAATGTTGAAGCCGTGCGCAAAGGCCAGGTAGGCCCCCTGCTTCATATTCGGCTCGACCTGCTCCTTGTACAGGTCGGCCGCCAGCTCGTCGGGCACCAGCATCATGACCACGTCGGCTTGGCCGACCGCCTGGGGAACCGTCTCTACCGTAAGGCCTGCCTCACGAGCCTTGGCGGCGGAGCGACTGCCCTCGCGCAGCCCGACAACCACTTTTACGCCGCTATCGCGAAGGTTGAGGGCGTGGGCGTGCCCCTGGCTGCCGTATCCAATTACGGCAACCGTTTTGCCGAGAATCGGATCGAGGCTGGCGTCGGCATCCGTGTAGATTTTCATGCGGCTTTCTCCTTCTTCTTGGACTTTTGATTCCGCGAATCCGCGCGGTGTCCGCCGCTGACCGTCAGCAGGCGCTCTCCGCGAAACAGTGCCGTCTTGCCCGTTCGGGCGATCTCCTTGATGCCTATCGGCTTGAGCACCGTGAGGATCGCTTCGATCTTATCGTCGTCCCCCGTGACCTCGATGATGCACTCCTTGGGAGCAACGTCGACGACCTTGGCCCGAAAGACATTCGCGATGCTGAAGACCTCGCCGCGCGTGCGGGCGTCGGCAGCCACCTTGATCAGCGCGAGTTCCCGCTCGACGTGTTCCGCTTCGCTCATGTCGACGACTTTGATGACCGAAACGAGCTTGTTCAGTTGCTTGGTGATTTGCTCGAGAATCGCGTCGTCGCCCGTCGTCTGCAGGGTAATGCGCGAAACGGTCGGGTCGAGCGTTTCGTTCACCGACAGGTTCTCGATGTTGAACCCACGGCCGCTGAACAAGCCGGAAATGCGCGACAGGACTCCGAACTCGTTTTCGACGAGAATCGAAATGGTGTGCCTCACGATTGGTCTCCAGACTGAAGGAGCCCGCTAGCCGCTATTACTTTCAGCCTGAGCGAGCCCGCTTGACTCTGCCCGTTCCTATCCGCTTGCCACCCGCGCCGCCGATGCCCGGCTGCCCGTGCTATCGGCCCGCCTGCAGCCAAGCAGCGCCAGTGCTCGCCGGATCACGGCCCAGCCGATCCGGTGTGCGGCGCTCGCTTGCTCGCGGCGATCCCTGCGCTTCCGGCCCTCTGCTGTCCCGCGACCAGGACGCCAACGGTGAAAACGAGCAAGAAGCGAGGCGCCGTCTCTACAAACCGACTGCGCCAAGTCGAGCCGGCGCTAAGCACGTTCGCCGGCCGCCTGGCTGCGGCGGTGCTCAGCCAGGATGCGCATAATCTTGTCTTTCTCGATCAGCTTGCGTTTCTGCAGGTTCTTCTTCTCGATCTGTTCGGCTGGCGACAGAAACGGCTTCGACGAGAGCTTGTCTACCTCCGCATCAAGCCGCCGGTGCTCTTCGTAGGCGGCCTTAAGTTCCGGGTTGTGCGGCAGTAGCGACTCTATCAACTCCTCGTCGCGTGGCTCCATGCCGACCTCCTTGTTTTGCTTCGCCCTTGGCCGCGCGGGCGCGCGCGTGCCACCATACAACCATGCCCCCTCGCAGTCAAGAAGGGGCTCGTCAAAAACCCTTGTATTTTCAACTACTTAGTTTCCCACCGGCGGCTCCAGTACCACCCGGTTCCGATTGGGCCGGGGCGAAGAAGTCCCGAGGTAGCGCGGCAGAACCCGCTCGGCAGGCATTCCTTCGCCCGCTCGAAGGCGCGCAGCCGCCACCCGGGCGAGCAGTCCCGCTCGTTCGGGCGGCAGTTCTACCAACCCCGCATCCGCAACACAGTCCTTGAGGGCGTCCCACAGGTTCTTGGCGATCGGGCGCGCTTCGATCGCCAAGATGGAATCAGGCGGCCGCACCTTGACTGCCGCTCGTAGTTCCTCGAACGCTACCACGCGCGGCGGCTCGAGCGGTTGGAGGCTGTCACGATCGCGGGCGAACGAACCGACGAAAGCCCGGGAAGCAGCCGCTGGAAGGACTACGACGACCCGCGATCTGGCCACTGGACAGGCCAGAGCCGCCAGCTCGAGAGCACCCACGGGCACCACGGGCAGCCGGTCGATCAGAGCAAGGCCGCGCGCCAATCCCAAACCCAAGCGCAAGCCAGTGTAGGATCCGGGCCCCTGGTTCACCCCAATCCCATCGAGGTCCGCCACCGCAAGATGGCGTTCCTCGAGCAAGCTCCCCACAAGGTCCGGCAGATCTTCACCCCGGCGCGAAGCCGTCACTCGGACGGAGACGAGACCGTCGCTGAGGAGGGCTGCTGCCGCCCGCACTCCCGCCGTGTCGAGCGCAAGGAGGCGCCCCGCGCCTTCTCGGGTGCTCGTCTCGCGCCGCGCTTCAGCCACCGACGATTCGAGAAATGTCGTTGAAAACGACAAAGACCATCAAGGCGACCAGAAGGAACACGCCAACTTGCTGGGCCGTTTCCCGAACGCGCACCGAAAGTGGCCGCCCGCGTAGAGCCTCGATCAAGAAGAAAGCCAGGTGGCCCCCGTCGAGCACTGGGATTGGA
>CAYZHO010000162.1:0-6261 GCA_964478045.1 uncultured Myxococcales bacterium | reverse complement strand
CTGCTGCTCTTCGACGGCCTGGACGAGGTGCCCGTCGATGGCGCGCCCGGTGTCGCCACCCGGCTGGCAACACTGCGAGCCGTGCGCGAGTTTGCGCGCGCCCAGGGTCTCGACGTAGGCGGCAGTTATCTAAAGGTGGCCGACACTGAGGGATTGGCCACGGCCTACGTCGTCACCGCGGCCTATCCCGATCGCCTCGAACCCTACGTCTGGCGCTACCCGATCATCGGCGCGATCCCGTACCGGGGATACTTCGACCGCGGGAGCGCCGAGCGATACGCGGCCAAGCTCCAGCGCAAGGGGCTCGACACCTACATCGTGGAGGCCGCCGGCTATTCGACGCTCGGCTGGTTCTCTGATCCCCTTCCCTCCGGTGCTCTGGCCCTCGACGAGGCGGAGCTGGCCTCGGTGGTGCTCCACGAGCTAGTCCACCAAACGGTTTACGTGCCCGGCCACATTGCTTTCAACGAGACCCTGGCGACTGCGGTCGCCGGCCGCTTGGCCGAGCGTTTCTTTGCAATCCGCGGGGACAGCAGCCGCGCCGCTGAGATTGCGCGGCGGCGCAGCCAGTGGCTGCGCCAGAGCCGCGTGCTCGAAGAGCTAGCCGCGCGCCTTACGGCCTACTTCGCCGGTGCGCGCGGGCAGCCGCGCGAGCGGATTCTGGCCGGCCGCCGCAAGATCTACGCGGCGGCACTCGACCAGATGGTCGAGGTCGGTTTGGTTCCCGCGCCCAAGACTCAGGCCGAGCGCGAAAGGTTGCTCGAGCGGCTCGACAACAACGCCGCGTTTCTGGCGCTCTATCGCTACCGCAAGCACGCGGACCGGTTTGAGGCGTTCCTGGATCGGCAGCCGTCGGTTGCTGCAGCGCTGTCCTGGTTAGAGGAACACGCCCGCCGGGTCGAGGATCCTTTCGAGGTGCTTTCTGCCGAGTAGCCGTCTTCTGCTGCGGAGCCGTCTTGCGCTCTGTCGGGCCATGTGGTGTTCTGGCACAAAGCGCCCGCAGCCGCCGGGCGAAGACCGCCTCGAAAATCTGACGCGAAGGAGTCGAGTGACGTGACGCCACGAGTAAAGGAGATTCTCAGTTGGTACTCGGGAGAAAACCCAGGAACGCTTTCGAACATTGCGCGGATCCTCAACCACGGAAGGCTCGGCGGCACCGGCCGCCTTGTTATTTTGCCCGTGGACCAAGGCTTCGAACACGGCCCCGCCCGTAGCTTTGCGCCGAACCCGCCGGCTTACGATCCGCGCTACCACTTCGAGCTAGCGATCGAGGCTGGCTGCAACGCCTACGCGGCCCCGCTCGGGTTCATCGAGGCGGCGGCCGCCGAGTTCGCCGGGGAGATTCCGCTGATCCTGAAGGTGAACAACCACGATACGCTGGCGCCGGACGCGGCCGATCCGGTCATGGCTCAGACCGCAACCGTCGCCGATGCCTTGCGTCTCGGATGTGCGGCGATCGGCTTTACGATCTATCCCGGATCGGCGGGGTTTCGGGTCATGTACGAGCAACTCCGCGAACTCACGCGCGAGGCCAAGGCGGCCGGTTTGGCGGTGGTCGTCTGGTCCTACCCGCGCGGAAGCGGACTGTCGAAGCAAGGCGAGACGGCCGTTGACGTGTGCGCCTATGCGGCTCAGATCGCGGCGCAGCTCGGGGCGAACTTCATCAAGGTAAAACCGCCGACCGACCACATCGAGCTCGAAGCAGCGCGCAAGGTCTACGAAGCCGAGAAAATCCCGATTTCGACTCTGGCCGACCGCGTCCGCCACGTGGTGCAGTCGGCTTTCGGCGGCCGCCGCATCGTCATCTTTTCGGGCGGCGCCAAGGGGGCGGACGAGAAAATCTTCGAGGAGTGCCGGGCAATCCGCGACGGGGGCGGGTTCGGGTCGATCATCGGCCGCAACTCGTTCCAGCGCAAGAAGGACGAGGCTTTGGCGTTCTTGGCCAAGGTGATGGAGATCTACGCGAGCTGACCAGGCGGCCCGCGCTCGCGGGCCGGCGCGGGCCGGCCGCCCCTAGAGGCGGCCGGCCATCAGCAGGCGTTCGATCGTCTGCGGCGTCGGCCGTTTTTCGATCGGGATGTAGTCGCGCTTTTCCTCGCCGAGATAGATTTGGCGAGGCCGGGCGATTCGCTGCTCTTCGTCGAGGACCAGCTCGACCCACTGCGCCAGCCACCCGGCCGTGCGCGGGATGGCGAACAGGACTGGGAACATCGCCGTCGGGAAGCCCATCGCCTGGTAAATGATTCCCGAATAGAAGTCGACGTTCGGGTACAGCCGCCGGCTCATGAAGTAGTCGTCCTGAAGGGCGATCCGCTCGAGCTCGACGGCGATGTCGATCAGGGGATTCTTGCCCGTTTCCTCGAAGACCTCGTAGGCAATGCGCTTGATGATCTTCGCCCGCGGGTCGTAGTTCTTGTAGACGCGGTGCCCGAATCCCATCAAGCGGGTTTCACCGGCCTTGACCCGCTTGATGAACTCGGGGACCCGATCGACCGAGCCGATCTCGGTCAGCATCCGGATCACCGCCTCGTTGGCGCCCCCGTGCAGCGGCCCGTACAGAGCGGCGGCTGCGGCCGCCACCGCCGAATAGGGGTCGGCGCGCGAGCTTCCCACCGTTCGCACCGCGGTCGTCGAGCAGTTCTGTTCGTGGTCCGCGTGCAGGATGAACAGAACGTCGAGCGCCCGCTCGAACACCGGGTTCGGCTTGTACTTGAGCTCGGTCATCTTGAAGAGCATCGACAGGAAGTTGCCCGTGTAGCTCAAGTCGTTGTCGGGCTGCACGTAGGGCAAGCCGAGACTGTGGCGGTAGGCGTAGGCCGCCAGCGTCGGCATCTTGCCGAGCAGGCGCCGCACCTGAAGCCGGCGCGATTCGATGTCGTCGATGTTCTTTGCTTCCGGGTAGAAGGTCGAAAGGGCCGCGACTGTGCTGACGAGAATGCCCATCGGGTGGGCGTCGTAGCGGAATCCCTCGATGAACTTCTTGATGTTCTCGTGGAGCATCGTGTGCATCGTGACGTTGTGGGTCCACGCCGCCAGATGCTCCGTGTCGGGCAACTCTCCCTTGATGATCAGGTAGGCCGTCTCGAGAAACGTGCTGCGCTCGGCGAGCTGTTCGATCGGGTAGCCCCGATACCGGAGGATTCCCCTTTCCCCGTCGATGTAGGTGATCGTGCTCTTGCAGGAAGCGGTGTTCGTGAAACCCGGGTCGTAGGACATCAAGCCGAAATCGTCCGGCGAGGTCTTGATCTGGCGCAGATCCGCGGCCCGAATCGTGCCGTACTCGATTGGTATCTCGTAGCTTTTGCCCGTGCGGTTGTCGACGATCGTCAGCGTATCTTTGCCCATGTGTCTCCTCCCGTACGGCCCCCGACAGGAACCATACCAGGGACGTGCGCTCTCGCAACGAGGCAAGCTGAAAGAGCCGAAAAATCGGCGCCCGCGGGCGGCGGGGCTATTCGGTGTCGTCCTCTTCGCCCTGTTCGCGCGAGATTCCAGCGAGAAAGATTTCGATGAGGGCGTTGGCAAAGCGGCGGACCTGGTGCTCCTCGCGCGGGTCGAAGCCGTAGATTTCGCGCACCAGCGGGGCCACGTCGAAAAGCTGGTAGCAGGCTCCGAAGAAGGCAAACAGCACGAAGGCGTTCGGAATATCCTTGATCAGGCGAGCGCGCTTTGCTTCGTCGAGCGCGGCGTCCCACGCGTGGAAGAGCGGGCGCAGGTGCTTGTCGACGAGCCACATCAGGCGCCGGCTCTTTTGCACTCCCTCGTTGACGAGCAACCGGGGTAGCTCTGGGTGGGCCACGATGAAGTCGATCAAGTAGTACGTTTGCGTGACTAGTTGCGCGGCGGACGACATCGAGGCGATGTCGGCGCCGTGGGCGCGCAGGTGTTCGCGCAGCTCGGTGAAGATGGAATCGCAGGCCGCCCGCCACAGCGCTTCTTTCGAGCCGAAGTGATAGTGGACGAGCGGCTGGGTCACCCCCACCCGCCTGGCGATCGATGCGGTAGTGGCGCCTTCGAAACCCTGCTCGGCAAACTCGTGCAGGGCGGCTTCGAGGATCTGTCGCTTCGTCTCTGGTGCCGACCGCGACCGGCGCCTTGGACGCCCCTCGGCAGGGGCACCGGCACCGGCTGGGGGGACGGCCGGCGCCTTGGGTTTGCGGGAGACCGTCATGTGTCGCAGCAGCGATATATCCCCCGGGCAAGAATCAACGCAAACCCCACGCGCGCTGGGGGCCCGTAGCCTGCGCGCCGCGATCAAATGCGGTCTGGCGGCGCGCTGCCGCCGGCAAGTTAGGTATGCGCGGCGAGCATACAAGCGGAGCCTGGCACGCGCGCCACGCACGACGAGTCGGCGCCGGACATCGCGGCCGGTTACGAGGATCCTCGTGCGGGGACCACGCCGATTCGGTCGTCGAAGACGCTACCGAGGTAAATGTAGCCGTCGACTTCCAGAGCCGTGGCAACAGCACCGATGAGCCGGCCGTCGTGCTCGAGCACCGGTCGAACCTCGAGCGTGTCGGGATCGACTTCCTTCACGGCCCAGCTCGTCCGGCATGGCTGGCGCCCGAGCGAACAGAGCAAGAACCGAGGGCCGGCCGTGTGGGTAGCGACCAAGAGCGTACCCCGGCGGGTCCACGTCAGGTTGTCCGGGTTACCTCCGATCTCGATGGAGATTGCTCCCGAGTTCGTACGGAGCGGACGCCGGTGGAGTAGCCCAGTGATCGTTTCCGTGTAAAACAGCATCTCGCCATCGGCCGACAGCGCGATGCCGTTGGCCATGGCCGATTCGGTTCCCGGTAAGTGATGCCATCCCTCGCCGCGTCTCCATGTCATCACGTCGCCGGTGGTCGTTCCCAAGGTGGCCGCGAGCACCGTGTTGAGAAGGGACCCGTCGGGCTGGTAGTTCGCTGCCACGATCGTTCCGTCGGGGGCCACCGCCAAGTCGTTCGACTGAACCCCGCCATCGGTCGGGATGCAGGCTTTCCACTCCATGCGCGCGCGGATTCCGACGCCGGTCAGTTCGAAGACATCGATCGCTTCGCGCCCTCCAGCCTTCCCGCGGTGCGTAACCACGTAAACGAAAGTGCGGCCTTCGCGGCGCGCGGAAGTGATTCCATGCGGATAGTAAGCACCGGGATCCGGTGGTCCCGGGCACGCCTCATCCCCCAGCTCGGGGTCCGGAGCGGCGGTGGCTCCAGCGGCCGGCGGCCAAAGGCGGACGATCGAATGGGTGCCAGGGAACAGGCCGGAGATGTATCCGCCGCGGTGCTTGCGACCGTCGGCGCGCATGTTGCTCACGAGCACGAGTCGGGCTGCCGGGACGTACTCGAGGTCTTCGGGGTTGGCGAATCCGCATACCGTCGCGATTTCACCCGAGTCGCTGCACGCAGGCCTCTCGGCGGTGCGGCCGCAGGCGGCGGCTACCGGCACGAGGGCGGCAAGGAAGGTGGCGAGCAAGCGCTTTGTGGTTCCGGGGTTCCCCCGACTGCGGGGTCGGACACTGGACATGGGGGTCTTATAGCGAAACGCCGCGTCCCAGACCACGGGCCCTTCCTGGTCAGGCAAAAATTGGATAGGCTCGTTGTCGAGTGAACTCGCGTCGCGCAAAGCGCCGTCCGGTGCGTCCGGTGGGGTGCGGCCGCCTGGCGGTGGCCTCGGCCGCTGTGGCCTTGCTGCTCGTGATGGGGAGTGCAACGGGCCGGAGCGCCCGCCGGCCTCCGGATGGAGCAACGCCGCTCTTTTCCGTTCCGATCGCGCTCGACGCCCATCCTCCGCGGGGCCGTATCAGCAATCTGTACGGAGGGCCTGGGATCGACCGCAACGCGCGCGCCGCCAGCGACGGGCCGGGGCGTTGGCTGGTCGTTTGGCATTCTACGGACGATCTCGATGGAACCATCGGGCGCGACTGGGACATTCTGCTTTCGGTTTCGCAGGACGATGGGCGATCGTGGTCGCCGCCCCGACCGATCGCTTCGAACGCGGCCGGTGACGCGGGGGACGACTTGATGCCCGCCATTGCCACGGACGGGCGCGGTACGTGGGTTGTGGCCTGGAGCTCCGACGACTCGCTCGGCGGCACTTTGGGTCGCGATCGCGACGTGCTTTTCGTGCGCTCGATCGACAACGGCCAGACCTGGAGCAACCCAGCGCCGCTCAACGTCAACGCCGCCGAAGACTGGGGCGACGACGGCGAAGTGACGATCGCGACCGACCGGAACGGCGCATGGGTGGCGGTTTGGTCCTCGACGGACAGCCTGTTGG
>CAYZHO010000161.1:4350-6463 GCA_964478045.1 uncultured Myxococcales bacterium | reverse complement strand
CGCCGGGCGAGGAGGTGCGAGGGATGGACCTAACGCGGATCGCGAGAATCGTCAGTGCACTGTCGGTGTTGTCGGGCCTGCTGGCAATTGCGCTGCCGGCGCAAGTAGCCGATTTCGCCGGTTTCATGCTGGAGCCCGGAAGTGGGCTCGGCTACGGCGAGGTGGGAGCGCTGTACGGCGGCGCCTTTATTGCGCTGGGCGCACTCGGAATTTGGGGCACGCGTTCAGGAGCGACCGAGGGTAGAACGCTTCTAGCAGCGGTAGGGGCCGTCTGGGCCGGGTTTGCGGGCGGGCGGCTGCTGGTCATCCTTGTGACGAGCAAAGCGCCGGCGGGTGCTACCAACTGGGTGTTCCTCGTTATCGAGGCGGCCGTGGCTGCGCTCTTCTTTGTGGCCGGTCGTATGGCGGGCGGAAAGTCGGCCGCGTGAAGCGGCTTGCGCAGGTCATTGCCACGGGCGGCTTCGTCGGTTACGCCCCGCTTGCCCCTGGTACCGTTGGCACGCTAGTGGCGGTCGCCATAGCATGGGCGTTCGGGCGGTGCGGCGCTCTGGCCATGCCCATAGGGGCCGCTTTTGCGAGCGCGGTCGGTGTTTGGGCCGCGGGCGTATACGAGGCCGAGGTGGGCGAACGCGATCCTAGTGCAGTGGTGATCGACGAGATTGCCGGCTTCCTCGCGGCAATGGTTGGGCTGCCTGTGAGTTGGCCACAGTTGGCGACCGTTTTCGTTTTGTTTCGCTTGTTCGATATTGCAAAGCCGTTTCCGGTTCGCGCGGTCGAGAGGGTACCTGGCGGCGCGGGGATCGTAGCCGACGACCTCGTGGCCGGGTTGTACGCGAACCTTACGGCCCGCTTGCTCCTGGGGAGCGGGGTATTTCCTTTCACGGCCGGGTGATGCCGACAAGAGGCAAGCACCGTATCGAGCGCGATTCGATGGGCGAGGTCGAGGTTCCGGCCGGCGCGTACTATGGTGCCTCGACGCAGCGGGCCGTCGAGAACTTTCCAATCAGCGGCGAGCGCATGCCAGAGCGGTTGATTCGCGCCCTGGGCTGGATCAAGTGGGCCGCTGCCCGGGTCAACCGGGAACTCGGGCGCCTAGCGCCGCCGCTCGCTGAGGCGATTGAACAGGCGGCGCTGGAAGTTGCCGAGGGCAAGCTCGACCGCCATTTCGTGGTGGACGTCTTCCAAACCGGGTCGGGGACGTCCACCAATATGAACGCGAACGAAGTCATCGCGAATCGTGCGGCTGAGCTTCTCGGTCACCCGCGGGGCAGTCGCCACATCGTTCACCCGAACGATCACGTGAACCTCGGGCAGTCCTCGAACGACGTTATTCCGACGGCGATCCACGTGGCGGCGCTGCTTGCGGTCGGCGAGAGGCTCGAGCCCGGAATCGAAAAGCTACGGGCTGAGCTCGAGGCCAAAGCCGAAGCGTTCTGGGACACGATCAAACCAGGCCGCACGCATTTGCAGGACGCAACGCCGATTCGGCTCGGGCAAGTATTTCGGGGCTACGCGGGCCAGATGGAGCGGGCGCTCAAGCGGATCGGTCGGATGCGCGAGGAGCTGTGTGAAGTGGCCCTGGGAGGCACGGCGGTGGGTACGGGCATTGGCACGCACCCGCGGTTTGCGGCTCGCGTGTGTGCCCTTCTCAGCGAACGATTGGGTATTGCGATCCGCGAGACCGACAATCATTTCCAGGCACAGGCGGCGATCGATTCTATCGTCGCGGCCTCGGGGCAGCTCCGGGCGATTGCGGTGAGCCTGCACAAGATTGCCAACGACATCCGCTTGCTCGCCTCCGGCCCGCGTGCTGGGCTTGGCGAGCTGCGCCTGCCGGCCGTTCAGCCCGGTAGCTCGATCATGCCTGGGAAGGTGAACCCGGTCATTGCCGAGTCGGCCATCCAAGTGGCGGCGCAGACGGTCGCCGATGACGCGGCGGTCGTCCTGGCCGGGCTCGGAGGCTACTTCGAGCTGAACACCATGTTGCCACTTGCCGCGCGCGCCTTCCTTCCTTCGGTCGAGCGACTCGGCAACGCCGCGCGCAACTTCGCGGAGCGTTGCGTGTCCGGGCTCGAGGCCACGAACCGAGGTCCGGAGCTGGTGCGCTGGAGCC
>CAYZHO010000161.1:0-4340 GCA_964478045.1 uncultured Myxococcales bacterium | reverse complement strand
GAAGAACTCAGGGAAGCGCTAGATCCTGCCCGCCTTACGGAGCCTCGCGAAGACTGAGGCGGTGGCCACTGGAGGGCGGCCTTTTCAGCGGATCACGGGAGTCTTGAGCACAAGGCTTGCGCCGGAAGGCCGTAGAGCGTAAAAAAGGCGAAAGTCGAGGGGCGTAAGTAAAGTTGTCTGTACCGAGTCCGATTGAGAAGGCTGCCATCATTGCAACCGGCGACGAGGTCGTAGGCGGGCGGACGGTGGACACCAACTCGGCGTTCATCGCCGACCGCTTGGCTTCTGTTGGGATCGAAACGGTATGCGTCCTGGTGGTCGGCGATTATCCAGAACGCGTCGAGTGGGCCTGGCACCAGGCGATCGGGCAGGCCGACGTAGTGATTTCGACAGGCGGTCTCGGGCCCACGGCCGACGATCTCACGACTGAAACGGTGGCCCGTGTGGCCGGCGTGGAGCTGGTTCTCGACGAGCAGCAAGCCGAGCGTATTCGCGGTTTTTTTGCGCGGGTGGGGCGCCCCATGCCGGAAAACAACTTGCGCCAGGCGATGATTCCGGCGGGAGCCGAGGTGATCGAGAATCGGCTTGGTACTGCTCCCGGATACCGGCTGTGGATTCCTAGCCGCGAGCGCGCTTGCTTGGCGGTGGTCTTGCCTGGCGTGCCGCGCGAGATGAAGGCGATGATGGACGAGCAAGTGCTGCCATGGCTTGCGGCCTCCTGCGGGAGCGGCCGCGTTGTCCTGTCGCGCACGTTTCAGACGTTTGGGATGAGCGAGTCGGCCGTCGACGAAGCCCTGGCGGGAGTGGTGGACCCGAGCGAGGGCCGCCTCGCGTTTCGCGCTAGTTTCCCCCAGATTGCGGTGCGCGTCACGGTAGCAGACCGCGACGAGCAGGCGGCGCGCCGCCGTCTTCAGATCCTCGGAGACCGCGTGGCCGAGCGGCTCGGCCACGCAGTAATCGCCGAAGGCGAGACAACAATGGAGGAAGTCGTCGGCGAACTGCTTCGCCGGGCAGGCAAGACACTGGCGACCGCCGAGTCGTGTACGGGCGGTCTAATCGGAAATCGCATTACGAACGTTGCGGGAAGCTCCGATTATTACGTGGGTGGTGTTGTCGCTTACAGCAACCAGCTGAAACAAGATTTACTCGGCGTTTCGCGGTCCACCCTCGCGATGTTTGGAGCAGTGAGCGAAGAGACGGCGTGCGAGATGGCTCTCGGCGTGAGGCGCGCGACGGGTGCCGACATCGGCCTGGCCACGACCGGCATCGCTGGTCCGGGCGGCGGCACCGCCGAGAAGCCGGTCGGTACGGTGGCTGTTGCGCTGGCCGCCGAGACGGCCGGCGAAGATACGGTACGCTCGAAGACATACCGGCTATGGGGAAACCGCGAGTGGGTGAAGACCCTGGCGTCACAGGTTGCTCTAGACTGGGTCCGCCGGCACTTGCTTGGACTCGACCCACTCGAGGCGACGTTCGGGCGACGCACCCGCAGCGTGCAGTGAGAGGAGCGGGGCGCTTGCGTTGAGGTGCTTTGTCGCACTACCGGTCGCTGCCAGCGTGGCCGCCGCTATCCAGCCGGTGGCGCGCACTTTGGCCGCGGCCGCGGAGCGCTACGGCACGCGGGTGTCGTGGACGCGGGCCGAAGGGTGGCACGTTACGCTCAAGTTTCTGGGTGAGATCGACGAGGGCCGGCTGGACGGTGTGAGCGAGGCCGTGGCTCGGGTGGCGGCTGGAAGTCCTCCGCTCGAACTTCAAGCCAGCGGCCTTGGCACCCTCCCGCCGCGGGGCACGCCGAGGGTGCTGGTAGTTCGGATCAGCGGCGGAGATGGCTTGCTCCACGTTGCCGGGGCTCTCGACCGCGAGCTGGCCTCTGCCGGCTTTGCGCCGGAGCAGCGCCCGTTCGTCGGGCACCTGACGATCGGCCGGGTGCGCGATGCGCGGGGCTGGACGGCATGGCGGGACCAAGTGGAGCGGAGGTGCGCAACCTCGTTCGGAGGCTGGACAGCCCAGGAGATCGTCGTGTATCGCAGTGAACTCGGCAAGGGCCCGGCACGCTACCGGCCGCTGGCGTCGTTCCCAATGGGAAGCGGTGGCGGCGCCGTGTGCCACTAGGGCAGTACTTCGGGCGGGGAACGATCGACCGCGGGTTTTGGCTCAGGAGGACGGAAGATGGGACTCGAAGAAAGGCAAAAAGCTCTCGAGCTGGCCGTAACGCAGATCGAAAAGCAATTCGGCAAGGGTTCGATCATGCGCCTCGGCGCGGATGCCGAGGTAACAGACGTTCCCAGCATCTCGACGGGATCGCTCGGATTGGACGTTGCCCTCGGAGTAGGTGGCTTTCCGCGCGGCCGCGTCGTCGAAATCTACGGTCCGGAATCGAGCGGAAAGACGACGCTGGCGCTTCACGCGGTTGCCGAAGCCCAGAAGCAGGGAGGGATCGCCGCATTCATTGATGCCGAGCACGCGCTCGATGTGGGCTACGCGCGCAAACTCGGCGTGCGAACCGCCGACCTACTGATTTCGCAGCCGGACAGTGGCGAGCAGGCCTTGGAGATCGCCGATACTCTGGTGCGCAGCGGAGCGATCGACGTCCTCGTGGTCGATTCGGTGGCCGCATTGGTGCCGCGCGCGGAAATCGAAGGTGAGATGGGAGACGCGCACATGGGCCTGCAGGCGCGGCTCATGTCCCAGGCGCTGCGCAAGCTGACCGCTACGATCGCGCGGTCGAACACCCTGGTGATCTTCATCAACCAGATCCGCATGAAGATTGGCACGCTGTTCGGCAACCCCGAGACCACGACTGGGGGCAACGCTCTCAAGTTCTATGCGTCGATCCGGTGCGACATCCGGCGGCGCGAGCCGATCAAGCGCGGTGACCAAGTGATCGGCAACCGCGCGAAGGTTCGCGTGGTCAAGAACAAGGTGGCGCCGCCTTTTCGGGAGGCGGAGTTCGACATTCTGTACGGCATTGGGATCAACCGGGAAGGAGAGTTGCTCGACCTCGGTGCAGAATTCGGAATCGTCGAAAAGAGCGGCTCCTGGTACTCCTACGGAGAGGAACGGCTCGGGCAAGGACGCGACAACGCTTGCGAGTTTTTGCGCGAGAACCCGAAAATCGCGGCCGAGATCGAAGCCAGGCTTCGGCGTGAACTCGGCTTGCCGCCGGCAAGCGGCGAGGGCGCGGCGATCGACGGCAGTGGTGAGGAGAAACCGAAGGAGGCGGGCAAAAAGTCCCGTGCTGCCAAATGACTTGAACCCGAGCCTGCCCTGGTGGTACGGCGGACTGCGCCAGGCCGGCCCGTGTGACTTGCGCGCTCGTTCCTTGTAAGCAAGTCAGCTTGACATGCGCGGTAGCGAGGTCCGCAGGAGCTTTCTCGATTTCTTTGCGCGCAAGGGGCACCTGATCGTTCCGAGTTCTTCGCTCGTGCCGGTCGGCGACCCAACGCTCATGTTTACCAATGCCGGGATGGTCCAGTTCAAGGACGTCTTTCTCGGCGTGGCCGAGCCGCCGCACCCGCGGGTGGCAAATAGCCAGAAATGCCTGCGCATCTCCGGCAAGCACAACGACCTCGAGGAGGTCGGACGGGATACGTACCACCACACGTTCTTCGAGATGTTGGGAAACTGGTCCTTCGGCGACTACTACAAGGCCGAAGCGATCGAGTGGGCCTGGGAGTTGCTCACGAAGGAATGGGGGCTTCCCGCGGCCCGGCTCTATGCCACGGTCTTTCGGACCGACGACGAGGCTGCCGGACTGTGGCGTAAGATCACCGGCCTGCCGGCAGAGCGGATCCTTCGTTTCGACGAAAAAGACAATTTTTGGGAAATGGGGGAGACCGGACCCTGCGGGCCGTGTTCGGAAATTCACATCGACCGGGGCGAGAGAGCGTGCGACAGGCGCGATGATCCGAAGCATCGCTGCGGCGTGAACGCCGGCTGTGCGCGCTTCATCGAAATTTGGAATCTCGTGTTCATCCAATATACGCGCGACGAGAGCGGCGCCCTGCACAATCTCCCGGACCGCCACGTCGACACGGGAATGGGGCTCGAGCGCATCGCGGCCGTCCTCGAGGGGGTCGAAGGAAACTACGACGGTTCTTTGTTGCGTTCGATCATTGCAGCGGCCGAGCAGCTTTCGGGCCGCCGCTACGGCCGCGATCCGGAGGCGGACGTTTCCTTCCGTGTCGTGGCCGATCACGCCCGCGCGGTCGCGTTTATGATTGCCGATGGGATCGAGCCGTCCAACGAAGGTCGCGGGTACGTGTTGCGCCGAATCCTGCGGCGGGCGGCCCGGCATGGAAAAGTCCTCGGCTTCGACCAGCCGTTTCTCTACCGCGTTT
>CAYZHO010000160.1:3684-6473 GCA_964478045.1 uncultured Myxococcales bacterium | reverse complement strand
CTGGTTCTGGTCGAGCGGCACTGCCACGACTTGCCCCCGAGCCAGAGCCCGCAAGGCTTGGCGGACTCCGGCCCCTCGCCCCAGCGCCAGCACTCCCCATCGCTCGCGCTCCGCCCTGAGGAAGGCGTCGACCATACGGTTTCTCATCGTCCGGTGAAAGATCCACACCGGCCTGCCCAGCGAGGCGGCGCACCGGCGCGCCAGCAGTTCGAAGTTGCCCGTGTGGGCCGTCAGAACCAGGAGGCCCCCGCCGGCCGCAAGCAAGTCCGAGGCTCGCCTGAGGGCCTCGCGCAACCCCTCGCTCGGCGGGGCGGCGAGCAACCGCTCACAGTGAACCGCTTCGGCCGCCAGGCGTCCCCAGTTGCGAAAGGCAGCGACTTCGAGCTCCGAAATCTTTTCTGCCGGCCAATCGGGAAAAGCACGGTTCAGGTTCTCCCGAACGACCCGCCGGTGGCGCCGGTCGACCCGCGCTACGAGCGATGCCGTTGCTTCGAGCACCGGGCGCAGCAGGCGCAGGGGCACCAGCCGAGCCGCAGCCCAAACCACTCTCAGAAGCGCGTACACCAGAGCGTCTGCCACAGCGTGCAGCCTCCGGCGGCGCCGCCGCGTCCCGGCGAGCGAATGGGCCTCGCGCGCAGTCTTTCTCACAGCAGCCGTCCTCGGAGGCGGTGTTGTGGCTGCCGCCTTAGCCTGCTAAGGCTTTTGCCCGCCATGACGAAGCCCAGCCGCCGCCAGCCCGACAGACCCTGGATCATGCGAACCTACTCTGGCCACAGCTCGGCTGCTGCGTCCAACGAGCTGTACCGGCGCAACCTCGCCAAGGGCCAGACCGGACTCAGCATCGCCTTCGACCTGCCGACCCAGACCGGGTACGACTCCGACCATCCAATGGCCCGGGGCGAAGTAGGGAAGGTCGGGGTTCCGATCGACTCGATCGCCGACATGGAAGCGCTCCTCGCCGGCATTCCGTTGGACCGCATGAACACGTCGATGACGATCAACGCCACCGGAGCCTGGCTGCTGGCCCTCTACATTGCAACGGCGGAACGTGCGGGTGTCGATCCCAAGAACCTGCAGGGAACGATCCAAAACGACATTATCAAGGAATACCTCTCGCGCGGCACTTACATCTTTCCTCCGGCCCCCTCTCTCCGGCTGACCGGGGATGTCATCGAGTACACGGTGCGGGCCGTGCCTCGCTTCAACCCTATCAACGTGTGCAGCTATCACTTGCAGGAGGCCGGAGCTACCCCCGTAGAGGAAATTGCGTTCACGCTCGCCAACGCGATTGCAGTGCTCGAGGAAGTGCGCCGGCGGCCGAGTATCGACCGCGAAACGTTTGCACGGGTGTTCGGCCGCATTTCGTTCTTTGTCAACGCCGGCATCCGTTTCGTCGAAGAGATGTGCAAGATGCGGGCGTTCGTCGAGCTTTGGGATCGCATCGGGCGCGAGCGCTTCGGCGTGGAGGACGCCAAGCTGCGCCGCTTTCGCTACGGCGTCCAGGTGAACTCGCTCGGCCTCACCGAGCAGCAGCCCGAGAATAATGCGATTCGAATCGCCTTCGAAATGCTCGGCGTCGTTCTGTCCCGGCGCGCGCGTGCCCGGGCGATCCAGTTGCCAGCATGGAACGAAGCCCTCGGCCTGCCACGACCTTGGGATCAGCAATGGGCGTTGCGCACCCAACAGATCATGGCCTACGAAACCGACTTGCTCGAATACGACGACCTTTTTGACGGTTCTCCGGTGGTGGCCGGTCGAGTAGCCGAGCTTGTGCGTGCGGCCGAGGAAGAACTCGCGCGTATCGACGAGATGGGTGGCGCCGTTGCGGCCGTCGAGTCCGGCTACATGAAGCAGCGGCTGGTAGAGTCGAATAGCCGGCGGGTTGCGCGGATCGAGGCGGGAGAACAAGTCGTCGTCGGGGTCAATCGCTTCGTGGAAAGCGAACCTTCCCCTCTCGTGGCCGATCTCGAGACCGCCGTCCTGCGCGTGGACGAGCGCGCCGAAAAAGCTCAGATCGAACGCTTGCAAGAGTTCCGTCGGCGCCGCGATCCAAGCCGTGTCGAGGAGGCATTGGCGGCGCTCGAGGAAGCCGCGCGCTCGGGGGAGAACATCATGCCGGCCTCGATCCGATGCGCACACGCGGGCGTGACCACAGGAGAATGGGCGGACGCTCTTCGGCGGGTGTTCGGCGAGTACCGCGCTCCGACTGGAGTCGCAGCTGCCCCGGCGCTGCCAGCCGGCGTGACGGCACGCGCTCCGCGGTCGCGGCCGTAGCCGAGTTGCTCGGCCGGCCGCCGCGCTTGCTAGTGGCAAAACCCGGCCTCGACGGCCACAGCAACGGCGCCGAACAGATCGCGGTACGCGCCAGGGACGCGGGCTTCGAAGTAATCTACCAGGGCATCCGCTCGACAGTCGAAGAGATCGTGGCAACGGCGCAGGACGAGGACGTCGACGCCGTCGGCCTGAGCATCTTGTCCGGATCCCACATGACGCTGGTCCCGGCCGTTCTCGCGGGACTCCAAAGGAGTGGACTCGACGACGTGCCCGTCGTGGTGGGGGGCATCATTCCCGAGGACGATGCCGCTGCGCTGCGCGCGGCCGGCGTCGCAGCCGTCTACACCCCAAAGGACTTCCGCGTGAGCGCAATTATCGCGGAAATAGCCGACCTCGTGGCGCGGCGGCTCGGCTCCGCCTCGTGACGCCAATCGCTTCAGTCGGTCCGAACCAGCCTGCCCTCGCCTTCGATCGCGAACGGGCCGCCTCCGTTACCACGCACCGTTACCTGGTGT
>CAYZHO010000160.1:492-3674 GCA_964478045.1 uncultured Myxococcales bacterium | reverse complement strand
CGTTGACGCCGACGCCCCCGTTTTCCTCGATCGTCCCGCCGGCCAGACTTACCGTGGAGTCGTCGAGCGCCACAACGCCCGCGTCCCCATTCGCCCGAATCGCTGTGGTCTCGAGAACCACCCGCGAGCCAAGGGTCACCCGCAAGCCATCGGCGTTGGGAGGCCTCGCCCGGCCGCGTTGCCCTAGGCCGTTTTCCTCGATCCGGTTGTCGCGCCCGGTCACGAAGGCACCCGCGACCCCAAGCCCTTTGTCGTAGTTGCCGACAATCCGGTTTCCCTCCAGATGGGCCCGCGCGTTGCGGCTCACGGTCACGCCGTCGCGATTGCCGCGGATTAGGTTGCCGACAAGTTCGGCCTCGGCACCGTCAAAGACCAGAATTCCTTTTCCCTTGGTGCGGAATCCGTTGCCCTCGAGCGTGCAGTGGCGGACCGTAACCGGGCCGGCTCGAGCCGAAATGCCAATCCCGTCGTCGAGATTGTCAGCGCAATGGCAGTCTTCTATGAGGACATGGTCGGCGCTCTCGCCCCGGACCGCGATCCCATCGAAGGTGAAGTTTCGGGTTCGCAACCCGCGAATGGAAACCTCAGGGGCCGCCACAACCAGGCCATCGCAACCGCGCCGGCCGTCGCTGCGAACGCACTGGCCACCGGCGAGCGTGAGCCCGCGGGCGTCGAGCTCGACCCGAAACGCCGTAATCGGAGGTAGTTGCCTGCTCACTCGCACGGTCGCTCCGGCAGGAAGGCGCGAGACGATTCGAACCGGGCCGCCACTGCGATTGGCCGCCTCGATCGCAGCCCGAAGGCTGCCGGGTCCCTGCTCGGCGGCCGAAGTAACTTCGAGGACGCGCACCTCCTGCCCGCAACGCCCGGCGGGCGCGAGGCCAGCAAGCGCCAGGGCCAGCACCAAGGCAGACAGCGGGCGCTCAACAGCCGGGCGCAAGCTCAAAGCCCCTTCGAGTAATCCCAGCTGAAACGACTAGTGACGTGCAGTGTAATGAGCACGTCTCGTTCGTCCAGGCTCGAGGTAGCGGCAATGTAGCGAGCCGCTTTTTCGGGACCGAGGTAGCGCTCGGCCAACTTGCGGCGCAGGTCTGGATCGGGACCCGAAAGCGTGACGTGCCCGCGCAGGATCACGCCCTTGTACGGCGGGGTCCTGGTGTCGACCGTCAGGCTCGCAAAAGGGTTCTCCCGCAAGTTGCGAGCCTTACGCGAAGTATCGAGTACGAGAATGCGGACCCGACTGCCGTCGTAATCGTACCAAACCGGCGAAGCCTCGGGACGCCCGCGCGCATCGGCCGTTGCCAGAACGCCGATCTGCGGGGACCGTAACAGCTCGTCCTCTTCCTGTCGGCTCATCCGTTGCACGCTCACCTCACCCCTGCGCGGTGCACAAAACCCATCCCGCGGCACGCGGCCGTTTCACGATGTTCCGCCCTCTGGCGCGTCTTCCCCAGCAAACCCGGGCCGGCCAACCCGGCGCACTGCCACCGTCACGTTGTCGCTCCCGCCGCGGCGAAGCGCAAGTTCGACCAGGCCGAGGGCACCGTCACGGGGGCTGCTCCAAAGGCGGCTCGCGTAAGCCGCGAGAACGGCTTCCTCCACTAAGTCCCACAGACCGTCCGAGCACAACAGGACGACGTCTCCGGGGGACAGTAAACAGTGAGCGAACGAAGGCGGGCCCCACTCGCGCAGCCCGATCGCTCGGGTGAGCATGTTACGGGCTGGGTGGCCCCGGAGCTCCCCGGCGCCCAACTGCCCCGCCAGTACCATTCGCATCGCCAGCGTGTCGTCGGTCGTCAGCAGTTCGGCCGGCCCACCGGAGCGCAGGACGTAGGCACGCACGTCGCCGACGTGGCTGCAGTACAGGTTGCCGCCTGCGATCCACGCCGCCACCAGCGTTGTCGCCATTCCGCGCTTTCGCGCTCGCACCGCCTTGTCGAGGACGGCCCGCTGGCTCGACTCGAACGCCTCGGCAAGCAGGCTCCGAACGCGCTGCGAATCAGCCGAAGGATCGAAGCGCTCGGCCAAGTAGCGCGCCGCCGTCTGAGCGGCCGTCGCACTAGCGACTTCTCCACCGGGAAGCCCTCCCAGCCCATCGGCGACGACTAAGACGTTCCCTTCAGCCGCCAGGCAAAAGTAGTCTTCGTTGTTCTCGCGGACCAGCCCGACGTCGCTCACCCCGCACGCGTCCGGTCCAAGCGAGGCCACCGAGCGCCCCTCGCCTCCGCCGCAGCGCAGACCTGCCATGGTCCGATTGTAGCAGAGGCGGAGCGTATTGGGGTTGCTCCGCGCCGCCTGCGCAAGCGATTGTGCCGTCACGGCGTTTGCCGCAGTCTGTGCGCCAAGCGTTCGGAAGCGCTGGCCGCTCGTCGGTCGTTCAGCAGCCGAGAGGAGACGCCGTGAAGCGAAAGCCGATCAAGCCCTATCTTCGCCGCGCCTACCGAGTCCTTCAAGCGCTGCACCTGCGCTCTTACGAGAACTACCAGCCCGTGATCGGCGCCAATCGAGTGGCGCCGGGCACGCGCGACTGCGAGATACGCTGGGAAGCCATTCGCAGGGTCCTCGACGAGTACCACTGCCGGTCCCTCGTCGATCTCGGCAGTTCGGAAGGTTACTACGTCCTTCAGGCAGCCCGCCATGGCGTTCCGTTCTGTATCGGAGTCGATTTCGACCTGCGCCGGACGTGGACCGCCACCAGTCAGGTGGTGCTCGAGGACGTAGCCCACGCGGGCTTCATGCTATCGGAGATCAACCTAGAGTTGATCGAAGCGCTGCCGCGCTTCGACGCGGCTGTTTTTCTCTCGGTTCTCCATCACATCATGTACCGGCGCGGGCTCGATCACTGCCGCCGGCTTTTGTCGGCCCTTGCGCGCAAGCTCGACAAAGTCATGGTGTTCGAAATGGGACAATCCAACGAGCACTTGGAGAAGTGGGCAGCCAAGCTGCCCGACATGGGAGAAGACCCTCACCGGTGGATCGCCGACTTTTTGCGTTCCTCGGGATTCTCTATGGTGGAAAAAATCGCCGAGGCCCCTTCGTACAAACGGGAGGTCAACCGCGCTCTGTTCAAGGCGGTTCCATGACCGCGGCCGTGTGCCTGCGCCCGAGCGGCTTCGTGCCGAAAAGCAGGCACGAGCAACCGGCTTCGGCAGCGCGCTGGGAGTGAAACATAATGCGTGTCG
>CAYZHO010000160.1:0-482 GCA_964478045.1 uncultured Myxococcales bacterium | reverse complement strand
TTCCAATCGTGCTTTTCCTGGTGCTGGCGTTGGTTCCCGTGGCGGCCCGCGCTCATTCGGCCGGGCCGCTCGACCACTACGGCTGCCACCCGGACCGCCGCCTCAAGGACTACCACTGCCACCGCGGTCCTCTGGCCGGCCGCCATTTTCGATCCAAAGCAGCCATGCTCGACGCCCTCAAAAACGGTGAAGCCGATCAGGCACCAGCGAGCGAGCCGGCGCCTCAGGAAGGAAAGCGCGGCGGTCTAGGTTCGTGGCTACCGTTCTTCGGGCGGTCGCGTTCGCACGAGGCGCCCCCGCCTGGCGCAACGATCGTTCCGCGCGGCATCGAGCAGCGCCTGCGCGTGCTCAAGGATCTCTACGAGAAGGGGCTCATCACCGAAGAGGAGTATGCAGCCAAACGCAAAGAAATCCTGGGCGAGCTGTAGCAAGCAAACGAACGAAAGACAGGAAGAAAAGCGGCGGGCCGCCAGAGGGCGGCC
>CAYZHO010000159.1:0-6480 GCA_964478045.1 uncultured Myxococcales bacterium | reverse complement strand
ACGTTGTGACTACGGCCGAGGAAATGATCTGGCCGTACGCGGGTGCTCGAGACGTGGCGGAGCGGATTGACGAGTGTGCGCGCCAGTGTGGCCGTTCGGTGGTGGCTGCTGGCGTCAATCCGGGCGTGCTGATGGACCGCCTGCCCGTCTACTTGAGCTCTTTGTGCGTGCATGTGGAAGCAGTCGAGGTGTATCGGCTGGTCGATTTGTCGAAACGGCGACCGGCCCTGCGCAAGAAAATGGGCGTGGGGCGGCCGCGCGCGGAAGTGGAGGCCGCGGCCGAGGCCGGTACGATTGGTCACGTCGGGTTGAGGGAATCCCTCTACTACCTGGCAGCCGGCCTTGGCTGGAAACTCGATTCGGTACGGGAACGCATCGAGCCAATCGTCGCGCGCGAGGCGTTGGAGAAAGGGGGCGAGCTGGTTCGTCCGGGGGAAGTGCTCGGCCTCGACCACTCGGTCGAAGCGACGGCCCTGGGGGGCGGGCGAGCGCGACTCCATCTCGTGATGCGCTTGGACGCAACGGACCCCGTCGACGAAATCCGTCTTGAAGGCGAGCCTCCGTTGCACGTGCGTTTCGTTGGGGGCGTCGACGGAGATGTGGCGACGGCGGCCACGGTCATCAACGCGGCGAGTTTTGCGCGTGGTGCCGCGCCGGGACTGATCACGCGCATTGCGATGCCTGCGATCGGCTGAGCGGACGATGGGCGGGCGGCCTGAAGCTTCAGAGTTGTTACTACGGGTAGGCATCGTCGGGTGCGGGACAATCGCGAATACGCACGTTCCGTACATCCGGCAGGCCGGCGGGCATTTGGTGGCGGTGGCGGATGCCTCGGTCGTGCAGGCAAACGATTTGGCGGACCGCTACGGCATCCAGCGCGCATATTGCAGCGTATCGGACCTCGTGGAGGCAGAGCACCCGGACGTGATCCACGTTCTGACGCCTCCGCATACCCACGCGGAGGTTGCGATCCCGGCGCTCGAGCGGGGCATCCACGTTTTGGTTGAAAAGCCGATGGCAGTCGACCCGGCGGAAGCACGGGCCATGCGCAATGCCGCGGTCCGGGGCGGTGCGCTGCTGTGCGTGGATCACAACCGCTTGTTCGATCCGGTGGTATTGCGGGCTCGGCAGATGGTGGAGGACGGCCGCCTAGGAGACGTCGTCGCAGTCGAGAGCTACCAAGCGGGCAGCGCCAGCGAGCGGCCATGGCTCGGACGACTTCCGGGAGGCGGGCTCGGCGATTTGTTGCCGCACCCGCTTTATCTACTGCTGCACTTTCTCGGCGATGTGGAGGAGTTGCACGCGATGGTGCTCGCTGGAGCCGGGCAGAAGGAGCCGGAAGAACTGCGGGTGTTGATGCGAGCCGGGGCGTGTAGCGGCGCGCTGACGATTTCCTCCCGCGCGCGACCGGGCATTAACACCCTGCGCATCTGTGGCACGCGCATGACGCTCGAAGTGGACCTCAACAACATGACGCTCGTACAGCGCCGTGACTTCCAGGTTCCCAAGCCACTGGCCAAGGTGCTCCCGGCCGTCGATGCGGCACGCCAACTTCTCCTGCAAACAGCAGGAAACGCCGTGGCTTTCGCTGCCGGCCGCGTTCGGTACTACCCTGGAATGGGAATCCTGATCCGCCGGTTCTACGGAGCCATTCGCGAACGCAAAGAGCCGCCCGTGGCACCGGAAGAGGGCGTGCGCGTGGTCGAGATCACGAAACGGATTTGGGAGAGTGCCTCCTTGGCTGGCGCAACCGAAGTGGCATCGCTGCGGGGCGAGGTGGCTCGATGAGGTGCTTCGTCACCGGCGGCACCGGGTTCCTCGGCCGGCGGGTGGTTCGCCGCCTGCGCGAGCGCGGCGATGACGTGCGCGTCCTGGTTCGGGACCGGAGCAAGGCAGAAGAGGCCGAAGCGCTCGGCGCGGAAGTCATTGAAGGCGATCTCGACCGCGTGGAAGAGTTTGCGGGTGCACTCGAGGGCTGCGACGTCGTCTACCACATCGGCGCGCGGGTCGTTTCTACCGGACGGTGGGAGGAGTTTCTGAGGACAAACGTCATTGCGACCGCGGAGATCATCGACCGCGGCCTTGAAGCGGGCGTCCGGCGCATCGTCTACGTCGGGTCGCTAGGGATCTTCGAGATCCCGCGAAACGGCGTTACCATCACGGAGGAGTCGGACTACGACCACCGCCCGCTCCTGAGGGGCCACTACACCCGCTCGAAGATCGACGCCGACCGGATTGCGACCGCTGCGGCGCGCACCGGCAAGCCCGTGGTAATCGTGCGTCCCGGCCGGATCTACGGTCATGACCACCCGTTGCAACCGCTCTACATGGGCCGGGTAAAGAAGCGCCTCGGGTCGCGGTTTCTCGTTGTCGTCGGCAAGCCCTCGTATCCGGCCCCGATCGCTTACGTGGAGAACGCAGCCGATGCCGTGGTTGCCGCCGGAACCGTTCCGGGCATCGAGGGGCGGGCGTTCAACATTGTGGACGATCCGGATCTGACGCACGCGGCGTACTTTCGGGCAATGAAGGGCCTCGACGGTTGCCCGAGCATCGTCGTGCATCTTCCCGTCGGCCTTTTCCTGCCGGCGGTGATCGCCGCGGACGCAGTCCATCGGGTGCTGCGCCGCCGTCCCTGGGCTGTGGCGTACCAGCTACGCCGGTCGGGCCGCAATGCCCGCTACGTTACCGACGCGGCGCGCCAGGCTCTGGGCTGGACGCCGAGAGTAAGCGTTCCCGAAGCGATCCGGCGAACGGTTGAGGGCAGGTCGTGAGGATTCTCTATGTAGAAGCGTCCTCTGGGCAGGTGGTCGGGGGTTCCCTGACAGGGCTCCTCACTCTCATCGAGGGTCTCGACCGCAGCCGCTACGAGCCTCAGCTCATCCTATACGAAGACAAGCCGATCAACCGCCGCCTGCGCGCTCGGGGCATTCCCGTAAGAGTGTTCAGCAAAAGGCGCTTGCCGAAGGAACATCCGCTACAGTCCTCCCCCGCCTACCAAACGGCGAAGGCATGGCCGGGCGTAACGCCGTTCCTTCGAAACGTTCGAGCCGTGGTGACGTTTTTGTTCGAGACGCTGCCCGCCGCCCTGCGCCTCGCGCGGATCATGGGCGAGCTCCAGCCTGATCTAGTCCACACGTGCAACGGTTTTCGCGGTAACATGGACGCCATCGTGGCCGCTCGCCTCGCGGGAATTCCGTGCATCGTCCACTGCAAGGGCTTCGACAAACACACGATCGTCGAGCGGCTGGCAGCCCCGCGCGTTGCAGCTGCTGTCTGCATGACGGAAGCCATTGCGCAGCATTGCCGGAGGCAGGGCATTCGGCCGCCCGAGCTGCACGTAGTCTACGACGGTCTGGACTTGGCGTCGTTTCGCCCCACGCGCACGCGGGACGATGTTCGCGAAGAGCTTGGCCTCGATCCGAAAGCGCCGGTGGTTGGGGTAGTCGGCAACATCCAAGAGTGGAAAGGCCAGCGGGTTCTGATCGAGGCAATGAGTTCGATCCTCGAGTCCTACCCGAATGCAGTGGCGCTGATCGTAGGGGGCGCGCACCGCAGTGGCCAAGGTTACGCTGCGATGCTGCGCCGGCTCGTGCGGGAGCGAGGCCTGGAGCGAAGCGTCGTTTTTACGGGGCCGCGCGAGGACGTGGCCGACGTGATGGCCGCGATGGACGTGGTAGCGCACACGTCCATCCAACCAGAACCTTTCGGGCGGGTTATCATCGAGGCGATGTCGGTCGGGCGGCCGGTGGTGGCCACGAGCGCCGGGGGCGTGCCAGAGTTCGTCCAACACGAGGACAACGGACTGCTGGTGCCGCCAGGGGACCCGCAGGCGCTTGCGGAGGCACTCTGCCGGCTGCTTGGCGACGAAGCCCTGCGCGAGCGACTCGGGCGCCGCGGCATGGCGAGCGTCGAGCGGTTTCGGATCGAACGCCACGTCCAAGAAATTACGCGGATCTACGAGACAATCGCTGCGCGGCTGGGGCCGGCGCTGGGAGCCGCCAGGCGCGGCTCGCAGTCGGCGCTTGCGGCGGGGCGGTGACGGTGGCCGCTGAGCCGCTTTGCGTCCGCCTGCACGGTGTGACGGTTTGCGTGCAGGCGGGGCCTGAACCCTTTCTGGCATATTTGCGCACTGCACTCGGCCCGCTGGCCAGCCAACGCGAGGGGACTGCAGACGTAGTGTCGTGCTTGGAGTGGGTCGACGGACTGCCGACAAACGATCCTCGCCAAGCCTTTGGTCTGCAGTCGTGGGAGTGCCAGCCGGATCGAGACCTCTACGTGGCGGGACCGCGCGCATGGTGGCTGCGCATCGACGAGTTTCCTCAGTTGCAGTTAGCGCTCGAGTTCTGCGAGGAGGGGCGTCTGCGGGTCGTGGGCCGCTATCACTTCGCACTCGGCCGGCGCTTGGAAACCCTCAGGCGCTTGCGCCACTGGCGGCGTCTCAAGCGGTTGCGCAGCCACAGGTTCAGCACACTCGCGTATTACCTCGTCTACTACCCGCTCTTGTGGCGATTGAGTCGCTTTGGGGGCCAACACGTAGTCCACGGCGCTGCCACCTCGAGAGGCGGTAGAGCGGAGGTACTGTTCGGCATGCCGGGGTGTGGAAAGTCGAGCGCCGCCGTGGCCCGCTTGGGCGATCCTTCGGTAGCGATCGTGTCGGATAATCTGCTGCTCCATGACGGCGATTCAGTGCGTGCGTGCCCGGAGCTGCTGCTGCTCGACGGCCCGAGCGTTGCGCGCCTTCCGGCGGGCGCGCGCGGGCGGCTTGAAGCCGCAGGAGACCGCCGAGTCTTCGAGCGCGACGCCTACCGTCCCGATTCCTTCAGCTTGGGGCCGCATCCGGTAGCTTGGGCGGCCTGGGTCGAGCGGGGGCTGCGGACGCGAGTCGAGCGAATTGCGCCTTCGCGGTGTGCCGCACTGGCGCTTGCCGGGAATGCGACCGCCAAGGAAGTGCGCAGATTCGATACGATGGCGGCAGTACTCGACGTGGTTGCCGGAACCGCGCCGGGAAACGGGCGCGGAGACCTCGAGCGGCTGTTGGCGCGCGTGCCATGCTATCGTGTTTGCATGGGACCGGACGAGCCTCCGGGGGAGGCATTTGCCCGCCTGGAAGCGAAAGCCGATGCCAAAGACGGCTGAACGAAAAGCACCAAGCACCCTGCGCCGGCTGGCGGAAGACGCAACCGGCACGTTCGGGACCCGCTTGGTGACGATGGCGCTCGGGCTTGGAACCGGGATCATTACGGCCCGAGCCCTAGGCCCCGAGGGCCGAGGAATCTTCTCGCTCGCAGCGCTGTTTCCCGCAAGCGTGGTGACTCTTTCGAAGTTCGGCCAAGGGATCGCGTCGGTCTACTTCATCCGGCGCGAGCGACAAGACCCCGGGCAAATCGCGGCGAACGATCTAGCGGTGGCGGTCGTGGTAGGCACGTTCCTGATGTTGGCGGCCCTGCTGGCGAGCCCCTGGCTACTCGGCAGCGTGCTGCGCGGCGTCCCGTTTTGGGCGCTTGCGGTCATGTTGCCGATCATTCCGGTGCTGCTCACCGAGAGTTACTTGTACGGGGTCTTGCAAGCTACCGACCGTTTTCGGGTCTACAACACCCGCCTGCTGGCCGAGTCCATTCTCACGCTCACCGGAATGGCGGTCGTCCTGCTGTGGTGGCGTCTAGGCCTGCCGGGAGCCCTAGCCGTGGTAGTTTCGATTCGGGTGGCGATGGCGGTGTGGGTCGTGGTCACGATTCATCGTACATCTCCTCTGACGTGGCGCTTCGACGGGGATCTGTTCCGGCGGATGCTGCGTTACGGACTTAAATCACACGTCCAAATCATTGCCTCCCATTTTCACTTCAAGGCGGACATTTACTTGCTCGCGTATTTTCTCGACCCGGCTCGGGTTGCGTTCTACGTGATCGCCGCCAGGTTGGCCGAGCACATACTGTATGTGCCGCAGTCGCTCGGGCTGGCGTTGTTTCCGCGGTTGGCCGGTAGCCAGGAAGAACAAGCGCACCGGATGACAGCGGCCGCTTGCCGGCAGACGTTGCTCGTCACCGCATTGTTAGCGGCGTTCGTGACACTCGTCGGCAGGCCACTGATCGTTGCTTGGTACGGACAGGCATTCGCGCCGGCCGCGCAGCCCCTCGGCTACATTGCCGTTGGAATCGTGATGATGTCGCTTTATGTGTTGCTGTCCCGCAACTTCACCAGCCGTGATCGACAGAGGATCAACATTATTGCGGCATACTTGGCCCTCGGGGGCAATCTAGCGCTGAACTGTGTTCTCATCCCACGCCACGGGATCGTTGGTGCGGCCGTGGCGACAATGATCTCGTACAGCCTTGCAGCCGTGCTCCTTCTCGGCTTCTTCCTGCGCGAGTCCGGCTTGTCACTCCGAGAGGTATTGGTGGTGTCCCGCTCCGACGTGGCCATGTGGGGTCGCTTGGCAAGTGAGTTGCGGGCAGCCGTGCGACCGGCCAAAGCCTGAGAGCA
>CAYZHO010000158.1:1648-6503 GCA_964478045.1 uncultured Myxococcales bacterium | reverse complement strand
GATCAGGACGCGGCCGGGACCGCTAAAGCCGCCGGAGTTATTGATCGCCGGCGACGTAGTCGAGCCGTAGCACCAAATCGTGCCGTGGCCGTCGTCCGTTCGCGGGTCGAAGCCTGGCGTTCCTACGTGTTCGCCGAAGGCCTCGATCGGGTCGAGGAAACAGTTCCTCTTCGGATCGGCGATACACAGGCCCGCCCCCTCGATGTCGTCGGCGTCACCAATGATCGAGCTGCCTAGCCCGGCTTCGCAGCCCTTCGCCTTCGTGCACGAACCGTAGCACGCCGGACAGTCGGCGTTGGTAACACACGGGACGTCCACGGGCATAATGCAGGTTCCCGAGCCCGTGTCACAGCCAAGCCCGACTCCCTCGGTCGGACAGTCCGCGTTCGTCGTGCATGGAATGACGGGGAACTCGCACGTCCCGTTGCTGCAAACCGCCGGCGGGCAGTCGCTTTGGGTCGTGCAAGAAATGTTGGGATCCTGCGTGCACACTGCCTTACAAGTGCCGTTTAGAGCCGACTCGCTGCAGGCCAGGAAGGGCAAGCCACTGCAGCGCTTGGTCGGCGGGCCGGCAGCGCAGATCCCGTCGTAGCCGGGGAACTTGTCCTCGTCCGGATCCACGATGCATAGCGGCACGCACCGCCCGCCCGGGCAAGCATCGACGCACTGGCCGAGGCCGCAGTCGGCGTTCGTCGTGCACGGCAGCCCGTCGTAGTTCGGGTCGCCCTCACACTGGGTCGGGTTGTCCGAACAACTGCCGCCCGGGCAGTCGGCGTCCTCGTCGCAAATCTTGCCGTCGTTCGCACCGCCCGCGCAGCGCGTGCCCTCGCCCCGATCGCTCACGTGGTCGGCTAAAGCGCAACCCTTGCCGTAGTTGGGGCCAGCATTGCACGCCATCGCGCACAGGTTGGGTTGGGTTGGCGCGCCGGCTTGCTGGCCCGGTTGCTGTGGCGGGCACGGGCAGTCGTACAGCTCCCAGCCGGGCTCGGTGCACGGAACCGAGAAGGCAAGAGTCTTGAGCGAGGTGCCGCCCGGCTGGTAGGGCACAATGAACCCTTTGTTGCCGGTGATGTTGTTCCTGGCATCCGGCACGCAGTCGTTGGACATCGTACCGAAAAGCGGATGCGTGTACTCGATGGTGCAGGGTCTCCCGTAGACCGGATTCTCCGGGTCCGCCCCGCAAATCGACCGAAGCTCGCAAAACCCGTGCGGGCATTCCGGCGTCTCCGACGAGCAGAACTCACCCTCCGGACAATCCGTGTCAAAGCGGCAGGCCGTGCCCGTCTCGCTGCAGCGGCCCTGGCAAATCTGAAGGTTGCGTTCCCCGCCCTGGCAGAAACCGCCGCACACTGGGCACGGGCGCAGCTGGTCTTCGCCGAGGTACTGTTTGGCGGACAGGACGTAGTAGAGCTCGTGCTCGCTGGTCTGGAGGTTGCGGGTACCCGTAATGTCGGTGAGGAAGATTTGCGTCGAGCACACCGCGGCACCGTTGCTCGAGACCGGCAGCGGTGCGCCGTTGGCGATCAACACGCAGGTTTGGGTCTTGTCGCAACGGCCGCGGCAAACCTGCCCTGCAGGACAGTCGCTCTGACTGGCGCACGCCGCGCCAGGGTTGCCGGCCGCGTCATAGCACAGCGACTGGCAGTCGGTCGAGTTCCTGCAGAAGTCGCCGGCGTTCGCACTAAACGCGTCGCATACGTAGCAGTCGTCGTCTTCGTGGAGGCCGTCGTGGTTCCCGCGGTCGTCGCAGGTTACGCCACCGCCGGGGACGTCCCACGAGCAGAACGGCGCTGTGCGGCCGAACAGATCACAAACCGGATCCGAGGAGTTGCCCACACAGTGGGCACCGTCCATTTGGTCGCAGTCGCAACCCGAGAGCTCGACCACATGGCTCGACTTGTCCGGCATCGACTGTTCGTGAGAGCCGCCGGTCCAGCCTGCGTCGGCGTCGCTGATCGGGAGGCTCGAGAAAAAGCGGATGCGCGGGATGTTCCCGCACGTGCACTCGAACAAATCACCCGGCGGCAGGCACTGGCCGGGGCACGCGGCATCGTCGGTACCGTCGCATTCCTCTCCGAGAGGCCGCGGCCCGCCAGCGACTTGGTTGACGCGATTGTCCCCGCAGACGGGAGCCGGCGGGTAAGCGGCATCGATCACCGACGTCTGCACGTAGCTGCGCAAGACCGGCACCTCGGGCGAGTCGCCCACCTCGCGGGCTCCCTGAACGAGGCACGCTTGCGCTTCCGCCACCGTCGAAATCCCGCCGCCGCAAAGGTCTAGTTCGGCGATCTGGGCGTCCGTGCACTTCGCGATCGCCGCGCGGAGCTTGTCCTCCATCTTCGCGATCTTCGCGGCAGCCTTGGGGTCTTCGATCGCACAGCGGGTCGGGTCGCCCAAAGTCTTACCCAGAAGGATGCTGTTGTGACATTTGGCTACCATCTTCGCCGTCGTGTCGGCCAGCTTGGCTGCCATTTTGCTGATTCCCGCCAGGCACTTGGCCGCCTCGGGAGAAATCGACGAAGATCCCGTAATGCCTCCATACACCAAGTCGATCAGCGACGACGCGGCATCCTCGGCAACCTCGGCCACGCACTGACCAAGATGTGCCGGTTCGGTAAGCGGCCCGCCAATGGCCGCCTCGCAGTAGGGTCCAGGAAAGCCGATATGTGCCATGTCGAAGATGATGTTTTTTGCGCCGGCCGAACACACTTCGGCCCCGCCGTCGGCAAGCGGGGGACACAGCGAGTCGGCAATGCACTCGATGTCCGAGCTGAGCGAACACGTACTCTTGCACAGCTTGGCGGCAGCAGCGGCGACTTTGTCCTTGATCCTTTGGATCTTGGCGAGGTTATCGCTGTTTGGGCACGGTCCGCTCGCTTTTCCGGTGATGTCATCGTTGCGGCACTTGGCCAGCTCTTTGGCATAGACCTTGGCTACCTTGACCGCACCCTTGCCCAGCTTGATCGCACATTTGCTCTCCTGCTTCGATACCGCCCATGCAGGGGTGCCTGCAGCCAAAAGCCCCACTGCCAAACCAAGCAAGCAAGGAACCAACCACCGCTTTGAATGTGTCATAGTGCGAACCCCCAGTCCCTGGACCGACTTGCCCAGCGACGCGAAACGCATTCTTGCCTTTCCGCGCAGCACTGGTTCAACCGGCGTCTTCGCGCGCAGGCGCAGCAAGACTCGAGTTCACCGTAGACGGCCCGAACGCCCATTGTCAATGGTAGAGAGCGGCGGGGCCATGCTAAATGCACGGCGCGCCGCATCATGCTCCCCCAACTGAGTACCGGCGGCTCGGAACCTCAGCTGCTGCCGGCGCGGGCAGTTTTCGAGGGACTCTGCCGTCACGGAATGGAAGTAAAGTTTGGAACGTTGGTTCCGTTCACTCGCACCCGTCCCGGTCCTCCCAGGCCAGCCGAGAAGTTGAACCCCGGATTGTTGGCGACTTTGCCGAAGCAGAAAGCAGCCACCAAGCGCACGTGGGTCGGGTCGCCGCCTCCTTGAGCCACAATCGGATCGAGGAAACAGCTTCGATCCCCCGCTACGCAAACCCCGGCGCCGGGCAGATCGTCTTTGGTGCCGAGAAAACCGTCGCCACCTGCCTCGCACCCTCGCGCTTGCTCGCACGGCCCCTCGCATGTCTCGCCTTCGGGGCACTCCGCACTGCTCGTACACGGCTGCCCCGAACCCGAACAAGTGGCCTCACACCCAGCGATCGACGCTGCCTGACTGCACGAGGTTCCTTCGAAATGAACCCCCGAGCAGTGGAAGACTGGCGGCCCCGCCGCACATACGCCTTCGTAAGGGTCCGCCTGAGTCGGCACGCAAAGCGGAACGCAGCGGCCTTGCGGGCAGGCGTCCACACACTGGCCCAGGCCGCAATCGGCGTTCGAAGAACACGGCACGTGGAAGAAATTCGGATCGCCCACGCAGTGCAACGGGTTGGCCGAACAGCTCCCGCCCGGGCAGTCGAGATCCTCGTCGCACGCGCGCCCGTCGTTGACTCCGCCAGCGCAAGTGGTCGGCTCACCGCTGCCTAGTCCATCGGCACACCCCTGGCCGAACTCGGGCCCGGCGTTGCACGCGGGCGCACACGAGTTGGGAGCGGTCCGTTGGCCTCCGTCGTCCGGGCAGGGGCAATCGTAGAGCTCATAGCCGGGGGCGGTACACGGTAGCGTAGAAGGCAACGTCACCAAGCCGCTGGTAGCCGGCTGGTACTTGACGCGCAGTCCATTCGCCCCGCTCAGGTTCCCGGTCGGAGAGGGCTGGCAATCGCTCGAAAGCGTTCCAAACACGGGGTGCTCGAGCTCGATCCGGCAAGGCTTGCCGAAGACGGCGGCATTGCTGGCCGGGTCGGCGCCGCACACTAGACTGAGCTGGCATTTCCCGCCGGGGCAGTCTGGGCTCTCTGGCGAGCACGTTTCGCCGGAGGGACATTCGTCATCGAATCGGCAAGGAGTGGCGCTTGCGCTGCACCGCCCGCGGCAGACCTCGAGATGGCGCTGTCCACCCTCGCAGAAGCCTCCGCACACCGGGCACGGGCGCGTTACTCGCTCGGCCAGGTGAATCTTCGAGGCAATGTCATAGAACAGTTCGAAATCCCCGGTCACGATGTTGCGGGTTCCAACGATGTCGGTCTGCATCGTCTGAACGGCACAAACGGCCGCACCCGCTGCTGCTACTGGGAATGGCCCTCCGTTGGGGGTGACGATGCAGCGCTGGGATTTGTCGCAGCGCCCGCGACAAACCTCTCCTGGGGGACAATCGCTCTGGCTCGCGCACGGAGCTCCAGGGTTGCCGGCTGCGTCGTAGCAAAGCGACTGGCAATCGCCCTCGTTGGCGCAGCGTGCGC
>CAYZHO010000158.1:0-1638 GCA_964478045.1 uncultured Myxococcales bacterium | reverse complement strand
ATTTGCAGCCAGCTCATCGCACACGAAGCAGTCGGCGTCCTCGTCCAACCCGTCGCCGTCGCCGTGGTCGTCG
The DNA here is from genome assembly GCA_964478045.1 of uncultured Myxococcales bacterium. Taxonomy (GTDB): domain Bacteria; phylum Desulfobacterota; class Binatia; order UBA1149; family SPBQ01; genus CAZQYE01. Next base: position 1,565 of record CAYZHO010000158.1, on the reverse strand, counting down.
CACCGCACCGGCGAGCGCAGATCCCAGGAGCACACCGGTTGCGTGTAGCCGACCACATCGCACACCGGGTCGGTGGTCGAGCCCGTGCAAGTGGCGTCGGTAAAGCTGTCGCAGTCGCAGTTCGATAGCTCGGTTACGTAGCCGGATCCGTCTGCGATCCCCTGATTATGGGACAGGCCGGTCCAGCCGGCGTCCGTCTCCGACCCCTCGGCGGAAGCGAAGAACCGAAGGCGCGGAATGTTTCCGCACGTACATTCGAACAGGTCACCTGGGGGCAGGCACTTGCCGGGACAGGCGGCGTCGTCGACTCCGTCACACTCCTCGCCAAGGAGCAGAAACGGATTGGGAAGCTGGTTCACGATGTTGTCGCCGCAAACTGGATCGGGCGGCAAGACCGCTTCGACCAGGGAATGTTCGGAGAACTCCCGAAGGATGGGAACCTCGGGAGAATCGACGATTTCCTCGACCGCGCGAGTCACGCACTCGGCCGCAGCGTCGACGTTCGTGATGGCGCCCGGACCTGCCAGGCACAAGTCGAGCTGCGCGATCAGCGCGTTGTCGCACCGGACCGCTACGAACTTGCGCAGCTTTTTCTCGGCTTTTGCGATTTTTTTGGCCAGCTTCGGATCATCGCTGACGCACGTGCGCGGATTCCCCAGCCGCTTGCCCCGAAGGATTTCTTCCCGGCAGCGGGCGACTCCACGAAAAGCGGTCGCTAGGAGCTTGCGCGCTCCTTTCTCGACCGCTCCCTGGCACTTGACAAGCTCAGGCGAAAGATCCGTAGCCGTCGCAGTCGACCCGAAAATCGCCGCAAGGTAAGCCGACATCGCCTCGTCGGCGAGAGCGGCGACACACTCGCCGATATCTGCCGGCGCCTCTAGCCGGTGGCCTAGCACGTGTTCGCAAAACGGTCCCGGAAAACCCAGAGCGTGCACGTCGAACGGCCTCGCTCCCCCGTCACCACTACACGACTCTGATCCGTTACCGTTCGGGGGGCACAGCTCGCTTGCGATGCACTCGATCGAGTGGGAGAGGCTGCAAGTGCTCTTGCACTCTTTGGCCGCTACCACCCGCACCGCCGCGCGCTCGGCTTCGATTCGCGCCTGGACCGCGTCCGTAGGACACAGAGCCCCGCCGGTCTTGCCGCGCATCTGCTTGGCGAGGCACTTGGCGTTTTCCTTGGCAACTGCCGCGGCAAACTTGCGCGCTTGTTTGACCAGCTTGGAGACACACTTGCGTTCTTGCTTCGTGAGTCCGGCCGCTGCTGGGCGGGTAAAGCCGCCAAAACTAGCGGCCGCAACAGCGGCAACGACCGCGCACGTCCTGACAAGCGTTGCTTTTTTGGCCAACCCGAACCTCCCTAGCACATTGCGCCCCTTGCACACTCCCGACATCGCTGGCCGGGCGCAGGGCACGGCCGGCGCCTTATACGTCAATCAAACCGACACCATAAGGTGACAGCCAAAAGGGCCATAATCAAGGTGAAAATTTGGGGGAGTCCCCTACGAAGGTGGGTGCGGGGGAAGGATTTGAACCTTCGACCTGCGGGTTATGAGCCCGCCGAG
>CAYZHO010000157.1:0-6567 GCA_964478045.1 uncultured Myxococcales bacterium | reverse complement strand
TCGATCTCAAAGCGCCCCTCCGGCGAGGCCCGGACCCGTCCGCGTTCGATGTCGAGCACGTCCCCGGTCGCAAGCACCACCGTGAGGGCGCGCACCCAATCGCGCGTGCTTCCATACTTGAAGGTCGCCGCACCGGCGGCATTCGTGGCTACCGTCCCGCCGACCGTTGCGCCGTCGAACGTAGGAGCCGGCGGGTAGTAGAGACCGCGCTCGCGGAGCTCGGTCTCCAGCTCGGCCAGGACGGTCCCAGGACCGACGCGAACCCCCGCCGGCGTCCACTGGCGCACGCCTGCCATTTGCGCGGTCGACACGACGGTTCCGCCGCGCGGCGTGGCGCCCCCGGTAAGCGAAGACTGAGCGCCAACGACCAGAACCGGACCAGGACCGCTCAACAGCTCGGCGACCTCGGCTTCCGTCCGGGGCAGGCAAACCCGCTCGCAGTGGCCGCCCGGATAGTGGGCGGCGTCTTCGAGGTAGGGCTCGATGTCGAACGGATCTTGCAGGCAGCGCAGCGCCCCTTTGGTCCCGGCAGGCTTGCGCGCCGCGATGCGATTGGCCGCCGATGTCACCCGGGCATTTTCGTAGTGCCTGCGTGCCGGCGCAATGTCGGGCTCAGAGCGCCCCGGTCTTTCCGCAGCCACCCCGCAGCCCCGCAGCGCCGTCCCTAGGGAACCGCGACGCCGTTGCACGTTGAAGACCGCGGCCCGGTGCGCGCCCGGCGCTCGAACAGGCCGCCGGAGTGTTCGTTGCGCCACTTCCAGCGGCGCATGGTCCGTGGGCTAATGACGAGGATGCACGCCGCCTGGATCCAAGTGATCTGCCTGCTCTATGCCCTCACAACCACTTCGTGGATCTTCATAGCCCGCTCCACGGCGGACGGTGGGTAGAGCGCCATTCCAGCACCTCCTCCTGGGCCACTCTCTACCGCTTTGTCGCCCGAAAGCGGACACTTCACGTGCTAACCCGGCCGGACAGGTCACGTGTCTTCTACAAGCTAGCGAAACGGGCTTGGCTCGATCGCGGCCGCGATCTATTGATGAAGGCCGGTGCGGCAAGCGCCGCGCCGGGCGCTTCGCGCAGAAAAAACGATTGCCCGGAGCCAAAAAAGACACAGGGCTTGCGGCCCTTGGCCGCCGGCTCAAGAGCCTGCCCGGCTACAGCCGGGGGGTGCCAAGCCGAATCGAAACCGAGTGAGCAAAGACCGTGACTGAAACCGTAAGCCTCGACGAACAGTCGATCCTAGCCGAAGCCCTCGAGCGCGCCGGCCGTAGCCGGTTTGCCGACGAAAGCTTTCGCACGCCCCTTCGGGTGCTCCTGCAGTCGCTCGACGAGGAAGCCAACCTGAACGCCGCCGGGCGCGCGAGCATGCGCGCCCGCATTGTCGATTTGCTCGTCAACCGCCTGCGCCTCGAAGAATACCTCGAGCGCCACCCCGAGATTCGCGAAGAAGAAATCGGCGATCCGCTGGTCATCGTCGGCCTGCCGCGTACGGGAACGACGATGCTCCATCGCCTCCTTTCGTGCGACCCGGAGGCGAACTCGGTGGCCTGGTGGGAAAACCGCAACCCAGCGCCCTTTCCCGGCACCGACCTATCGCGCGGGCCGGACCCGCGGATTGCCGCCGCCCACGAGCAAGTGCGCCAGATTCTCGAGGCGGTGCCGGAGTTGGCCGCAATCCACCCGTGGGATCCCGAAGGGCCCGACGAAGAAATCCTCCTGCTCGAACACTCGTTCCTGTCGACGACCCCGGGCTCGATGGCCTACGTTCCGAGCTACGACCGCTGGATGAAGGCCCAGGACCACACGCCGGCTTACCAGTACCTAAAGCTCATGCTGCAGTTCCTGCAGTGGCAAAAACGCCAGGCCGGCCGCGCGCGGCGGCGCTGGGTCCTCAAAACCCCCCACCACCTCGGATTCATCGAGTACTTGTTCGCCACCTTCCCCGGCGCTCGGATCGTGCAGACCCACCGCGATCCCATCCAGACCATCGCCTCGGTGAGCAGCATGTACTACGCGCTCTGGAAACTAGCGGCCGATGATCCGGATCCGCACCTAGTCGGCCGCTACTGCAAGGAGCACTACTCGCAGATGCTGCGCCACTGCATGGAAGTGCGCGACCGCATGGACCCCGGGCGCTTCCTTGACGTGGACTACCGCCGCTTCGTGCGCGATCCGCTGGCCGAAGTGCGCCGGATCTACGAGTGGCTCGGCTTGCCGCTCGGCGAGGAGCTGATCGCGCAGATGCAGTGGTGGATCGAAGAGAACCGCCGCGACAAGCGCGCACCGCACGAGTACACGCTCGAAAAGTTCGGGCTGAGCGAAGACGAAATCCGGCGCGAGTTCGCCGAGTACCGGGCCCGCTACATCGAGCGCTAGGGCTTTGCGGCCAATCCACCGGCCTCCCGCCCCGCGCGTAGGCCGCGCGCGGCTTACCCGGCGACTTCGACGACCGTGTTGCCGGCGTCTTCGACCATGAGCGCGCGCGGCCGCTCGCCCGTAAGTTCGCGCGCCCAGGCGGCAGCTTCCTCAGGGTCGGAAAACACGCAAATCCCAAGAGTGTGGCCAAGTTCCGGGTCGATGCCGCGGGTGACCAGGCCGACGTGGACGCGGCGGCGGTCTGTAAGGTGGCGAAGGCGCACCGCCTTGTGGTCGCCCAGGCGGTAACCGCGCTCGGCCACCCGGGCAAGCGCCTGCTCGTAGCTTCTCGCCTCGGCCAGCAGCTCGAGGAAGTGGTCGATTCCCACGCCCGAGCGGCATTCGGCCTCGAGCAGGAGGACTCCCCCGTCGCGCACGGCCGCCTCGGTGTTCTTGATCCCTTTGTCGGCCTGGTAGAAATCACGGTCGAGCGGCGGCGCAACGCGCGCCACGAGAAGATCCACAGGCGCCGCCAGCCGGTAACCGAACAGCCGGCGTACGAGCGGCGCTCCCTCTTCGACCGCCGCAAGCGGCCGGCCGGCCGTGGCCGCCACGAGCGCTCCCTGCACGATCACTTCGTTGAGGGCCAGCGTCCTGCCGCCTGCGCGCTCGATCGCCTCGACGGCGCGCGCAATGCCTTCGTGGACGGGATTGCCCGCCAGCACGAGCGGGCGCGCCTCGGGCTTCATAGCGGCGGCGTGGTTTTCTTCGATGGCGGCGCGCGACATCGCGCCCACGCTGATCGTCTTGTGGGCGCCGGTTATGCCGGCAAAGTAGTGCGGCTCGAGGCTTCCCACGCCGATGCGAAGCCCCGGCTCGGCAAGCCACCTGTGAACGGCTGCCGGACCTACCTCGGCCAGCCAGGAAGCGTCCTCGCACTCGTGCCAGCGGATCTCGCAAAACCGGGCGCGATAGCCGGCAAGAATGCTTTGCTCGTGCGCGCGGCGCTCGCTTGCTCCAGCACGGTGCGAACCGGCGGCAACCAGCAGCCGAAAGGGCCCGCTCGACCCGACCTTTTCGGCCACGGCAAAGAGCGCACCAAGAGCGGCGCGCGTGTCGGTCAGGCGATGCGCGTCGTTGACTGCCACAGTGACCGGCCATCCCCAGGCGGCAGCCTCGCGCAACGCCTCGCCGAATCCAGCCCGCTCGAGCAGTTTCGCAAGTTCGGCCGCCGGATCGGCTCCCCGGTCGATCGCTGCCCGCACGCCGCCGGCTACCGGCGGCGCCTCGGCCCACTGGCGCGCGATCAGCTCCGGATCGCGGCCGGCAACCGAGACCCACTCGACGCCGCCGAGAAGCTCCTCCCACGCAGGCCTGCCGCTGCCCATGGCGCCAGCGTACAACGGGCCCGCCGGCGGCGCACCCACCGCAGGATGCCAGCCCGAAGCCGCTTGGGTAGACTGGAACGTGGATGCTTGCTCCCGAGCTTGCCACCGGCCGCCTCGAGCAACGCTCGCCGGCCCATACGGTCGCCCAGTGTGCGGCGATCGCCGGCGTGGCGGCGGCGGTGGTGGCAATCGTAGGAATCAAGGGGAACTTTCCCCTCTACGACGACTGGTCTTACGCCTACACCACACGGGCTCTGTGCGAGAAGGGGCGTCTCGACCTGCTGCCGTGGTCCGGCTCGAGCCTGGTCCTGCAGGCGGCCTACGGCGCTCTGGTTTGTAAAGCCTTCGGGTTTTCGTTTGCCGTATTGCGGGCGACGACGCTTGTGGCAGCCGTGGCCGGCGCGGTCGGTTTCGCCTTGCTGCTGCGGGCAGCCCGGGTGCACGGCCCGCTGGCCGCCCTCGCGCTGGCTTTGTTCGGCCTCAATCCCCTATACGTCTCACTCGCCTTCACCTACATGACCGACGTTCCGTTCGTGGCCCTCCTCGTATGGGCGGCTTACCTGTACGCCCTCGGGCTCGAACGCGGGCGCGGCGGCCCGTTGCTGGCCGCAAGCCTTGCCTGCAGCGCCGCGGTCCTCGTCCGCCAGCACGGCATCTTCCTGGCCGCCGCCGCTTTCCTGGCGTGCCTGGTTTTTCCCCGCCAGCCGATGCGCGTGCGCGCCCGCCACGCGCTGCTGGCCGCTTTTACCCCGGGGCTTGCGCTGGCGGGAGTGACGGCGTGGATGTTTCTGTGGAGGACGCCACCGGCCGGAGCCGCCAACCGGGCCGCCGAACTTGCGCATCTTTCGCCGCTGCTGCTTGCCAACGCGGCGTTTCGCTCGCTCGGCTACATCGGTCTTTTTACCGCGCCGCTTGCCTTTGCCCTGGCCCGGCCGCTTTTTGGCCGCCGCCCCAAAACCGTCGCCGCTTGCTTAGCGCTGGTCGCGGCCGGAGCCGCGTTTTTGTACGCGCGCGAAGGTGCGCTGATGCCTTACCTCACCAACGTGATCTACGACTTCGGGCTCGGCCCGTGGACACTGCGCGACGTCTTTTTCCTCGGCCACGAGCCCCCCGGCCACATCGGCATCGCCCTGGAGCTGCCGGCCACGGTCGTTTGCCTTGCAGCCGCCGCCTTGCTGGCAGCAAGCTGGATCGAGCATCTCGGCCGCCTGCGCGATCCGCGCGAAGGGTTTCTCGTTTTCGGCGCGTTCTTTCTTGCCGCCGGCGCACTGCTTCAAGCGCGGCTTTTTCTCGACCGCCACCTGCTTCCCGTCGTCCCCCTGGTTTTGGCCGCCAGCGCCACTGCTCGGCGCGCGTGCCGGCCCGGTCCTTTGGCCTTCGGTCTGGCCGCCTTGCTGGCATGGTACTCGGTCGCGGGAACCCACGACTACATGGCTTGGAACCGGGCGCGCTGGCAGCTGCTCGAGCGGCTCGAAGCGCGCGGGACCAGCCCCGAGCGCATCGATGGAGGCTTCGAGTACAACGCATGGCACCTAGCGGCGCGCCTCGGCACCTGGCCGACGATGGCCGAAGCGCGCATCGGCCACCCGCCGAGCGAAAAAAGCTGGTGGTGGGTAATTCGCGACGACTACCGGGTGGTCAGCCGCCCGAGCCCGGACGAGCAAGCTGTCGATCGCGCCGACTATCCAGTGCTCCTCGCCGTACCGCCCCGGATCGGTTCGGTGTATCTCGTGGCCGCCAGCCCGAGCCCGAGCAGGCCTCGCTAGCTGGCCACGGCCGGCTTGCGCCGCCGGCCTTCCTCGAGCACGCGTGCAACCCAGTCCTGATGCTCCAGATACCAGCGCACCGTCTCGCGCAACGCCTCGTCGAAGCGGTGGGCCGGCTGCCAGCCGAGTTCGCGGCGGATCTTGCTGGCGTCGATCGCGTAGCGGCGGTCGTGCCCAGGCCGGTCCGGCACGAACGAGATGAGGCGGCGGCTGTTGCCGCCGAGGTCGGGCCTGAGCTCGTCGATCACGTCGCAGATGCGCTCGACGAGCCGCAGGTTCGGCAGTTCGTTGTTCCCGCCCACGTTGTAGGTCTCCCCGGTGCGGCCCGAGCGCAGCACGAGCCACAGCGCCTCGGCGTGATCGCGGACGTAGAGCCAATCGCGCACGTTCATCCCGTCCCCGTAGACAGGAATCGGCCGGCGCTCGAGACAGCACTGAATGACTACTGGGATGAGCTTTTCCGGGTACTGGTACGGTCCGAAGTTGTTCGAGCAGTTCGTCACGACGACCGGAAGGCCGTAGGTCTTGTAGTAGGCCCGCACGAGCATGTCGCTGGCCGCCTTGCTGGCCGAATACGGAGAGTTGGGCGCATAGGGCGTCGTTTCGGTAAACGCCCCTTCGGGACCGAGGCTGCCGTAGACTTCGTCCGTGCTGACGTGATGGAAGCGCACCACCTCGCCCGGCGCTTTGCCCCCGCGGTCTTCGATCCAAGCCGCACGACAGGCCTCGAGCAGGTGGAACGTGCCGAGCACGTTGGTGTGAATGAAGTCGGCCGGCGCGCTGATCGAGCGGTCCACGTGCGATTCGGCGGCAAGATGCATCACGTGTGTAATGCGGTAGCGGCGCACGACATCGAGCACGGCCTCGCGGTCGCGCAGATCGACTTGCTCGAAGACGTATTTCGGATGTGCCGCTACCGTCTCGAGGTTGGCCAGATGACCCGCGTACGTGAGGCAGTCGAGGTTGACGAGCAGTTCGATCGGCTCGCGATCAATGACGTGCTCGATCAGGTTCGAGCCGATGAACCCGGCACCGCCGGTAACCAGAAGGCGCACGCC
>CAYZHO010000156.1:0-6726 GCA_964478045.1 uncultured Myxococcales bacterium | reverse complement strand
GGCCCTGGCCGCTAGAGGCCGCCTGGCGGGAGACCGATTGGTGCGACTCGAGTCGGCGATTGAACGGGCCGCCCGCGTGCGCGTTCACGAGATTTCGGCTCGTTTGGCCGAGATCGACGCTCGGCTGCGCAGGGCCGCGGGAGAGTCCACGGCAGCGGCCGCGACGAGGTTGGCTGAGCTACGATCGAAACTTGAGGCGCTCAGTCCCTTGGCGGTACTCGACCGGGGCTATGCGCTCGTATCGCGAGCGGACGGGCGCCTGGTACGAAGCGCGAGCGACATCTCGGTGGGCGATGAGCTGGGACTGCGGTTTGCGCGCGGGCGGGCACGCGCCAGCGTGCTGGAGACTGCGGCCGGGGAAGAGGAACGAGGAGCAGGGAAGTAAGGATGAGGAGAATCTGGTGCTCGCTGTCGCTGGTGGTGGCTCTTGCTGGCTCGGCCGGAGCATGGGAACCGGACGTGTTCATCATGGTGCCCGAGCAACCCCGGCCGGGCGATATCGTTCGAGTGACGATGAACCTGCCGCCGGGCACAAGCAGCGGAGAGGTCCAGTTTGGCAACGAGCGAGTGCCGGGATTCGTCACGGGAGGGCTCTTTAACGCCTACATCGGTATCGACTTGGGTCTCGAACCTGGCTCCTACGAGCTTTCGTACCGGTTTGGCAAGCTCGAGGGCCGGCACCGTTTCGAGGTGGTAGCCAGGAAGTTCGAGTCCGAGTCCCTCCAAGTGGATCCCAAGTACACGGACCTCGACGAGGCGACGCTTAAGCGCGTCGGCGAGGAGCGGGCGCTGCTGCGCAAAGTCTTTGCTGTGGTCACCCCGCAGCGCCTGTGGCGCAGTGCCTTCGTCAAACCCGCCGCCGGCCCGGTTGGCTCGCCGTTCGGGCTGCGGCGCTTGTTCAACGGAGAGCCCCGCAGCCCGCACGCCGGGGTGGACATACGCGCGCCCGAGGGAACCCCAGTCTTTGCCGCCAACTCGGGAAGAGTGGTCGTAGCCCGCAACCTTTTCTTCACCGGCAACACCGTCGTGATCGATCACGGGTTGGGGCTGTTCACGATCTACGCGCATTTGTCCCGGATCGATGTTCGCGAGGGCCAACCGGTGGAACGCTCGGCGCGTATCGGCGCCGTGGGGGCCACCGGCCGGGTGACGGGGCCGCACTTGCACTGGGGGGCTAAGCTGGCCGGGGCTCGCGTGGATCCGGCCATGTTGCCCGGGCGCCCGCTTAGTGCGCCGGTGCGCCGCCTTTAGCTAGAGGGGGAAGGGGCAAGTGGAAGGCAGGCCCAGAGTGGACGGTTTGGTCCTGGCAGGAGGCGACTCCCGGCGCTTCGGTAGCGACAAGCGCCTCGCCTTGTGGCGGGGAAAGCCGCTGGTCCAACATGCGCTCGAAAAGCTCGCCAGAGTTGTCAGCGGGGCCCTCTACGTGGCCACTGGGCAGCGCGGAGCCTGGCTTCCAGGCTGCCAGCGCGCCATCGTGTTGCGCGACGAGCCGCCCGGGCGCGGCCCGCTCGGAGGGTTGGCGGCCGCTCTATGGCGCGCGCGCACGGGGGTGCTCGTCCTTGCCTGCGATCTGCCGCTCGTTTCCCAGGGAACCCTCGAACAAGTAATGCGCGTTGGGCTTGCCAGTGGGCGGCCGGCGGCGGTCCGTAGCCGGCGGGGTTGGGAACCGCTGATTGCCTATTACCCGCGCTCGTTGTTGCCTCTGGTACACGCTGCGCTAGACAGAAGAGCCGCCGGCCCCCAGGAGTTGCTGGAGCGGGCCGGGGCAGTGGCGGTGCCCGTGCGCAGTGAACAGGAAGTGCTCAACGTGAACACGCCGGAAGATCTAGCCGCAGCGGCCGAACTGGGCGCGCGCGGAGCAGGACGATGAGCGGAAGCGCCAGCGAGCAGGAGCGCGAGCAGACGTTCGAGGAAGCGCTCGCCGAACTCGAAGAGATCGTCCGCAAGCTCGAGACCGGCGACGTGCCGCTCGAGGAGTCCCTAGCGGCCTTCGAGCGGGGTGTCGGCCTGGTCCGCCAACTGCACGCGCGGCTTGATGCCGTGCAAGAGAAGATCGAGGAGTTGACCCGCGGTGAGCGGGGAGAGCCAAAGTCGAGACCGTTCGAGCAAGAGTGACGGGGGCACGCTTGCCGCACGGCTCGACGAGCTCCGGCAGCTCGTCGACCGAACGCTCGAAGAAGCGCTGCCTGCCCTCGACGATCCGCGACTGAGCGCCTTTGGGGCGGGGCGCTTGGTCGAAGCGATGCGTTACAGTCTGACCGCTCCAGGCAAGCGCCTGCGCCCGCTGTTCGTGCTCGCCGCCGCAGAGGCGTGCGGGGGCCGCCCTCACGAGCTCGTTCGTTTCGCGGCCGGGATCGAAATGATCCATGCTTATTCGCTGATTCACGACGACCTGCCGGCCATGGACGACGACGAACTCCGGCGCGGGCGGCCCACGAATCACGTCGTTTTCGGCGAGGCGATGGCGATTTTGGCGGGCGATGCCCTGCTCACGGAAGCGTTCGCGGCAATGCTCGAGCCGCTCGAGGATCCCATCGTCCAGCTTGAAGTCGTGGCCGACGTGGCACGCGCCGCTGGCTACCGCGGGATGGTCGGCGGCCAAGCAGCCGACCTGCTGGCCGAAGGAACCGAGGCGAGCGAGGACGTGGTACGCTCGATCCACACGCGCAAGACCGGTGCGCTGCTGGCTGCCGCCGTCCGTGCGGGAGCGCGACTTGGCGGGGCCAGCGACGAGGAACTCGAGGCGCTCGAGCGCTTTGCCGAACACTTCGGCCTGGCGTTTCAAATCGCCGACGATCTCAAGGACGAACTGGCGCCTCCGGAGATAACCGGAAAGATGGGCGGCGGCGACCGCCGGGCCGGCAAGGCCACGTACCCTGCCCTGTATGGAATCGAGGAGTCGCGCCGGTTGCTCCGGGGCGAGCTCGATCTGGCACTCGAGGCGCTCGAGGAGTTTGGCGAGCGAGCGGCTTTGCTGGCCGCGATCGCGCGTGCGGCGGTCGAGCCGGTCTTGGAGCACGGAGCTGAGTAAGCCCAGCCGAATGCGTGCGGATCGGCTTCTGGTCGAACGCGGCTTGGCCGCTAACGAGGAGGAAGCCGCGCGCTTGATTCTAGCCGGGCGAGTCCGTGCAGGGATCCGGCGGGTGGACAAGCCCGGCACCCTCGTCGAGGAGAGCGCCGAGCTGCGCGTGGACCTGCCCGATCGGTTCGTTTCGCGCGGAGGTGAGAAACTAGCCGCTGCGCTTGCCGGGTTCGCCGTTGCGGTCGAGGGCGCTGCTGTCTCGACGCCGGAGCATCGACGGGAGGCTTCACGGACTGCTTGCTCCAGCGTGGTGCCGCCTGCGTCCATGCAGTCGACGTCGGCTACGGGCAACTCGCCTGGAAGCTCAGGGTGGACCCGCGCGTGGTGGTTCACGAACGCACCAACGTGCGTGCCTTGCGGCGGGATGCGCTCGTGCCCCCGCCCGACTTGGTCGTGGCCGATCTTTCGTTCGTCTCGCTGCGCTCGCTATTGCCGGTGCTCGCCGAACTCGCGGGACCGGCGGGGGAGCTCGTGGTGCTCGTCAAGCCGCAGTTCGAGCTCGGACGCGAACAAGTAGAGGGGGGCGTGGTCCGGGATCCGCAGGCTCGCAGGCGCGCCGTCGAGGCGGTCGCCGAACGAGCCCGGCAGATTGGCTTGTCGGTGCGCGGCTGCCTGCCATCCCCACTTCTCGGGCCGGCCGGCAACGAAGAGTTCTTTCTCCATTTGACGGGTCACCAGAACAACATCGGATGCAGCCGGTAGATTCCGATTCCCATGATCAACCCCAGCAAGAAGGCCAGCCATGGCAACTCGCGGGCGCTGAGCCGCGTCCTGCCGGTGACCACGGCTCCCAGTGGCAAGAGCGACGTTTGGCGGTAGAAGTCGGCGAACCGGTCGGCTTCGACTAGGCGCTTGCGGTAGTCCTGGTGCGCGGCGCCAAGCACGCCGTAGGCGAAAAAGCCGCCGAAGAAAACCACGTCCGGGGGATAACCGTTCATCGCCGCGTGCGCGCCGCCCCACATGGCCATGGCCATAAACAGGGGGTGGCGAGTGAGCTTCATGAGCCCGCGGGCTTCCGGCCGGCCGCCGGCCAGACTGACAGGACTCGGCGACACCAGGGCTGCTGCCAGCAGGGCGAAGGCAAGCAAGTCGACGGCAATGGCCGCGGCCCGCACTCCCGGAACGGCGCCCAGCGCCCAAAGCGGCGCACCCGTGTGGCGTGCTGCCCAAAACGTACGCACCAAAAAGACGAAAGCGACCAGCGCGGCGGCGCAATAAGCGGCGAGATACCCGCGCTTGCCCAAGGCCCTGATCAGGCGAGCGCGTAGCGGCGGGTGGGCAGGCAGTGAGTGGGCGGCGGCAAAAACGATCCACCACAGGGCGATGGCGGCGGCTGCGTCCACTTTCTTCCTCCTGATTCTGGGCCAAGATAGCGTGTAACGATACCCGGTGTCCACGCGGCTGGTGCGTTGACATCGAGCCGTGGCGCCACTAGGCTGAATCGTTCGGTAGGACCGAAGAAGCGATATGGCACGTATTACTGTCGAAGATTGTCTCGAGCAGATTCCCAACCGATTTCAGCTTGCCATGGCGGCCGTCAAGCGGGCCAAGATGCTGCTGCGCGGAGCGCGTCCGCTCGTGGAGACCGACAATAAGGAGATCGTTACGGCGCTGCGCGAGATTGCGGCCGGCCAGGTCAAGCTAGCCGAGCGTGAGCCGGAGACCGGTCAAGAGCGCCGGTAAGGAGCGACCGCAGGGGGCGGCCGAAGCCGAGCACGAGGCGCCGCGCGAGCCGCGTTCGGGCGCAAGGCCTAAGACTGCCGATCCGCCGCTAGTGGAGCCGGAAATTCTCGAACCCGAGGACGTCCTCTGGGAAGAGGAGGAGGACAGTGCCGGTGCGAGCCTCGCTCACGCCGACGAGGCCAGGGAGTTCTTGCCGGCCGAGCTTCCGCCGGCCACCAGCACGGCGCTGGTGCCGCGCGATGCCCTCGGCGCTTACCTAGCCGAGATTCGCAAGTACCCGATTCTCTCGCGAGAGGAAGAGCACGAGCTGGCGGTCCGCTACCGCGAGCACGGCGATCTTGAAGCAGCTTACAAGCTGGTGACTTCGAACCTGCGGCTCGTCGTGATGATCGCGCGCGAGTATCAGCGTGCCTTCCACAACCTGCTCGATCTGATCCAAGAAGGCAACGTCGGCTTGCTCGAGGCCGTGCGCCAGTTCGATCCGTACCGCGGGGTTCGGTTTCCCTCGTATGCGGTTTGGTGGATTCGCGCCTACATCATCCGCTATGTGATGAACAACTTCCGGCTGGTCAAGGTCGGAACGACACAAGCCCAGCGGCGCTTGTTCTTCAACCTCCAGAAGGAAAAGGCTCGCCTCGAAGCGCAAGGCTTTAAGCCTACTGCGAAGATGATTGCCGACCGGCTCGGGGTCAAGGAAAAGGAAGTCATTGAGATGGACATGCGGATGGGGGCCTCGGAGGTCTCGGTCGACGGGCCTGCCAAGCCGGATGGCACCACGCCGGTCATCGAGCTGCTTCCGTACGAGGGCGAGACCGCCGAGCGCCAGGTTGCCGACCGGGAGTTCAACGAGCTGATGCGGCGCAAACTCGAGGAGTTCCGAGCCTCCCTAAAGGGGCGCGACCTCGAAATCTTCGACGAGCGACTGCTGGCCGAAAACCCGCTGACCTTGCAAGAGTTGGGAGATCGCTACGGGGTCAGCCGGGAGCGGGTCCGCCAAATCGAAGAGTCGATCAAGAAGCGCCTGCGCGAGTTCCTCGTCGAGCAAATCCGGGATCTTCCCGAGGCAGTCGGCGGCTGACGGCCATGGCCGCCGGACCCTGCCCGTGCTAGAGTCGTGGTTTGGGGCGCCGCCCCGCTGGGACGAATGAGCGAGTCTGCCGCGCGCAACACCACCGCCGCGATGATCGTGATTGGCAACGAGATCCTCTCCGGCAAGGTGGTCGACTCGAACTCTCCTTTCCTGGCGCGCCAGTTGCGCAGTCTCGGCGTTTCCCTCGAGCGAGTACTCGTGATCCCGGACGACGTCGAGACGATCGCTGCAGCGGTGGCGGACTTTGCTGCTCGCTTCGATTACGTGTTTACCTCCGGAGGGGTCGGCCCGACCCACGACGACGTGACGATCGAGGGCGTAGCCCGCGCCTTCGGCGTGGGCGTGGTCGTTCATCCGGAGCTGCGGCGAATCGTCGAGCGGGCTGTGGGCCAGGATCCGCCAGCGGCCTACCTCAAAATGGCTGAGGTGCCGGAAGGCGCCGAACTGCTCGATGCGGGCGAGACCAACTTTCCGACGGTTCTCTTTCGCAACGTATACATCCTGCCCGGGATTCCCGAGATCTTTCAGGCCAAAGTTAAGGCGCTGCGCGAGCGATTTCGCGGCCGCCCGTACCACCTGCGCCAAGTCTTCGTAGCGGCCAGCGAGACCGCCATCGCCGAGTACTTGAACGCCACTCTCGGGAAGTTTCCGGATTTGTTGCTTGGTTCGTATCCCAAGCTGTCGCATCCCGAATACAGCGTTAGGCTAACGCTCGAGTCGAAAGACGAAGAATACCTAGACCGAGCGCTCGAGGATCTCATTTCGAGGATGCCTGACCACATGATCGTCAAGGTGGAACGCTAGAGCGGAGAGGTTGAGGAGGTGTAGTGGCATGAAAAGCGAGCGTCGAAAGAGCCGCCGGTGGAAGACG
>CAYZHO010000155.1:0-6787 GCA_964478045.1 uncultured Myxococcales bacterium | reverse complement strand
GTGTTGTGGACACGGGCGAGGAGTGCGACGACGGCCCGGCCAACTCCGATACGGCTCCCGATACGTGCCGTCTTACGTGCGTGCTGCCGAGTTGCGGGGACGGTGTTGTGGACACGAGCGAAGAGTGCGACCAGGGGCCGGCGAACTCCGACCTCTACGCTAGTGGGTGCCTGGCGGACTGCACCGTTACGCCCGACTGTGGCGATGCGGATCGAAGCGGTTCGGTCACTGTCTTAGATGCGCAGCGAATTTTGTACGCCGCGGTTGGCATCGTGCCCGGATGCCCGCTGGCCGTGTGCGACGTCAACGCGGACGGGCAGCTAGCGGCTACGGACGCCCAGATGACGATGGCCGTGGCGGTGCGGCTTCCGGTGGCCCTTACCTGCCCGCTAGCACCGTAGGCCCGGCGGTCTTCTTCTCTCTTCACTTGGTTTCCCAAACGGCCAGGTTGGCGCCCGCTTGAAGCTGGCCCTAGGCCGAACAACGGCTGCAAGCCCCGCCGTGGGCCTTGCGAGCGGCGGGGTGCCCCCGCAAGGACGCCACCGAGCTGCGCGGCGAACGGCCGACACCGGCGTTGCCGAAGTGACGCTTTCCAACCGCGCTCTTCGGGAATCTTCGCGAAGGTTGCGCGGCTTGTTTGGCCGGCCTGCCCAGCACTCTACAGGTTTGGCCTGTTTTGACGTACTTCGCCTCAGGTGAGCGATGGCCTGGTCCTTGCACGACGCGCAGCGGCCGCCTCCAAGGCGCCCGCTGGAAGGTGCACCGATGCTCAAGAAACTAGTTCAACTCACGATCGTCATCGTCGGCTGGTATCTCGTGATTCCCGTGCTCGCACATTCGTCCGACTGCACGGTGACGTTTGGACTGGCCGATCGTTCCGTTTCGGTGAGCGGGGTGATCGTCGAGGTAGACTATTCGGCGTTTCTCGGCGATCTGCCCGGAGACGCGGACCAAGTCGCGTGGTCGTCCGGCGTTCCCGGCGCCCTCGCTACGTTTAACGACATCGCCTCCGAACGCCGGCTCAAAGCCGGGGTCGTGCGGCTGGCACCTTTTGGCGGAGAATCCTTGTTTTCGTGCACCGTGACCGGGGCCGTGCCGTCCGCGCAAGACTTTTCCGTGACGACCGTCGATGCGACCGATGCCTCTCTCAATTCGGTCGTGCCAGCGCCTGCGGTCGTGGTGACCGGAATCAACTGCGCCGGCCGCAGCGTGACGACGACGACCAGCACGACCACAACTACCATGGCGCCGCCTGCCGGCGGCTGCCTGCTGCGCCTGCGGGCGAATAGCGCGACACCGATCAGCGGTTTGGTCTTCGAGCTCGACTACGCTTCGAGCGGAGCAGAAATCGTCGGTTCCGGTGGCAAAGCAGCGTGCACGACACTCGTGCCCAACGCGCTTGGCGCTTACAACGACATCGAAGCCGACGGGGTGCTCTCGGGAGCGATCGTTCGCGTGGCGGGCTTCAGTGGTCCGACGCCTGTGGCCGAGTGCGAACTCGACGCGATGATCGTTCCGGTGGCAGCCGACTTTTCCGTTCGGGTGGTCGAGGCGGTCGACCCGAGTGGCACGGACATCGTTCCGCCACCGGTCGTGGAAATATCGGAGATTGTTTGTGACACGGGAGCCGGGCCGCGCAGCGGCGGGCCTGGTACGCCGCCGGCCGATCCCGGTAGCGGGGCGTGCGGCACGGACTACGACGTGACCCTGGCGGTTGAAGCGAACGGCCCTCTGGCTTCCTTGCAGTTCGACGTCGGTTACGCCGACGCGCCGGGCGGCTTCACGGGGAGCTCCGAGTCGGTAGAGTGCGAGAACCTGGTCGACGGCGCGCTTTCCAGTTTCAACGACGACGAGTCGTCGGCGACCCTTCGCGCCGGTTTCATCTCGCTCGGCGGCTTCGCCACGCCGGCTGCCCTTGCGCGCTGCCGCTTCCGCGCCGAGGGCCGCGCGCCGGTGGCGGAAGACTTTGCGATTACGGTCGTCGACGCGGCTTCGGCGGATCTCGGTACGGCGGATGCCCTCGTGCGCGTTGCCTCGATCGAGCCGGTTGCGGTGGATCCGGGCTGCGGCGGCTGCGGAGACGGGATCCTCGAACCTGGAGAAGAGTGCGACGACGGCAGCCAGAACTCCGACACCGTGGCCGATGCGTGCCGCACCGACTGCACCTTGCCCGCGTGCGGTGACGGAGTGGTCGACTCTGGCGAGGAGTGCGACGACGGCAACTCGAGCGACACGGACGCGTGCACGAGCGAGTGCCGGCAAGCGCGCTGCGGAGACGGCTTCCTGTTCGCCGGGGTCGAGGAATGCGACGAGGGCGAGCGCAACTCGGACGTGCAGCCCGATGCATGCCGGACCAACTGCCGCATGCCCGCGTGCGGCGACGGCGTGGCCGACTCTGGCGAGGAGTGCGACGACGGGAACGACGACCCGACGGACGCGTGCTTGCCGGGGTGCGTGGCGGCACGCTGCGGGGACGGGATCGTCTGGCAGGGCGTCGAAGAGTGCGACGATGGGCCCGCGAACGACGACGCCGAGCCGGAGGCGTGCCGCACCGACTGCCGGCTGCCGGAGGTCTGTGGCGACGCTGACGGCGACGGCCGCGTGACGGCAACCGACGCGCGCCGCATCCTTTACGGTGCCGTTGGTCTGGTGGCCGACTGCGACAACGGCCATTGCGACGCCGATGGGGACGGCCGGGTGACGGCCACGGACGCGCGTAAAGTCTTGCGGGCCGCGATCGGGGTATCCGAGGAAGCGCTCGACTGCTCACTGCCGATCATTTTCCGGCTCGAGGACGCGGTAGTTGTGGGTGCACTGCAGATCGCCGTCGACTACTCGGCCACCGGCGCCACGTTCGTGGGGTCGGGTGATCGCGTTTGGTGCGCATCACTGGCCGGCGATGGTGTGTTGGCCTCGTTCAACAATGCGGTTGACTCGTCGCAGTTGATCGTGGGTCTCGTCTCGCCGGCTGGGATTGCCGGGCCGGCGGACCTGTTCACTTGCGCCTTCCGGCAAGGGGCGCAGGCCCCGCGTCCGGAAGACTTCGTTGTCGACGTCGTCGACGTGAGCGGGCCGGACGGCCAGCCGATCGATCCTCCCGCGATCGGCGTGCGGCCGTAAGCCCGCAGTGGTTCCCGGCTGCGTGTTGGCGTCGCAAGCCGGGCGGGAAAAACCAGGGACCACGCCAACCAGAAAGCCGGCTTCTTCGTCCCCTCCCGGAGAAGCCGGCTTTTTTCCGTTCGGCTCTCGACCGGCGGTTGTCCCGAAGACCCGCCGGGCCCCGTTCGTGCAGGTAGCGCCCGCGGGTTGCGACGAGTGCCCAGGGCGGGCAGGCTGGCGCCCGTGCGAGCGCTGGTGCAGCGGGTAGCCTATGCCCGGGTCCGAGTGGGCCAGGAAGAAGTGGCGCGTATCGGGCGCGGCCTGTGCGTGTTCGTGGGTGTTGCGGGGGGCGACACAGTGGCCGATGCGCGAGCGCTAGCCGATCGGATCGTCCACCTGCGGATTTTCGAGGACGAAGCTGGAAAGATGAACCGCTCGCTGCTCGAAGTGGGCGGTGGCGTCCTCGTGGTCTCGCAATTCACGCTGATGGCGGACACGCGCCGGGGCAGGCGCCCGTCGTTCGTTGCTGCCGCTGGTCCCGAACAGGCCGAGCCGCTCGTCGCCGAGGTGGCCGAGCGCGCGCGTTCTTTCGGGGTTGAAGTCGCGTGCGGTCGCTTTCGCGAACACATGCAAGTGGAGCTCTGCAACGATGGCCCCGTCACTGTGCTGCTCGACACTGCCGAGCGGCGCAGCGGGTGACCGGTGCGCCGGCGGTGGCCGAGCGGCCGCTCAAACTTTGCTGGCGCCAGCCCTTTCGCGGAGCTTGCAGTGCGAGCCGGAGTCGTCGATGAGTAAGGCCGGGTGACGGGATGACTGGCAAGAAGGGGGTAGCGGGCTTCTGGCCGGTCGGCGGCTACCGGATCTCGTTTCGCCGTGACGGCCGCTGGTACGCCGACGACGAGCCGATCGAAAACCGCAAGATCGCGCGCTTGTTCTCGCAGCACGTTCGGCCGGACGGCGAGGGCGGATGGGTGATCGATCTTGGCATCGACCGCCAGCGCGTCGACGTCGAAGACACGCCGCTCGTGGTGGTAGCGGTCGAGGGCGATCCTCAGTCCGGTTTCCGGGTTCGGGCAAACGATGGGATCGAGACACCCCTCGACTGCGAAACTTTGTGTGTAGGGCCGGACAACGCTCTTTACTGCCGCTTGGATCGCGGCGAGCGCGGCGTGCTCCCGGCGCGCCTGCTGCGTCCGGCCTACTACCAGTTGGCCAACTGGATCGAAGAGGATGCCGAGGGCGCCGTGCTGCCGTGCAAGGGTAAGAAATATCCTCTCAGACCCTGCCCCAAGCGCGACTGAGCCGTGCGCATCGTCTTGCTCGAGCCGGAGATTCCGCAGAACACGGGTAGCATCGCCCGGACGGCTGCGGCCACGCGCACTCCCCTCGATTTGATCGGGCCGCTCGGTTTCTCGCTCGAGGACCGCTATCTCAAGCGCGCAGGCCTGGACTATTGGCCGCTAGTGGATTTGACCGTGTACAAGAACTGGGACGAATACGTTTCGCGCGAACACCAGGGCCGCCTGCTGGCGTTTTCGGCTCGGCGCGGGCGGCCGTACGTGGAGTGCCGGTTTCGGCCGGACGACAGGTTGTTGTTTGGAAAGGAGAGTGTTGGTCTGGGCGCCGAACTGCTCGACCAACTCGAGCCGAACGTCTACACGATTCCGATCGAGGAACCGGGGGTGCGCAGCCTCAACTTGTCCGCGGCCGTTGCGATCGTGCTCTACGAGGCACGCCGCCAACTCGGGTGGCTCAGCACTTGATCCCGAGCGGCGGCGCGCCTCGCAGCGCGTGTTGCTTACTGGCAGGGGCCCTCGTGCTCGATCGAGACGCCGGCCAGGAGCGCGTCACATAGGGACGGGTAGGTAACGCCGTCACACCCGCACACCGGGAAGGCGGGCATCATCAGTGGGCAATCGCTGCGGATGGGCGCGCAGCGCCCGGGGCCGTCGCACTGCCCTGGCAGCTTCCAGCACACCTGGCCTGCACTGCAGTCGGCGTCCGAGTTGCACGGTGTTTCGCAGGCCCCCTTGTGGTCGATCCCGACGCCCGCCCTGATTGCGTCGCACGGGGTGTCGTAAGTGACGCCATCGCAGCCGCACACGGGCATCAGGCCGAGCATTGGGCAATAGTCCGGAACGTGCACGCACGCCGCGGGTCCTCCGGGTTCGCAGTGGCCGGGCAGCGGGATGCAGGCCTCACCGGCAGCGCAATCGGCGTTGCTCGTGCACTTGGTCTCACACGGGCCCGCGTGGTCGAGCTGCGCCCCGGCGCGGCGCCGCTCGCAGTCGTTGGGGTAGGTGACGCCGTCGCAGCCGCAGACGGGTTCGTACAGATCGGGGCAAGCGTCCGGCTGGGCTACGCAGTGCCCGGGCAAATCCGCCGCGTCGCAGGTGTGCGGAGGCAGTTCGCACATTTCTCCCGGGCCGCACTGCGGGCCGCCAATGGTCCCGCACGTGCGCTCGCATTCGCCGTCGTGCGCCTTGCTCACGCCGGCGGCCATGCGGAAGCAGTCGTTCGAGTAGGTTTGGCCGTCGCAGCCGCAGACGGGATCCCAGTGCTGCGTGCACACTTCGGGCATCTCCACGCAGACGCCCTTGGTCCCCGGCTCCGACGAGCACACGCCGGGCGGCTGCTCGCAGAACCTGCCAGGGCCGCAGTCGGCTTGACCGCTGCTATCGAGCGTGCACTCGTGCTTGCACTCTCCGAAGTGCAGCAGGCGCACGCCAGCCTTGATGCGCTCGCAGTTGTTGCGATAGGTGACCCCGTCGCAGCCGCATACGGGGCGATAATGGTCGGGGCAGGCGTCGGGCACCGGAACGCAAATGCCGTCCTCGACGTTACCGTCGCAACGGCCCGGCAAGCCCTCGCACACGCTACCCTCGGGACAGCTCTGGCCGCTCGCGCCGCCACACCGAATGACGCAGGGGCCGGGGTGGCGCAGTCCCACGCGCGCTTGCTGGCGCTCGCAGTTGTTGGCGTAGGTAACGCCGTCGCAGCCACACACCGGCCGGTACACATCGGGACAAGCGTCGGGCGGCTCGATGCAAACGCCGACGGCCGTGGGGTCGTCGCAGTTTCCTGGCTTTCGCTCGCAGAAAAGCTCCGGTGAACATTCGGTCCCCGCGCAGCCTCCGCAGGTTTCGGCATCGTCGCTGGGCTGGCCGCGCAGGCGCCGGACCAGCGGATCGACCGTCTCGGCGATCATGCAGACCACGCAGTCAGCAAGGGCCTGGGGAGAGTCCAGAGTTTGCGTGCACTGTCCGGTGGGATCTGGGCAAGTGCTGCCCATGCCGATATCGGCGGGATCGACCCCGGCACAGTCGAGCAGCAAGCGGCGAACCGTACGCGCGCTCAACCTGTGGAGGGCAGCTTCGAGGGCAGCGCTACGACACTCGGGGTTACGCGCGCAGCGAACGACCTGGCGTGCTCGCTTCTTGGCAAAAGCGGCTGCGGTCTTGTCGATGCGCGCGATGCACTCGGCAGTTCCGGCGTGTGCGAGCGCCGGCGCGCACAAGAGAGCTGCCAGGACTACCGTAACGGCGGCTCCTGCAAACAGGCGGGTATTTTCTTGCATGGCTATCCCTCCATGCCTGGCGGATCACGAACGGGCGCTCGATTATACTCCGGATTGACAGGGATGAGTACAATTTCTAAGTGCCTGAAAACAAAAGGGTTTGCTTCCGGC
>CAYZHO010000154.1:0-6790 GCA_964478045.1 uncultured Myxococcales bacterium | reverse complement strand
ACCTCTTCTCGCTGCCTGCCTTCTAGCCGCACTAGAGCCATCCGCGATACCGGCGGGTAGCCGAGTTCCGTGCGTTCGGCCAGCTCGCGCTCGGCGAACCCGAGGTAGTCGTGGCGAACCGCGTGGGCGATTGCAAAGTGCTCGGGCCTGTAGGTCTGGACCACCACCCGGCCGCGGCTCGATCCCCGGCCGGCGCGGCCGGCGACCTGGGAGAGAAGCTGGAACGTTCGCTCGGCAGCGCGGAAGTCGGGGACTCCGAGCGAAAGATCCGCCAGAACGACACCTACGAGGCTGACCCCCGCCACGTCGTGCCCTTTGGTCACCATTTGGGTTCCGATCAAAACGTCCAGGCGGCCCGAGCGCCACGCTGCCAGCACTTGCGCTGCCTGTCCCTTGCGGGCGGCGATGTCGCGATCCAGCCGCGCGACTCGAGCTCCCGGCAGCAGGGCGCGAACCGCGGCCTCGACTCGCTCGGTTCCGATTCCCTGTGCTACGAGGGAGTCAAATCCGCAGGCCGGGCAGCGGGGCGGAATGGGCCGGCTTGCGTTGCAATGGTGGCAGCGCAGGCGGCCCTGTTCGCGATGAAGGGTCATGCCGACGCTGCAGCTCGTGCAACTGACGATGTCTCCGCACTGGTAGCACTGCAGGCTGGCTGCGTACCCGCGGCGGTTGATGAACAAGAGCGACTGCCCCCCAGCCGCGAAGTTCTTTTCGAGCAAGCGTTCTAGATGCTCGGAAAGGCCCGAACGTGCCTGGATGTCGCGGCCGCGCAAATCCACGACCTCGACGCTCGGCAGGGGGTGCCGCGTTACGCGCTCCGGGAGGCTAAGGAGGTGGTACCTCCCGGCGACGGTGGCGTTGTACCAGGACTCAAGCGACGGGGTGGCTGATCCCAACACGATTGGGCAGCCTGCCAAGCGGGCGCGCACGACGGCAACATCGCGGCCGTTGTAGCGCGGTCCCTCGCCTTGCTTGTAAGCGCTGTCGTGCTCCTCGTCGACCACGATGATCCCGACGCGATCGATCGGTGCCAGCACGGCCGAGCGTGCGCCGACGACGATCCGCGCCTCGCCGCGCGCTGCGCGCTGCCACTCGCCCCAGCGCTCGCTGGGCGTCAGGTCACTGTGAAGCACCGCCACCGTGGGTCCGAAGCGCGCAATGAGGCGGCCGACCAGTTGGTGCGTCAGAGAGATCTCGGGAACCAGCACCAGCGCTGTTCGGTCCCGCGCGAGTACGCGTTCGATCGCGCCGATGTAGACTTCGGTCTTTCCGCTCGCAGTCACCCCGTGCAATAGAAACACTTCGTAGCGATCGAGGGCGGCCTCGATGGCCGCTAGCGCCGCCCTTTGGGCGGTGCTGAGCGTGACGGGCCGGTCCGCGGCGGGGGCGGCGGGCGGTGGCCGGTGTGCCTGGCGCTCGACAATGCGTACCAGACCCGCTTGTTCGAGGGCTGCTAGAGCGGGACCCGCGCGGCCGAACAGCTCGTTGAGCTCGCGCACCGGCGCGCTTCGACCGGGGCTGGTGAGCAAGTAGTCGTAGATCCGGCGGCGTTTTGGAGCCCGGGAAAAGAGCTCGTCGAGGCGCTCCGAGCTGAGCTCGGCCGTTGCTTGCGCAACTTTTTCGTGCCTGACCGTGACGGGCGGTGCGGGCAGGTGCTCGCGGATGCGAACGACGCCGCGCGCAAGGAGGCGGCCGAGCGCGGCGTAGAAGCCGCTGGCGTGACGGGCTAGCCGCGCCGTCTCGAGCGGGCGGCCGGCTTGCTCGATGGCTTCTACGATGCGCCGCTCTGCCGGGGTGTGCGCCCCGCCTGGATCGACTACCTCGACAAGGCGGCGGGAGGCGGTCGTCAGGCCCTTACCAAGGCATAACGAGAAGATTTCCGAGAGCGAGACCAGGTAGTAATCGGCCATCCAGCGAGACAGTGCCAGCAAAGGCGGGCCGACGACCGGCTCGTCGTCAAGTACGGCCGCGACTTCCCGCACCCGCAGTTCGGCGGGAGGCGCCGCGGGCCCGACCACAATCCCCGTGACGGTGCGCCGCCCTAGTGGAACGACAACCCGAACGCCGGGTACGGCGTGCTCGCGCAGGTGTTCTGGAACCGCGTACGACAGCAAATCGAGCGCTGGAACCGGGGGAACCGGAGCAACCGAGACGTAGGTCATCGAATCGTTTGAGCCGCTCCGCTGCGGGCCGTACCCAGCCGGGAACGCGCGCCCGGCGTCAGCGTGGTCTACGTGTTGCCGAGAGTAGCTCTGCCGGCCTCAAGACGCATCTAGCGCAAACGGGTTCCACACAGCTCGGCTCATGGGATAGTTAGAAAAGCGACCGGGCTCGACTGCCGGAGCGACTGCCGTGAGCGATCAGCCAGTTCTTCCCCCCGCGGCGGATCCCAAAATGAGCCGCCGTGCCTTCCTGCGGGCCACGACAGCGGTGCTCGCCCTTGCTCTGGTCCGGCTCGAGACGCGGGCCTGTGCCGATGGCGCCGAGTCTCAGATCGCTAAGCCGCAGCCCTACGGCGATTGGCGCGACGTCTACCGGGAGCGCTGGACCTGGGACCGTGTGGTCCGGGGAACGCACTACGTTAATTGCGCTTTTCAGCGAGGTTGTGCGTGGAACGTCTACGTCAAAGACGGGTTGGTCTGGCGCGAAGAGCAGGTGGGGAGCTATCCCCAGACCAAACCGGAGACCCCGGACTTCAACCCCCGGGGATGCCAGAAGGGGGCCTGCTACAGCGGCCGCATGTACGGCGCCTCCCGCCTGCGCTACCCGCTCCGGCGCGTCGGACCTCGCGGTTCAGGCCGCTGGGTTCGGGTCTCCTGGGATGAGGCGCTGCGCGAGATCGCGGATCGAGTGATCGACGTTCTCCTCGAGGATGGTCCCGGAGCCGTGATCTGGGATCTCGGCAGCGCCGTTACAAACGGGTGTCACGGGCTCGGACTGACGCGCACCGCGTTCGTCCTGGACACCCCGTTCCTGGAGAACAACACGGAAATTGGCGACCACTATCCCGGCGCTACGGTTACCACCGGAAAGATCTGCTTCACGGGCTCGTTCGACGACTTGTTTTACTCGGACTTGATCCTGGTCTGGGGTGGCAATCCGGTCTACACGCACATTCCCAACGCCCACTTCATCAACGAGGCCCGCTACAACGGTGCCCGGGTGGTGGCCGTCTGCCCTGACTACAGCCCCTCGGCGATCCACGCCGACGAGTGGGTACCGGTCCGGATGGGAACAGACGCGGCGCTCGCTCTGGCGATGGCCAGGGTGATGATCGAAGAAGGGTTGTTCGATCGAGATTTCGTCGTTGAGCAAACCGATCTTCCGTTGCTCGTCCGAACAGACACTGGCCGTTTTCTCCGCCAGAGCGACATGCGGGTGGGCGGACGTGAGGATGTCTTCTTCGTGTTCGATCGCGCCAGCGGGCGAGTTGTGGAAGCCCCGCGCGGAACTCTCCGCCTTGGGGAACTCGAACCGGCTCTCGAGGGAACCTACGAGGTCGCCACGGCCGGAGGCAAGGTCGTGGTCGAACCTGTGTTCGAACGCTTGCGCCGGCATCTTGAGGCCTACTCACCCGAGCGGGCTTCCCGGATCTGCGGGACCCACCCGGAGCAAATCCGCCGTCTGGCCCGAACTCTGGCCCGAGCCCGGGCGGCCGCAGCGATCACCCAGACCAACTTCGGCAAGTACTACCACGGGATGGAGATGGAGCGCTCGGTCATCCTGGCCTTTGCCCTGGCCGGACAAATCGGGCGCAAGGGAGCTGGTATCGCCGCGTTTCCCTACCTGTCGATCGACGGTGCAGAGCCTCTTTCGGCCGCAAGCGGCCGCCTGCCGCCGAAGCTTGCAGTTGCGGCGTTGGCGCTCGAGCAAGCGCCGGCCATGGTCCGCCTGAAGTGGGACGGCTACTCCACCGAAATGATCCTCGGCGAGCTCGCGCGGCGCGAGTACCGCCGCGGGCGGATGGTCTCCACGCCTCTGTGGCTGTACCGGCACGGCGGACTCGAGGAGCTGTACGGGAGCGCGCGGCGCTGGGATCCCGAGCTGCCGCGTGAGTTCAGGGACTACTTCGATGAAGCGCTAGAAAAGGGCTGGCAGATCGTTCCGCAAGTTAGAACTCGGATCGTGTTCGAGGTTGGCGGCAACCTGTTGAGGCGCGTGCGGGGCTACGACCGGATGATCGGCGGTTTGCTGCCCCGACTCGACCTCCTGGTGACGCTTGACTGGCGCATGAGCAATACGGCGCGCTGGAGCGATTACGTGCTGCCGGCTGCTGGGTGGTACGAGAAAGACGACATCACGTGGGGCTCGCCGATCGCTCCGTTTGCCCACGTCACTACGGAAGCGGTGCCTCCGCTCGGTGAATCCAAAACGGATTGGCAGTTTCATTGCGTCTTTCTCGAGACCCTCGAGCGGCGCGCAGTGGAGAGAGGCGCGCGCGAATACACCGATCGAGCCGGCAAGCGCCGCCGCCTGGACCGCGTCTATCAGGAGTTCAGTTTCGGGGGCCGCCTGCGAGCCGACAACACGGACGAAGTCCTCGAGGAAGTACTTGCCCTGACGACCAACCTAGGGGGCGCGAGCTGGCGCGAGCTGCGCGAGAAGGGCTACGCGCGTTACACCGGCGTGGGAACGAATCCCTCTCAGATAGGGCATGCCACGGACATCGAGCCGGGCGAAACGATCACGGCGAACACGTGGCAGGTCCAAAAGAAGCAACCGTGGCCCACGCTGACCCGCCGAATGCAGTTTTATATCGACCATCCGTTTTTCTTCGAGCTCGGCGAGGTTCTTCCCGTCCACAAAGAGAATCCGCCAATCGGCGGACGTTATCCTCTGGCGATGACGGGTGGGCACGATCGATGGACGATCCACGCGTCGTGGCGCGATCACGACGAACTGCTGCGGCTTCAGCGTGGGGAGCCCGTGGTGTTCATGTCGGTCCGGGACGCTCGCGCCCGGGGAATACAGGACGGCGATCGGGTGCGAGTGTTCAACGACGTTGGGTCGTTCGAGATCCGAGCCAAGGTAGCCGCCAGCGTCCGTCCGGGCCAGGTGATCGTCTATCACGCCTGGGAGCCGTTCCAGTTCCCGCGTGGAAAGTCCCACCAGTCCTTGATCCCCAGCCCGATGAATCCGATCCATCTAGCGGGCGGTTACTATCAGCTTCAGCCGACGTTGCTGATGGGGCAACCGGGCTGTCCGGATCGAGCCACTCGCGTGGAAGTAGAAAAGCTCGGCCGGCCGAGGCGGGACTGAAGCGCGTTGGGACCAGCCTGCCGGCGAGCCGTTGCGAGCGGCCGCCGCAACGACGAGGAGAGCGGTCATGACGTATCGGGTAATTCAGTGGAGCACGGGCAACGTGGGCCGCTACGCCCTGCGAGCGATCCTGGGGCACCCCGAGCTCGAACTGGCCGGAGTGTGGGTTCACGATCCGGCCAAAGCCGGCCGGGACGCCGGCGAGTTGTGCGGGCTCGCGCCCATTGGGATCCGGGCGACCAACGACGCGGAAGCTCTACTGGCCAGTGAGGCGGATTGCGTTTGCTACACGGCTACCGGGGACCTGCGCCCGTTCGAGGCGATCGATGACATGTGCCGGATTCTAGAGAGCGGAAAAAACGTGGTGTCGTCCTCGGTTGTGGGGTTGGTCCATCCTCACGGTTTCGACCCGGCCGCAGCGGCGAAACTCGAGGAGGCGTGTCGCCAGGGCGGCACGTCGTTCTTGACCTCGGGCATCGATCCGGGCTTTGCCAACGACCTGCTCCCGCTCATCCTGTCCGGTTTGAGCGAGTGGTGGGAGGAGATCCGCATCCAAGAGATCATCAACTACGCGACGTACGACCAGCCGCAGGTGCTTTTCGAGGTGATGGGGTTCGGCAAGCCGCTCGACGAGACACCGCTGTTGCTGATGCCGGGGGCCCTTTCTTTTGGCTGGGGCGGCACGATTCGGCTCCTTGCTCAAGGGCTCGGTCTCGAGCTCGAGGAGATTCGGGAGACCTACGAGCGCCGGGAGGCCGACAGGCCCATCCGCGTGGGCGGCCGAGTGGTCGAGCCCGGTACAATGGGGGCTCTTCGGTTTGAAGTCCAGGGCATCGTCGGTGGGCGGCCAGCTCTGGTGGTCGAGCACGTTACCCGCCTCGACGACCGCTTGGCGCCGGATTGGCCGCAAGGTCCCGGCGGCTACCGCGTGCTGATCAAAGGATCCCCGTCGATGCAGTGTGACTTCGAGTTCGCCGACGAGCGGGGAGACCACGCCGTGGCCGGCGTGCTCATCACGGCAACGCGGCTGGTCAATGCCATCCCAGCCGTCTGCCGAGCCGCGCCGGGGCTGCTCAGCGCCCTCGACCTGCCCTTGATCACTGGCCGCGGTTTGATGCGACGCTGATCTGCCCCGAGCTCTTCGATCACACGGACGTCGTTGACGGCCCGCCCCTGCCCGCCGTACCAAGGGCGTCATGGTTGGCTGGCACGTGGGAGAGCGCCGGTGTGCGTTCTGGCACCTTGACGAAAGGCGCCTCGTGGTAGCCGTCCTGGCGGCTCGCGGCTGCGAGCTGGTGCTATCCGCCTGCGCCCAGGCGGCCGGGCTTGGTCCCGGCCGCTTTGCCCCGGGGTTGCTCGAGTGCGCCCGCGGCGCGGCCGCGCTCGAACTGCCGCACGCGGTTTATCTTGGCCCCCCGCATTGTCGGTTGATCAAGGGGAGCGATTGCGACGCCGAAACGGGTTCCCGCCGGGACGGGCGGTCGCTCCGGGTGGTAGTGGCCGAGCAGCCACCGCTTGCGGTCGAAGCCGA
>CAYZHO010000153.1:4066-6846 GCA_964478045.1 uncultured Myxococcales bacterium | reverse complement strand
AGGGGGGCAATGGGCAAATCTTAGGGCCGGATCCGTATTTCGACGATCTCTTCTGTGCTGCCGCCAAGCGGCGCTACGTGAGCTGCGAGCAGATTGTCAAGACCGAAGAGTTCCTCGAGCGAGGCTGCCTGCACACCCTGGTGCTCAACCGCACCATGGTGGACGGCGTGGTCGAGGCGCCTTTTGGTGCCCACCCCACCTCTTGTCCGCCCCGTTACGGCATCGACATAGAGCACCTCAGGGAGTACGCGGCGGCGGCAGGTGACGGCTGGGATACCTACCGCAAGCGCTACGTCGATGTGGACCACGAAACATACGTGGAAGCGGCTGGCGGAGCCGCTCGGATCGAATCGATTCCCCAGCCGGTGTTCTGAGATGGCCGAAGGAGCAAGTGACTACACCTTAGCCGAGCTGTGCGTCGTCGCAGCCGCCGAAGCCTTCCGCGGCGACGGCGAGATTCTCGCTTCGGGGATGGGGACGATTCCGCGGCTCGGCGCGAGCCTGGCCAAGCTGACGTTCAGTCCGGACCTACTGCTCACCGATGCCGAGTGCCTGCTCGTGTCGGAGCCGGTGCCGGTCGGTCCTCGCGACGGCTATCGCCCCAAGGTCGAAGGCTGGCTTCCGTTCCGCCAGGTGTTCGATCTGCTGTGGAGCGGAAAGCGGCACGCGATGACCATGCCGGTCCAGATCGATCGGTTCGGCTGCACGAACATCAGTGTGATTGGGAACTACCAAAAACCGAAGGTTCAGTTGCTTGGCGTGCGGGGAATTCCCGGAAACACGATCAACCACACCTGCAGCTTCTTCGTCGCCGATCATTCACCGCGCTCGTTCGTCGAGCGAGTCGATATGGCCTGCGGCTGCGGCTACGACCCCGAGCGGTGGGCGGAAGGGGTGCGCCGTGACTTCGTTGAGCTAAGGCGCGTGGTGACGAACCTTGCGGTGCTCGACTTCGAGGGCCCCGGGCGCACGATGCGCATTCGCTCGGTGCATCCCGGGGTGACCGTCGAGCAGGTCCAGGCCGCAACCGGCTTCGAGCTGGCTGTGGCTCCCGACGTTGGCGAGACGCCGGTGCCGACGCCGGAGCAGTTGCGGTTGATCCGAGAAGTACTCGATCCGCACAACCTACGGGACGCCGCAATCAAGAAGCGATGAGCGGTTCGCCACTGCACACTCCGGTCTGCGATCTGTTCGGCATCCGCTATCCGATCATCCAGACGGCGATGGGGTGGGTGGCTACCCCGGAGCTGGTGGCGGCGACCTGCAACGCGGGGGGAATGGGATTCCTGGCTGCGGCCACGTCCACCCCGGAGCAAGCCGCGCGCGACATCGAGCGGGTCAAGCAACTGACCGACCGCCCGTTCGGCGTCAACTTCCTGATGGAGCAGCCGGGTGCCGAGCGAATCGTCGATCTGATCATCCAGCACCGCGTAAAGGCGGCAAGCTACAGTCGGTCTCCGAACCCGAAGTTCATCGAACGGTTCAAAAAGGCCGGCATCTTGTGCGTTCCGACCGTGGGGGCAGTGCGCCACGCGGTCAAAGCCGTCCAGCTCGGTGCCGATGTGATCATCGCTCAAGGCGCCGAGGGAGGCGGGCACACCGGGTCGGTGCCAACGTCGTTGCTCGTTCCGGCGGTGATCGACGCGGTAGACGTCCCGGTCCTGGCTGCCGGCGGGTTCCGCGACGGGCGGGGGCTGGCCGCGGCGCTTGCCCTTGGCGCCGCCGGCATTGCGATGGGCACTCGTTTTCTGCTGACCGCCGAAAGTCCGCTTCCGGCGGAAACGGCCAAGCGCTACTTCGCGGCGACCGTCAACGACATCTTCGTTACTACACGCGTCGACGGGCTCCCCCAGCGCGTGGTTCGCAACGAACTCGTAAGCAAACTCGAGGCCGCTAGCGCTCCGGCCCTACTTTTGCGGGCGTTGAAGACGGCTTGGGAGTACCGGAAGCTGAGCGGCGCAACGCTTGGAGATCTCGTCTCGGCGGCTTTTTCGCTGCGGCGCAACGAAAAGCTCACGCGCTCGCAAATCATCATGGCGGCCAACGCGCCGATCTTGATCCGGCGGGCGATGGTCGAGGGCAAACCGGCCGAGGGCGTGCTGCCAAGCGGCCAAGTGGCCGGGCTGATCGACGACCGGCCGACGTGCAAGGAACTGATCGAACGAATCGTCACCGAAGCGGAGGAGCGACTACGCTCCCTGTGCGGGGACGAGAGGAGGTCCTGAAATGCCGGTCAAGGTACACATTGCCGATGGGATCGCCGAGCTTACGATCGACCATCCGCCGGTCAATGCCCTCGATAGCGCCGGGTGGGCGAAGTTCGCCGCGACGCTCGGCGACCTGGGAAAGGACGATCGCGTGCGCGTGGTGATCATCGCGGCAGCAGGGCGCGGCTTTTGTGCTGGGGTGGACATCAAGGAGCTCGCGCGAGACGGCCGGTTGATCACGAAAGTGAACCGCGGCTGCTACGACACGTTTGCGGCGATTTACGATTGCCCGGTTCCCGTGATCAGTGCGGCCCACGGCTTCGTTCTTGGAGGAGGCATTGGAATCGTCGGTTCCTCGGACATCGTTGTGGCGTCGGAGGATGCCACGTTTGGCCTCCCGGAGATCGATCGCGGGGCGCTGGGTGCGGCCACGCATCTCTATCGGATGTTTCCAATGCAGCAGGTTCGCTGGATGCTGCTCACCGGCAAGACGATTACTGCCGCCGAGGCGTATCGCCTCGGCGGCATCCATGCCGTGGTGAAGCGGCAGGACTTGCGCACCTTGATCGCCGG
>CAYZHO010000153.1:0-4056 GCA_964478045.1 uncultured Myxococcales bacterium | reverse complement strand
CATCCATGCCGTGGTGCCGCGCGAGCGCCTGCTCGAGACCGCCCGCGAGATCGCCCGCACGATTGCGGCAAAAAGCCCGCAGGCGGTTCGCTTGGCCAAGCAGTCGCTCAACGGGATCGAACTGATCGACCTGAAGCGCAGCTACCGTTTCGAGCAAGGGTTCACCCTCGAGCTTTACACGTCCCCGGACTCTGAAGAGGCGCGCAGGGCCTTCGTCGAAAAGCGCGAGGCCAAGTTCGGCGAGACCAAGAACGACTGAAAGGCAGCGGCAGGAAGACAGCGCACGCGCACAGATGGACCTTACGTATACCGAGAAGGAAAAAGAGTTCCGCAAAGAAGCACGCGAGTGGCTCGAGGCCCACGTACCGCGCGAGCCGCTTCCGTCCATGGACACGGCCGAGGGGTTCGAAGCGCACCGCCAATGGGAGCGCACGCTCTACGAAGGCGGCTGGGCGATGGTTCCGTGGCCGGTCGAATACGGCGGGCGCGGTGCGAACCTGATCGAATGGTTGATCTTCGAAGAGGAGTACTACCGCGCGGGTGCACCGGGGCGCGTCAACCAAAACGGGATCTTCTTGCTGGGTCCCACGTTGATGGAGTTTGGGACCGAAGAGCAGAAGGCCCGGTTTTTGCCGAAGATGGCTTCGGGAGAAGAGATCTGGGCGCAAGGCTGGTCGGAACCGAACGCCGGTAGCGACATGGCGGCGATTCGCTCGACCGCGCGCCGCGAGGGCGACACCTACGTGATCAACGGACAAAAGACCTGGTGCTCGCGCGCGGCTTTCGCCGACTGGCTGTTTGGAATCTTCAGGACGGATCCCGATTCGACGCGCCACCGAGGTTTATCATTCATTCTGGTGCCGCTCCGAGCCGAGGGGGTGACGGTTCGGCCGATCGCGCAGCTCGACGGGGAGACGGGCTTTGCCGAGGTCTTTTTCGACGACGTGCGGGTGCCCGTGGAGAATCGCGTCGGCGAAGAACACCAAGGCTGGAAGGTGGCGATGGCCACCGCCGGTTTCGAGCGCGGGCTCATGCTCCGCAGTCCGGCGCGCTTCCAGGCAACGGCCGCCCGCCTGGTGGCCCTCTACCGGCGGTGTGCAGGGCAGGCCGATCCGAGCCTGGCCGACGCAGTCGTCCGAGCGTGGATGGATGCCGAGGCCTACGCGCTGAGCACGTACATGACCGCCTCGCGCTTGATCGAGGGGGGCTCGATCGGGGCCGAAGCGAGCTTGAACAAGATCTTTTGGTCGGAGCTCGACATTGCAATGCACGAGGCAGCCATGCGGCTGCTCGGGGAACGGGGAACCTTGTGGCCGCAGGCCCCGGCCGCCGGGGATGTCGGTACCTGGCTCGACGGGTTCCTCTTTGCGCTGGCGGGACCGATCTATGCGGGCACCAACGAGATCCAGCGGAACGTGATCGCCGAGCGCCTGCTCGGACTGCCGAGGAAGTAAACCGTGCGATTTCACTTCGACGAGGAAGCCAGACTGTTTCAGCAAAGCGCCCGCGAGTTTTTCGAGGCCGAGTGCACGCCTGAATGGATCCGATCGCTCTGGGAAAGCCCGGCCGGACACGCCCCGGACTTCTGGCGCAAACTCGGCGAACTCGGGCTGCTCGGTGTACTCGTTCCCGAGCGCTTCGGCGGCCTCGGTCTCGACGAAACCGGCTTCGTGTTGCTGCTCGAGGAAGCCGGGCGGGCGGCGCTTCCCTTGCCGCTTGCCGAGACCGCCGCCGTGGCGGCGCCGTTGCTGCGGGATGCTCAGGAGCGGGCTGCGAGTTCGCCGAGTGAGAGTGCAGCCGCCCGGATTGCCGAACAGGTGCTGCCCCGGATCTGCGCCGGCGAAGCAGTGGTTGCGGTGGCGCTCGAAGGCGAGCCGTTCGTGCTGGCCGCCGATGCGGCCGATTGGTTCGTGGTTCAAGCCGAAGACGGCATCTACGTGCTTGACCGGGAGTGCGTCCAGGCTGAGCGCCAGCCGGCGCTCGATCCGTCGCGCAGGTTGTTTCGCCTCGAGTGGAGGCTGGACCCGGCCGCGCGGATTGCCGCGGGTCAGGACGCGCAAGACCTGGCGCGCTACGCCTTCGACCGGGCCGCGCTGGCCGCCGCGGCCGAGCTCGTCGGTGCGGCGCAGCGCATGATCGACATGGCGGTGGCCTACGCGTGCGACCGGCAGCAGTTCGGCCAGCCGATTGGTGCGTTCCAGGCGGTGAAGCACATGCTGGCCAGCGCGCAAGTTCGGGTAGAGTTCGCCCGGCCGGTGGTCTATCGAGCGGCATTTTCGGTTGCCCGCAACGACCCGGAGCGCTCGGTGCACGTCTCCCACGCCAAGGCCGCGGCATCCGAGGCCGCCTTGGGTGCAGCGCGGGCCGCTCTGCAAGTGCACGGGGCCATCGGTTACACGTGGGAGTGTGATTTGCAGATTTGGATGAAGCGGGTGTGGGCGCTCGAAACAGCTTGGGGCACCATGCTGTGGCACCGCCGCCGCGTGGCTCGGCGGCTCTTTGAGGCCGGCTCGCCGCCGCCCGACTTTGGGTTTTGCGCCGACAGGGCAGTAAGTTGAGCAGCCGTGCGAGCCGCATCCGTTGGAGCCGCTGATGAGACTGGGGAAGTGCGGGAAGAAACGGAGGCGGCGAGCGCCAGCCTGACAGGCGGAGAGGGAGCTATGTCCGGTGAGAAAAAGAAAATCCCGGCGGTCGAAGGGTGGTTCGACTGGCAGAGTGAGGAGCCGCACTTGATCGGCAGCCGCTGCAAAGCCTGCGGTGCGTATTTTTTCCCCAAGGAGACGGTCCAGTGCCGCAATCCATCGTGCCGAACCACGGATCTTGAGGAAGTGGCGCTCAGCAACCGGGGCCGGCTCTGGTCCTACACGAACAACTGCTACAAGCCGCCGGCTCCTTACGTGTCGCCGGATCCCTTCGAGCCGTACGCGATCGGTGCGGTCGAGCTCGAGCGGGAAAAGATGGTGGTGCTCGGACAGATGGCGCGAGGCGTGCGAACGGAAGACCTGCAGGTGGGCATGCCCGTCGAGCTCGTGATCGAGACCCTATTCGAGGACGACGAGCACGAGGTGCTCGTATGGAAATGGAAACCAGCCGGCGAGGGAGCAGCGTGATGGGGAGCGAGCAGCCGAAAGGAGAAGTTGCCGTTCTCGGCGCGGGGATGCATCCCTGGGGGAAGTGGGACAAGCCGTTTTATCGGCTTGGCGTGGAAGCCGCGCTCGAGGCGCTGGCCGATGCGGGAATCGATTGGAAGGACGTTGGGT
This sequence comes from uncultured Myxococcales bacterium, assembly GCA_964478045.1. Classification (GTDB taxonomy): domain Bacteria; phylum Desulfobacterota; class Binatia; order UBA1149; family SPBQ01; genus CAZQYE01. The sequence goes on along the minus strand of CAYZHO010000153.1, from coordinate 796 downwards.
TCGTTTCGGCCGGTGGCAGCATTCGCAACGGCTACCAAGGCTACGTCGCTGGCGCCACAATCGCCCAGGCCCTCGGGTGGACCGGCGTGCCGGTGGCGACCTCGTACGGGGCTTGTGCCACCGGCGCCCAAGCGCTGGCCAACGCGCGCGCCCGGATCCTAGCGGGCCTATGCGACGTGGCATTGGTGGTCGGCGCCGACAGCGCCCCGAAGGGCTTTTTCGCGCCGACCGGACCCGACCGGCCGCAGGATCCAGATTGGCTGCGCTTTCGTCTGCTCGGAGCGACCAATCCGGTGTACTTCGGACTGTACGCTCGGCGGCGCATGGCGGTCTACGGCTCGACGCCTTCGGACTTCGCCAAGGTCAAAGTGAAGAACTCGCGCCACGGCCTCAAGAACCCGTACGCTCGCTACCGCAAGGAGTTTACGGAAGAAGACGTCTTAAACTCGGCGATCGTTTCGGATCCGCTGCGGCTTCTCGACATTTGCGCAACCAGCGATGGTGGAGCGGCGGTGGTCCTGGCCAGCATGGAGTACGCACGGAAGCGAACGAGCAACCCGGTGCGCATTGCCGCGATCTCGACGGTGACACCGCAATACCCCAACACGGTGATCGAGATGCCGAACTTTGCGACCGACTCGGCCGTGGGCGCGCCGCCTCCCGAGACACCCTTTCGCGACTCGATTGCCAAGGCGGCCTACGAAGAGGCTGGAATCGGCCCGGAAGATCTCGACTTGGCGGAAGTCTACGACTTGTCCACGGCGCTCGAGCTCGACTGGTACGAAAACATCGGACT
>CAYZHO010000152.1:4005-6971 GCA_964478045.1 uncultured Myxococcales bacterium | reverse complement strand
GAATCGAGCAGAATGTCCGCGAGTACATCGAAGGCCGTTACCAACTCACGGGACGGGATGCGCGCGTGAAAGCAAGTGTACTCCTTGCCGGTGAATCCGTTGATCGAACCCCCGGCCGACTCGATTTCTTCGGCGATCTGCATCGGCGAACGCTTCGTGGTGCCCTTGAAGAGCAGGTGTTCGAGGAAGTGGGAGATCCCGTTTAGTTCTCTCGTTTCGTGCCGGGATCCGTTCTCGATCCACAGGCCGAGCGCCACCGAGGCAACGTCGCGTACCGGCTCCGTGACGACACGCAGGCCGTTCTCGAGTCGCGAGCTCCGGACTTGCCCGTGGTTCATGCGCCGGAGGATTCCGTCTCCCCGAGCTCGCGAAGCGCTTCCTTCAAGCTCAGGCGGATCTTGCCCTGGCGGTCCACCTCGAGGACTTTGACCGGAATGTTGTCTCCCTCTTTCACCACGTCGGTGACGTTGCGGACTCGCTTGTCGGCCAGCTGAGAAATGTGAAGCAGGCCGTCCGTTCCGGGCAATATCTCAACGAACGCTCCAAAATCGACCACCCTGCGGACCGTACCACGGTAAATGCGTCCCACCTCGGGGGATTGTGTAATCCCCTCGATAATGGTGATCGCTTTCTCGAGAGCGTGCGCGTCCGACGAAGCGATCCACACCGAGCCGTCGTCTTCGACGTCGATCTTGCACCCCGTCTCTTGGACGATACTACGGATCACCTTGCCGCCTGGCCCAATTACGTCACGAATCTTGTCCGGATTGATGTGGATGACTTCGATGCGAGGTGCGTGGCGCGACATCTCCCCGCGCGGTCCCGGAATGGCCTTTCTCATTTCCTCGAGGATCTGCAGGCGGTTCTCGCGTGCCTGATACAAGGCCTTCTGCATCACCTCGCGGGGGATGCCGTCGATCTTGATGTCCATCTGGACCGCAGTAACGCCCTCGGCAGTGCCCGCCACCTTGAAGTCCATGTCGCCCAGGTGGTCTTCGTCGCCGAGGATGTCGGAGAGCACCAGGTACTCGTCGCCCTCCCGGATCAAGCCCATCGCAACCCCCGCCACCGGCGCCGAGATCGGGACGCCTGCGTCCATCAAGGACAGCGACCCGCCGCAGACGGTGGCCATCGAAGAAGAGCCGTTCGATTCCGTGATCTCCGAGACCACGCGAATCGTGTACGGGAACTCTTCTTGGGGAGGCAGCACCTTGGCCAGCGCTCGCTCGGCCAGGGCACCATGGCCAATCTCGCGGCGCCCGGGCGAACGCAGCATGCGCGCTTCCCCCACGCAGTACGGAGGGAAGTTGTAATGCAGCAAGAACCGCTTCCAAACGTCCCCGTAGAGGGAATCGATCCGTTGCTCGTCCGAAGCGGTGCCGAGTGTGGTTACGACGACCGCCTGGGTCTCGCCCCGGGTGAACAGTGCACTACCGTGCGTGCGCGGGAGGAAGCCAAGATCGATCGAGATCGGGCGGACGTCCGTCAGGCCGCGACCGTCGATACGCTTCTTGGTGGCTACGATTCGCTGCCGGACGTACTGTTTCTTCGCTTTCTCGAGTGCCCGGGCTACCTCCTCCTCGCGCCCCACGAGGTCCTGCGGCAGACTTTCCATGAACTGGCGCTCGAACCGTTCGAGCGCTGCGTAGCGCTCGCGCTTGTCCGTATGCGAGTAGACCTCGGCCAGGCCAGGCTCGGCCATCTGGCGGATCCGTTCGAGCAGCGCCTCGTCGGTCTTGGGCGCGACAAACGGCCGTTTTGGCTTGCCGGCCTTCGCCCGTAACTCTTCCTGGGCATCGAGTATGGGAAGGATCGCCTCGTGGGCGAAATACAGGGCCTCGATGATCTCGTCCTCCGGCACCATACTGGCGCCGCCCTCGACCATCACGATGGCTTCCCGCCGCGCCGCCACGAGCAGGTCGATGTCGCAAGCCTCAAGATCGTCGACCGATGGATTGAGGATCAGTTGCCCGTCGATCCGTCCGACCCGAACCGCTCCCACCGGGCCGTCAAACGGGATGTCGGAAACCTCGAGCGCCGCCGACGCCCCAATCAGGCTGATGACGTCGGGACAGCCGGCCCGGTCGGCCGACAAAACCGTCGCAATGATCTGGGTTTCGTACTTGTAGCCCTCCGGGAACAAGGGCCGGATCGGCCGGTCGATCACGCGGCATGTCAGGATTTCGTGAGCGCCCGGACGGCCCTCACGTTTGAAGAAACCGCCCGGAATACGGCCGGCCGCAAACATTTTTTCCTGATACTCGACCGTAAGGGGAAAGAAGTCGATTCCTTCGCGGATTTGGTTCGATGAAACGGCCGTCACGAGAACGGACGTATCGTTGTAGGAGACCATGACGGCGCCGTCGGCCTGCTTGGCGACCTTACCGGTCTCCAGGGTCAACGTGCGGCCGCCTACTTCGAGCTTTACTTGATGGACCATGCGTCGTTACCTCTTCCTGCCAGTGGCATAGGCCGGAGAGGAATCGGGGAGATCGAGCGGGGGTTTGTCTCGTCGCTAGCGGCGCAGGCCGAGTCGATCGATGACCGCGAGATAGCGGTCGTACTGGGTGCGCTTTAAATAGTCCAGAAGTCGCCGCCGCTGACTGACCAGCTTGAGAAGCCCACGTCGCGAGTGGTGGTCCTTCTTGTGGACCTTGAAATGCTCGGTCAAATGGGCGATGCGGGCGGTCAACAGCGCAATCTGGACCTCCGGGGAGCCCGTGTCTTTCTCGTGCGCCCGGAACGATTCGATGATCGTCCGCTTGGACTGATTCGTTTCTTGCACCATCGACACGGTCGCTTCGCCTCTTCTCCTTGTCGTTCCTCTTCCTTCCGAATATCCAAGACTCTCTAACACGGTGGCCTAAGGACCGCAAGAAGCGCCGCCGAGGAACACCCGCTCGAGGCGCCAGCGCCCCCCTTTTTCCCGGACCACCGCCACGAGATCTCCGCCGGGCCCGACGACC
>CAYZHO010000152.1:0-3995 GCA_964478045.1 uncultured Myxococcales bacterium | reverse complement strand
CTCGCCCTCCTTTAGCGGCGGGGTCAGGCGGCCTAAGACGTGCTGTTGGCCCTGCCTGAGCCGGCTAGCATCACCCCCGGCCACCTCCAGCAGCCTGAGGTCCTCCAAAGCCTCAGCCACCGGAACGATGGCCGCCAGCAGCCGCTGGCGGCCGTTCGGACTTCCCTCAATCTCGGCCAGCGAGACGGCCTCCTCCAGGCGGAACCTACCGAACCCGGTCCGCACCAGCTCGACGAGCGTTCCACCGCACCCCAGGCGTTCTCCGATGTCCCGTGCCAGGCTTCGCACGTAGGTACCCTTGGAGCAGCGCACCCGCAGAGCGAGATGCTCGCGGTCGGCCACGCGTAGCTCGAGCGCCTCGATGCGAATCCGGCGGGGCTCGAGCTCGGGCGCCTCGCCCCTGCGCGCGAGCCGGTACATCGGCACGCCCCGGCGCTTAATGGCCGAGAACGCCGGCGGCACCTGCTCGATCTCGCCGACGAAGCCCGCTGCCAGTGCCTCCAAGTCCACTGTCGAAAGGTCTGGTACGGGCTTGCGTTCGAGCACCTGGCCGGTGGCGTCCAGCGTGTCGGTGACCACCCCAAGCCGCACCAGGCCTTCGTACTCCTTGTCGGCCGTGTTCAGATAGGGCGCGGCTTTGGTGCCTTCGCCGACGCACAGCGGCAAGAGTCCCGTCGCAAACGGGTCCAGTGTCCCTAGATGGCCTACTTTCGGGCCGCCGAGGATCTTCTTGACCCGGGCTACCACGGCCGCCGAGCTCATGCCGGCCGGCTTGGCGACCGGCAAGATCCCCGCCGGCTCAGCCTTGCTCATCGGGTCGCTGGCCTTGGGCAGCGCCAAGCAACCGCGCAATCCGCTCCGCCCGAGCACTTGAATCGTCGTACTCGAAACGTAGCGCCGGCACGTAGCGCAAGCGCAGGCGACGGCCAATTTCACGGCGCAGGAAGCCCGCAGCGCGCGACAGGGCAGCCTCGCACTCGGCCCGCGTCCGCTGCGGGTCCAGGCAGGAAAATCGCACCCGCGCGTAGCGCAGGTCGGCGCTCATGCGCACGTCCGTGAACGTAACCATGCTCAGGCGCGGGTCCTTGACCTCGAACTCGACGATCGTCGAGATCTCCTGGAGGACCTGCCGTCCAACCCGCCTTGCCCGCTCACTTGCCATACGGTCCCGGTCAATAGTTGTCGAAATGGAAGGTCTGTTCCCCGGGTTGCGCGAGCGCCAGGGTTTCGACGAACGCCGACACTTGCCGCAGCGAGCGGTCAACGTGGTCGCGGTCGTTGCCGACCTGGGCAATGCCCAGAGTAATCCGCTGCCAGTCGTCGTGATCGTCGCATTCAGCGATCGAAACGTTGAACTTGTTGGCGACCCGTTGCTTGATCGAACGAACTACTCCCCGCTTGCCTTTCAGTGACCGGTTTTCGGGCAAATACAGGACCATCCGCAAGACGCCAACGACCATATGGCTCCCTCTGATTACCTGGCCGACTTCGGCGAGGCGCCCGGCGCATCGAGCGTCCGCTTCACCTCTTCGAGCCGGTAACACTCAATCGTGTCGCCGATCTTCACGTCATTGTACCCCGCAATCCCGACACCGCACTCGTACCCGCTTTGCACCTCCCGGACATCATCCTTGAAGCGCCGCAGACTGCCAATCGTCCCCGTATGAACCACCACGTTGTCCCGCAACAACCGGCAGCTCGCGTTGCGGGTGATCTTACCCTCCGTGACGTAACAGCCCGCGACAACCGCACCGCCCGGCACGTGGAACGTCTGCCGGACCTCGGCCCGGCCTTCGACTACTTCGCGATACTCTGGCTCGAGCAGGCCCTCGAGAGCCGCCTTCACCTCGTCGATCGCTTCGTAGATCACCGTGTGCAGGCGCACGTCCACTTTCTCTCGCTCGGCCAGCGCCCGCGCCTTGGCGTCGGGACGGACGTGGAACCCGATGACGACCGCCTTCGATGCCATCGCGAGCTGGATGTCGCCCTCCGTAATCGCGCCTACTCCCGTGTGGATCACCTTGAGGGAGACCTCGTCCGTGGACAGGTTTTCGAGGGCTTGCTTGAGCGCCTCGGCCGACCCCTGCACGTCCGCTTTGATGATGACGTGCAGCCCAGTGGCTTCGCCGGCGGCCACTTGCCGCTGCAAGTCTTCAAGCGACATCCGAGCCGAAGCCGCCAGCTCGGCCTTGCGCGCGGCCTCGCGCCGGTGCTCGGCGATCTGCTCGGCGCGAGCCGGATCGTCGACCACGTCGAACGGGTCGCCGGCGTGCGGCACCTCGTCGATGCCAAGAATTTCAACCGGCTGGGACGGGCGTGCCTCTTTCACTTGACGCCCCATCGGATCCATCATCGCGCGCACCCGGCCGGTGGTCTCGCCGACCACGAAGTAGTCGCCGCGGCGCAAGATACCCTTTTGAACCAGGACCGTTGCGACGGGTCCCCGGCCGCGGTCCAGCCGTGCTTCGATCACGGTCCCGTGGGCTGGCACGTTGATCGGGGCCTTGAGCTCCATGATCTGGGCGAGCAAGGAAATGGCCTCGAGCAGTTCGTCGAGGCCGATCTTCTTCAGCGCCGACACCTCGACGAACTGCGTGTCGCCGCCCCACTCTTCTGGCTGGAGCCCGTATTCGGCCAACTGCTGCTTGACCCGGTCCGGATTGGCGTCCGGCCGGTCGATCTTGTTCACCGCTACGACCACTGGCACGTCCGCCGCCTTGGCGTGGTTGATCGCCTCGATGGTCTGCGGCATCACGCCGTCGTCGGCCGCAACGACCAGAACGACAATGTCCGTTACGCTGGCCCCACGCGCCCGCATAGCGGTAAACGCGGCATGTCCTGGGGTGTCGAGGAAACAAATTTCGCCGTGGGGCGTCTGTACCGTATAAGCCCCGATGTGTTGGGTGATACCGCCCGATTCGCTTTCCACGACCTTGGTCTGCCGGATTGCATCGAGCAGTGAGGTCTTACCGTGGTCAACGTGGCCCATAACGGTGACCACCGGAGGCCGTGGCTCCCATTCCAGCTCGGCTTCCTGCGCCACCGCGTCGACGTGGAGCAGCTCTTCGACGTTGACGGCCGTATTCTCGACCGTATAGCCGAACTCGTCGGCCGCCAGCACAGCCGTGTCAAAATCGATGGTGTCGTTGATGCTCTTCATGACGCCGAGCCGCATCAACACGCCGAGCAGGTCGCCAGCCTTTACGCCCATCGCTTTTGCCAACTCGCCGGGCGTCGTCACTTCGTTGATGCGCACGACCCGCTTGCTTGCCTTGGGAACAGTGACTTCGGTCTTGCGAACCTTCTGGCCCGGGGCCGCCTTTCGCTTGCGCGGGCGCCCGCGGAAGGCACGCTCGAATGCGTCGAACATGTCTTCCTTACGCACGACCTTGCGCTTGCGCTTGCGCCCTTCTTTCTGTTGCGCTTCACCCGGCTTGGGTGGCGCGGGCTGCGCAGGCTGCTGCGGCATCACGGGCTTCGGCTTGCGGCTGAGATCGATCCGGCCAAGCACCTTGGGGCCCGCCGGCTTGCTCCGTTCGGCCTCGCGGGCCCGGTTGAGCATTTCTTCAGCCAGCTTCTCCGGCTCGTCGATGGGCGGCTTTTCTTCTTCCTCTTCTTCTTCTTCTTCTTCTTCGCCCACCGTCTCGACTTCTTCGGCTTCTTCGACCGCTGCAGTTTCGGCCGGTTTCTCTTTGGTTTCGGCCGCCGCCGCCTCCGGCTTTTCCGGCTCGATCCCGGCACCCGCCGGTGCCTCTGCCGCGGCCTCCTCGCGGGGTTCGGCTTCCCGGGCCCCTTCGGCTTCGGCCTCTTCAGGGGCTTGCGCAGCTTCGACCTTCCCGGAAGCCGCGCCGGGAGCCCGGCCCACTTCGGGTTCAACGACGGCAGCGCGGCCGTAGACATCCCGGTCCGGATCGAGCGAGGCCAGGACGTCGGGCGCCAAATCGACCGCAGTAACGGCACGCAAGTCGGCCTCTACGACGAGCTCGGCTGGGGCC
>CAYZHO010000151.1:0-7010 GCA_964478045.1 uncultured Myxococcales bacterium | reverse complement strand
AATTTCAGGCACTTGGAAATTGTACTTATCCCCCTGCCCCCGGCGCCAACGATAACCCCAAGGCGGGCTGACAGGCCTGAGCCCGCACGCGCGGAACAGGCGCTGCGGAAGCCGCGGTCCCGCGCACCAGGCCAAGTTCGGCCGCCTTTGCTCCACTTCCCCCCTTAAACGCGGATGCGACCCTTTCTAGCTCAAATCCGCGGCAGCTCACGCGCGCCCTTCCGTCTAAACTACACGCTCGACTCGCCGGGCAGGCCCCCGGGGCCCGCCCGGCGACCCGGCGCTGGTGATCAGCGCAAGTCGGCTAGGCTAGCGCCGAAGTTGATGTGAAATACCTGCCCGTCGAGGACGAGCGCCGGCACCGACTTGACGCCCAGGCGCTCGGCCTCCGACAGTCGTGTCTTGTCCTCGCCGAGGTGCACCACCTCGACGTCAAAGCGAGCGGGGTCGAGTGCGCGCACGACCGATTCCTCGGCGCTAACACACACAGGACAGCCTGCATGGTAAAATACTACTTTTTTCTTCATCTTGTGCCTCCCCTTCTGTTTGGTCTATGGTGGCTCGGTGCCACTCGGAGAACATACAGCGCCTTGTAAGGTCCGGGAAGATGGTACTTTTCGGTAACTGGGTAACTCGATGGTACGTCGTGATCCTTCCGGTCAGAGGCCGACTGTAGAGAGCACCCAAGGGGCTACGTCGGTTGCCGCGATGCTCGAAAGCGTCGTGGGCTGCAAGTGGTCCGTGCGGGTACTCGAGATTCTTGCACGCGGACGTAGCCGGCCCAGCCAGATCCTGCGAGAATGCCCGGGTCTTTCGGCGAAAGTGATGAACGAACGGCTGCGCAAGCTGATGCGCTACGGCATCGTCGAGCGCAGCGTCTACGGCGAAAAGCCCCCCGTAAGGGTTGAATACGCGCTAACACCTTTCGGACGGCGTTTCATCGAGATCGTCGAAGCAGTGCGCCGGCTCCAAGAAGAAATCGATCGGGCCCAGGGCGGCCCACGTTGACGGGGATAAGTACAATTTCCAAGTGCCTGAAATTGCTAGGGCCGGTGGCCGGCCCTAGCAATTTCAGGCACTTGGAAATTGTACTTATCCCCGTCAACCGCCTGGCATCGGGAATGCGCGGCGTGTAGTTGTCGTCCTTCGCCAATCCCGCCAGTCCAAGGAGAGCGTCAATGCGCGTGGAGACAGCCTTGCTCAGTCTCGAGACCGCCCAGTACGCAGGACACGGGCAGGATACGGTAACCCTAGCCAAGATCGCCGAGGCCGCCCGGCGCATCGAGGCGCTCGGGTTCGACGGCGCCACGATTCCCGAAGCCGGCCACGACCCGTTCCTGCCGGCAATGATCGCCGCGGAACACACCGAGCGAATCACAATCGCCACGAACGTGGCCATTGCCTTTCCGCGCAGTCCCATGGTTACCGCACAGCTCGCGTGGGACCTGCAGCACTTCTCGGGCGGGCGCTTTCAGCTCGGCCTGGGGACCCAAGTCAAAGGTCACAACGAGCGGCGCTATGCCACGCCGTGGACCGGCCCGCCCGGACCGCGCCTGCGCGAGTACGTGCTGTGCCTGCGCTCGATGTTCGCTTCGTTTGCGAATCCAAAAAAACTCGTACCGTTCGAGGGGAAGTACTACCGCTTCACCATGTTGCCGCCTTTCTTTAATCCGGGACCGATCGCACACCCCCGCGTCCCGATCTACTTGGCCGCAGTAAACAAATACATGGCACGACTCACCGGAGAGCTTTGCGACGGTGTCCGCCTCCACCCGATCGGAACGTTTCGCTACACGCGCGAGATCGTCCTCGAGCAGATCGCAGCGGGAGCTGCCAAAGCCGGACGCGACCGCTCGCAGATCGACGTCGTCGGTGCGCCGTTCCTCGCCGTGGGAGCCAACCGCGAGGAAGTGGAACGCGCCAAACAAGAGCTCAAGCAGCGGATTGCTTTTTACGCATCGACTCGCACCTACCACGCGGTCCTCGAGTTTCACGGATGGCAGGACGTCGGCGCCAAGCTCCACGAGCTTTCGCTTGAGGGAAAGTGGCAAGAGTTGCCGCGGCTGATCAGCGACGACATGCTCGAAGAGTGGGCGATCGTGGCCACCTACGACGAACTACCCGAGCGCCTAGTCGAGCGCTGCCGCGGCGTGTTCGACACGGTGATGCTCGACTTGCCCCCGGCGCTGCGGGCCGACGACACGCGCTTGCGCAAGCTCGTGGACCGCTTGCACGAAGTTTAGCTCAAGTCGGAGAGGCTCCCCGGTGAGCCGGCGGCTTTTCATCACCTTGCTCGTGGCCGGCGTCGCCATGCGCCTGGTGATGCTGGTTCAATACGACCTCGTCAATGGCGGGGAAGTCGACGTCTACTTGGCCGACGAAGGAATCGTAGGCCTGATGGGCAAGCACATCCTTGAAGGACGCGCCCTGCCCGTCTTTTTCTACGGGCAGCACTACCTCGGCGCCCTCGAAGCCTACCTCGTGGCCCTTAGCTTCGCTTTGTTTGGGACCAACATCCTAGCAGTGCGCGCGGCGACTCTGGTGGTCTCGCTTGCACTGCTTTGGCTCGTCTACGCCTTAGGGCGCCGGCTTTGCTCCCAACAGGCAGCGCGCTGGGCAACGGCGATCGTCGCGCTCGGCCCCATGTACTTCTTGCAGTGGAACCTAAAGGCCAGAGGCGGCTTCGTCGAACACGTGTTTCTCGTCCTCCTCGTACTGTTGCTGTTCTGGCGACTAGTGTTTGCAGGCGAGCGCCGCCCGGGGCTTGCTGCCGGCCTCGGCCTGGCTACGGGCATTGCCCTGTGGGTCAATCAGCTCGCTCTGGCTTACTTGTTCGTGCTCGCACCGATGTGGTGGGCCAACCCCGATGCGCGCCGCCTCTACAAGCCTCTCGTAGCTGGGCTCCTTGCCGGCGCCTCGCTCCTGATCGCCTACAACATCGCCCACCCTCTGGCGACCGCCCGCTCGCTGGCCAGAAAAGCCGTCGTACTGAACCGCGTCCCCGTGGAACAACGCGACGAGCATTGGCTCGAGCGCGGCTTGGAAAAACGGATCGAGGCAATCGGCCAGGGGCTCGACAAGCTCGGCTTGGTCTTCGGGGTTCCCCCTCGGCCCGAGGTCGAGCGGCTTGGGCTGACCGCGGAAGCCCGCCGGCCCGGCCGCATTACCCGCGTGCGCCAGTGGCTAGCCGTCATACCACTGCTCGCCTTCGGACTAGGCTTTTGGACCCTGCGCCCGCGCCACCAAGACGGGCGTTGGACGTGGGCGGGCCCCGAACAGCTTCTGCTGTGGATGTTCCTAGCTACCTTCGCGGTGGGCTACGTCAGCCCTCGATACATGTTGCCCGCCTTTCCGATTGCGGCCCTTGCGCTTGCGTGTGCGCGCGAGAGGGCGCTCCCGGGCGGCACCATGCAGCGCGTCCTCACCGCCGGCATCACGGCCGTAATGGCCTACGGTGTATTGAGCTGGGCGGATGTAAAAGCCGCAACCGGCGGCGGCAGCATCGAACGCATCGAAGCTCTGGCTTCGGCCCTCGAACGCCACGATCTGCGCTACTGCTATTCGGCCGGGCCGATGTACCACGTGGTCTTTGCGGCCGGCGAGCGCGTCATCCTTTCTCCGCTCCAAAAGGATCGCTACCCCGCCTACGCCAAGATCGTCAGCCAGGCTCCGCGGATCTGCTACGTCTTTCGGAAGGACCAAGAGCACAAGCGCCAGCACGTCGCGTTCATGCGACTGCTCGACCGAAAGCGGATCTCGTACGAGCGCTTCCAGCTGTGCCGCACCGGCACAGGTGTAGTCGAGGTCCGGCAAGACGAGGACTGCAAGAAACAGCGCGGCAAGACTCTGTACGTCGTTCTCTACGATTTCGAGCCGCGCCAGGCTATTACCGAAGCCGACATGGAGCGCGTGCGCCATCAAGAGCGAGCGCGCATCGACGTCGATCGCATCTTGCCGCTTGCGCCGCTGAGCAATCGCAAGCACTAACGCCTCCGGGAGTCTCAGCCTTCGCGCGCCGCTTGGGGGCCTCCGGCCTGCCGGCGCGGGAAGACGGGAACCCGCAAAGGTCCAAGCCCGAGGCTTGCGGCAATCCTCGTTCTGCGCAGGTTTAGAGGATCCATTGCTAAGCAGAGACACAAGCTTGCGTACGTGCAGGCCCGGGCGCTTTACCTTGGCCCTGGCCGAAACGTGGACTTGATCGGGCCGGTCGGAGATAATGCGCGCTTCAAGTGGGCGCCGCCGACCGGGGGCCGGCGCAACATGCTTAGGAGAGGAGCAGCACCATGTCGGCACCGGACCACTACCTGTTCCGCATCGAAGACGGCGTCGGAATCGTTACCCTCAACCGTCCCGAGCGCCTCAACGCGGTCAACTGGGAACTCGCTTCGGACCTCGTCGAGCTGTTCCGCAAACTGCGTCTCGACGACGAAGTGCGGGTCATCGTTCTGACCGGTGCGGGGCGAGCGTTTTGCTCGGGAGGCGATGCCGAGTGGCTCAGCGGCTCAGGCGACCGCCCGATTCCCGGGCTGTCCGAAAATCAGGTCTTGCCGCGCTACCAGCGCAAGACCCCTGCTGGCCCGTTCGCCGAGTTCACACGCATGATCATCGAAGTCGAAAAGCCGGTGATCGCAGCAATTCACGGCCCAGCCATGGGGGCCGGCTTGGCGTACGCGCTGGCTTGCGACCGGCGGTTTGGGGACACGACCACCCGGATGAGCGCGGCGATGGTCCGCCTGGGCTTCGCCCCGGACTGCGGAATCACGTACTTTCTGCCGCGCGTCACGCGCCTTTCTACAGCGCTGCGAATGGTCGAGACCGGCTGCATCCTCGAGGCGGAAGAATGCAAGGCCGAGGGGCTTCTCGACGAGCTCGTACCCGAGGGTAAAGATCTCGAAGCGGCGCTAGCCTACGCTAAGGAGCTGGCTCGCGGGCCCAGCGTCGCGATCGACCTGGCGCGCCGCTTCATTCACAAGGCACTGACCTCGAACCTCGACGAAATCCTCGACTACGAAGCAGTCGCGGCCACGATGTCGGCGCACACCGAAGACGCGCGCGAGGGAACTCGAGCGTTTCTGGAGAAGCGCAAGCCCAACTTCAAAGGCCGCTGAGTTGACGGGGATAAGTACAATTTCCAAGTGCCTGAAATTGCTAGGGTTGGCTGCCAACCCTAGCAATTTCAGGCACTTGGAAATTGTACTTATCCCCGTCAAGTAGGGAGTAGAGTATGGCAGTCGAGGTCGTCCGGCGCTCGTGCCCGATTTGCGAGGCGTGTTGCGGGATCCGAGTTGAAGTGGACCGCGGGCAGAGCCGCGTTGTTCGCATCACGGGCGATCCGGACGATCCTCGCAGCCGCGGGTACCTGTGCGCCAAAGCCTACGCACCAGCCGCGGTCTATGAAGATCCCGACCGCGTGCGCGCCCCGCTCATCAAGCGCAACGGTTCGTTCGAGCCGATCTCTTGGGACGAAGCGCTCGACCTGTGCGGCAGCCGCCTGCGCGCAATCCGCGATCAATACGGGAACAACGCCATTGCCACTTACATCGGCAACCCGACCGGCTTCAACCTGGGCGCCATGCTCTGGTCGGGAATGTTCATTCAAATGCTGCAGACCGAGCGCGTTTTCTCGGGCGCCACGGTCGATCAGTTCCCAAAGAACCTGAGTTGCCGGATCCTTTACGGCGACCCGTGGCTGTTTCCAATCCCAGACATCGACCGCACGGAGTACTTCGTCATCCTCGGCGCCAATCCGGTCGTCTCCAACGGCAGCCTCATGTCGGCGCCCAACGTCCGAGATCGCCTGCGCCGCATGCGCACGGCGGGCGCGCGCCTGGTCGTCGTCGACCCGCGCCGCACCGAAACGGCCGAGATGGCCGACGAGTGGATTCCCATCCGGCCCGGTACGGACGCCTATCTGCTGATGGCGATGATCGACACCCTCTTTGCCGAGGGACTCGTCGCCCCCGGAAGGCTTGCCGAGTTCACCGACGGCATCGACGAGCTCGGCCGTATCGCCGCGCGATTCCCGGCCGAGAAAGTCGCGCCGGTAACGGGCATCGCAGCTGGCACGATCCGCCGTCTTGCGCGGGAGTTTGCAGCCGCCGAGCGTGCGGCGCTTTATGGCCGCTTCGGCACCTGCACGGCCGAGTTCGGCACGCTCGCCAGTTGGCTCGTCGACGCTGTGAACATTCTGACCGGCAACTTCGACCGCGAAGGTGGCCTGATGTTTCCGCGCCCAGCCACCGGACAAAGCGAGCCGCGGCCGGTCGACGCCGGACCTGTGCCCTACGGCCGTTTTCGCTCGCGCGTGCGCGGATTCCCGGAGTTCGACGGCCAGCTCCCGGTGGCGGTGATGGCCGAAGAAATCGATTCGGCGCCAGAGTCCGAGCGGATTCGCGCGCTGATCACGGCCGCTGGCAACCCCGTGCTCTCAACGCCCAACGGAAGGCGCCTGGCCAGGGCGCTCGAGCGGCTCGACTTCATGGTCGCGGTCGACATCTACGTCAACGAGACCACCAGTCACGCCGACGTCATTCTCCCCTCGCTTACGGCCTTCGAAGAGTCGAACTACGACTTTCTTTTCCAAAGCACGACCGTACGCGACTACGCCCGCTACTCACCGCGAGTGTTCGAGCCTGATCCCGGACTGCTGCCTCACTGGCGAATCCTCGCCGAACTGGCCGCCCGGCTAAACGCAACTACAGTCGAATCCCTCGACGATATGATGCTCTGGGCGATCGCCGGCTTGGTGGTCGGCGTCCCTGGGACACCTTGTGAGCACGTCACCCAGGAAGAAGCACTAGCAAAAATCGGACAAGAGCGCGGTCCCGAGCGCTTGCTCGACCTCATGCTACGCGCCGGCCCATACGGCGACCGCTTCGACGACGAAGCGGACGGCCTTTCGTTGGCCAAGCTACGCGAAGCCGGCGTCGTAGACCTCGGCCCGCTCAAGCCGCGGCGGCTCCCCGAAATCCTCAAGACGCCGGGCCGGCGAATCCCGCTCGCTGACCCGC
>CAYZHO010000150.1:0-7039 GCA_964478045.1 uncultured Myxococcales bacterium | reverse complement strand
TCTTGAGCAGCCGCCTCTTTTGCCGGCCCGCCACCGCAGCTCGCGCCGACCGCCATGACCTGGGCGCGCGGCATCACGAGCAGGCCAAACAAGCGGTGGCGCAAGCAGATCGACTCTGGCGGGCACGACGGCTCGAGCGCCCCGGCCAGCAGTTCGCCCGAGCGAAGGCGCACGCACGCACCCGGCTCGGCCCCGCCTTGCCCGCGGCGGGCGCTCTTCGCTTGGGCACCGCCGCCAACTCCCGCGGCCTGGCCCGCACTGCCGGTTGCTGCCTGACCCGCCCAGGCTACGGCGCCCGGTAGCAGCCCGGCGGTAGCCAGCACTGCGGCGGCAACCAGCGCTGCGGCGCCAGCCAGCACTTGCACACCCGAGCGCTGGCCCGAGGCGCGCGCCGCAAATGCCTCCTGCGCGAAAACGAATCGCTTGACGCGTTGCATTATCACTCGCCGGTCCTTATATTTAGACTGCCTAAATAGTTGAGCGGAACGCTTCCCCCATCGGGTGGGCCCTAGCGGCCGTGGCTTTCGGCTATGCCCAATGCGCGGAAGCCCCGCAAGGCAAGGGCGGTGACGAAATGGATCTCAAGGACGGCCTCAACGCGCTGCTTCCGGTGGCCCGAACCATGCTCGGGCTCGACTCCGATGAGCTCGAGCGCCTCGGTCCGGTCGACCTGACGATCCTGTTCACCGACATCGAGAACTACAGCCGAGCCGCCGACAAGCTCGGGGATGAAAGCGCTCACGAGATCGTTCGGGCGCACAATCGCATCGTCCGCCGGGCCTTGAGGCGCTACGGAGGCCACGAGGTCAAGCACACCGGCGACGGGATCATGGCATACTTTCTGGCAGCCGGCCGCGCCTTAGCGGCGGCTGTCGAGATCGAGCGGCGCATCGAAGAGCACAACCGCCGCGGCCAGGGACCGCAACTGCAAGTGCGGATCGGGATCAATAGCGGGGAGCCAATCGTAGAGCGCGGGGACCTCTACGGCACTCCCGTGATCGTGGCTTCGCGGATCGTCGATCTAGCCGGTGGCGAGCAGATCCTGGTAAGCGACGTCGTGCGCCAACTAGCAGCCGGCAAGGGGTTCGTCTTTCGCCCCCTCGGCAGGGTCCAGCTCGAGGGCATCCGCGATCCGGTCCGCCTCTACGAGGTCGACTGGCGCCAGTCGCGCCTGCCCGAACCCGAACCGAAAGCCAAAGGAGCACGTGACTAAGGCCCACCGAGCCATCGAACGGCTGATCTACGCCTACGCCGACGCGATCGACAGCGGTCGCTTCGAAGAGCTCGGGCGCCTGCTGGCTCGCGCGGTCCTAAGGGCCGAGGGTCGGGTCCTGGCCGATCGCAGCGCCGAGTCTGTTGCCCGCCTGTACCGCTCGACGACTCGGATCTACGAAGACGGAACTCCTCGCACCAAGCACGTAGTCACCAACTGCGTGATCGACGTCGACGAAGAGCGCGGCGTGGCCGCCGCCCGCTCGGTCTATACCGTCTTGCAAGCGCTCGAGGACTTTCCGCTTCAGCCGGTGATCGCCGGCCGCTACCACGACCGCTTCGAGCGCGACGAGGCCGGCAACTGGCACTTTGCCGAACGCGAGATCTTCGTGGACTTGCGCGGCGACTTGAGCCGCCACCTCAAGTTCGATCTGTAGCCGGTTCAGCCGAGGCCTTCGAGCCACCGGCGAATGGCGCGGCCGATTTCATCGGGCGAGTCTTCTTGCAGAAAGTGGATGCCCCTGACGGTCACTTCGGTCTGGTTCGGCCACTTGCGGCAGAACTCGAGCTGCTCGCCCCGCAGGATGGCACCCGGATCCCCTTTGATGAGAAGCTTTGGCACCGGGGAAGCCGCAAGCCAGCGCCCGTATTCTTCGACGATCGAGACGACGTCGGCCGGCTCGCCTTCGATCGGAATCTCGCGCGGCCAGGTAAGCGTTGGCCTTCGCCCCTCGCCCGGCTCGGCGAACGGCCGCCGGTAGGCTTGCATTTCTTCCTCGGTGAGCTCGCGCAGCACCGACATCGGAAGGACTTGCTCGACGAAGGCGTTTTCCTCGAGGATCATCTTCTCGCCCGCGGGCGAGCGCAGCGCCTCGAAGATCGGACGCGCGGCGCGCGGCCACATGTCCCAGCGAAGCGGCATCACGATGGCCTCCATGTAGGCAATCCCTCGCACCGCTTCGGGATGGCGGCGCGCCCAGTCGAACCCGAGCGCTGAGCCCCAATCGTGGACCACCAGTGTGACTCGATCTCCAACCCCCAGGGCTTCGAGCAACGCATCGAGAAAACGCCGGTGCTCGACGAACCGGTAGCGGCCGGGTCCGCTCGGCTCGAGTTTGTCGGAGTCTCCCATGCCGATGAGATCCGGAGCGATGCAGCGGCCGAGATCGACCACGTGGGGAATCACGTTGCGCCAAAGATAAGAGGACGTTGGGTTGCCGTGGAGAAAGACGATCGGGTCGCCGCTGCCGGCCTCCACGTAGGCCATTCGCTTGCCCAACACCTCGGCGGTCTTCTTGGACTCCATTACTTGCCGCCCGTCCATATTGCCTCCGTTTCTTGTTTTCCCGCCGGCCAGTGCTCGCGCCCGGCCTCGTTTCGCCCGCGCCGGTCCCGCTCGGCGCTCGGGCCTGCTCTAGCTGCGCCGCTCGTACTGGCGGCGCAACCGCTCAAAGTCGGCGATTTCGTCGGCCAGCAGCCGCTCTAGGCAGGCCCGCAGTCTCGGTGGAATCGGGTGCGACGCCGAGGGATTGACGGCCTGGCGCACCCGGCGCCCGAGCAGTCTCGGCTCGCTCGAGATTCCGAGAAACTCGCAGACCTCCTGCATGAACTCGAGCGGGCGCCGGGCGATGTCGTCGAACAGGCCGACGAAAACCCGCTCGCTGCCGAATCGCTGCTGCCAGTTTTCGATTTGCTCGCGGTAGCGCGCGCAGCGGACCTGGTACGGGTCCGAAAAGAAGCGCTCGAACTCTTGCTCGGACACCTCGGAAAACGAGCGGCCGGGGTTGCGCACCAGGTCTTTCATCGCATGCGACCAAGCGCGCTCGACCGGGTCGCGAATCATCAAAATGACCTTGAGGCGCGGGTTGAGCGCGCGCACTTCGTCGATCACGTCCGGGTCGAGAGCCGCGTAGCTGGCGGTCGCTTCACCGCGAATGCGCGGGCGGTAAGGGCGGCGATGGTACAGGAGGCAAAAGCCTTGTTTTAGTGCCCAGCGCCACAGCGGCTCGCGAAAGAACGAGAGGTACCAGGCAAGCTCGGCGCTTTCGAAGCGCGGGTGCTCGGGAGTCTTCAGCCTGCTGAAGAAAAACAGTTCCTTGGGCTCGGCCAGGAAGACTTCGGGATGCTCGCGAAGATTGGCATGCAGCCACGTCGTCCCGGTGCGCTGCGGCCCGGCAATGAAGAAGTCGGGGAACAGCGCAAGGTCGATCGGCCCCTGGCTCGTGCGCACGTAGCGAAGCTTGCGGGCTAGTTCCTCGTCGATCATTGGCTGGCGCGCCGGCTCCTTTCGCAAAAGTGCACTGTACTTGCAGGCCAGAACGCGTGCCAGCCCGCCGGCGGCCTTGCGGCGCAGGCCCCGCGGGGTGCCGGCCGAGCAGTGCGCGCCGCCCCGCGGGGCACAACCGCCACCCCCAGGCGGGGCGGCCGACTGCTACCGACCCGGGTGCGCCTGCCTCGTGGGAGGCCGCGGCCCAGGCAGTGCCCCCCCGGCCGCAATGCTCCCCGGTGGAGGTCCTGGGGCGGGGGCAAGAAAGCTCTTGGATGCAGCGCCGGAGGGTGCCCTGCCAAGGGCAAAACTCTCCCTTGACAGCGGGCTGGCGCGGCGAGTACGCTCGCTCTGGCCGCAGCGCGCCGCGGGGAGGGGCCGCGCGCGGCCGCCGAATCACTGGGTCCGAGGAACCCAAAAGGAGAGAAGGACGTGAAGAGGAAGTACGACCGCGCAGCTTTCGTTGCCGCAGTGGCTGCCGCCCTGGCGATGGCGTTGCCCGCCGGCGCGCTGGCCGGCGCCTATCCGACCAACGTGTGCGTCTCCAAGAAGATCAAAGCGGCCGGCAAGTTCTGCCAGAGCGCTTTGATCGCCTGGGCCAAGTACCAAGCCAACCCGGCTGCCGACAGCGGCGGGACCAAGCGCGACGCGGCAATCGCCAAAGCAGCGGCCAAGCTGGCCACGGCTTGGGACAAGGCCGAACAAGCAGCCGCCAAAAAACAAGTGGACTGCGCCGTCACCACGGTCGATGCGCCCACGGCCGAAGCAGATCTGCGCGCCGCGGTGGACAGCCTCCAGTCGATCATCCGGGCTGGCGGGAACGACAACGACGCAAGCGACCGCAAATGCCGGTCGAAGATCTTCAAGGCCGCGGCCAAGCTGTGCTCGGGCTTGCTCAAAGCCCAGTCGAAGCACGTCAAGGTTCCCGGTAAGGACCGCGACCGCTCTCGGCTGAACGCCGGCCGCACCAAGGCCACGGACAAGTTCGACGCGCTCTACAATGCGGCGGCTCCCTCGTGCACGGCTCCGGCGCCGGCGGCCGCGAGCGTGACGGCAGCCGTCACGCAAATCGAAAGCGACACGATGATCAGCACGACCACCTCGCCGGGGCTGCCGACCTCGTTCACGCAGGTCATTCCCGGCGACACGGTCATTTATAAAGGACAGGAGCTCCACCCGATCTGCTCGAAGGGAACGCCCTATTCGTTCTTCTACAAGCGCGGAACCGTCAACAAGCTGCTCGTCTACTACCAAGGCGGCGGGGCCTGCTGGGACAACACCACTTGCTGGGTGGCCAACACGTGCAAGCAGGAAGCCGGCCCTGACGACAACCCCGAACTGGTGGGAACCGGGTTTGCCGACATGAACGATCCGCGCAACCCGTTTAGGGACTGGCACGTCGTCTTCGTCTCCTACTGCACCTGCGACGTCCACTGGGGGAACAACGACAAGCGCTACTCGACGGCGGTGATCCACCACCGCGGCCGGGTCAACGCGATGGTGGCCGAGAAGTTCGCGCGCGAGCACTTCGTCGACCCCGACGAAGTGTTCGTCTCCGGCTCGAGCGCCGGGGCCTACGGCGCAATCATGAACTCGGCGTTCCTGCTCGAAGAAGTCTACCCGAGCGCGCAGTTCGAAGTGCTCGGGGATGCCGGTGCCGGCGTGATCACCGTGGACTGGCTGCAGAACTACATCGACAACTGGGGCGTGCAGAAGACGATCCCCGACTTCGTTCCCGGGCTCGACGTAACGCCTCAGGAGCTTTCGATCGTCGACGTCTGGGCGAACATCGCCAACCACTACCCGCAGGCGCGCTTTGCCCAGTACCAGACCGCCTACGATGGCAGCGGCGGCGGGCAGGCGGCCTTCTACAACGTGATGAAGAACCCGATCTCGATGTGGACGCAGTGGTGGGTGGAGACCTGCGAGTGGAATGCGTGCATGACCGACTTCGTCCATGCCATCGCCGCGCGCGCTCCGAACTTCCGCTATTACACGGGAGCTGGATCGGCCCACACGATCTGGGGTCTCGACAAGCTCTACGAGGACACCAGCGGCGGCGTGCCGAAGTTCGTCGACTGGGTGAACAGCATGCGCGCCGGGGACGCGGGCTGGATCAACGTCGAGTGCGCCGACTGCAACCAGGTCGACACGTGCCAGGGCGGCACGAACAAGGGCCTGCAGTGCACGAGCAACGCCGACTGTGCCGGCGGTGGCACGTGCTACTTCGATCCAACGCCGCCCACGCTGCCGTCCCCGCCGTACTATCCCGGCCGCGTGGTCGACTGCCCGCCGACCACCTGTCCCTGCGGCACTGTGGTGACCTGCCCGGCTCCCTGAGCCGCCGCCTGCCGCAGGCCGAGCGAAAAAAGGGCCACCCGGCAGCCGGGTGGCCCTTTTTCATGGCACCGGGCAAACTCCGGCGCTGGAGTCAGCCCGTGGAAGGACCCTACCTCAACCTAGCCACGTTCCGCCGCGACGGTTCGCCCGTCGAGACGCCGGTATGGTTCGCCGAGCTCGACGGGCGCCTGTACGTCTTCACGGATGGCCTTTCCTACAAGGTCCGGCGCTTGCGGCGTGACCCTCGCGTTCTGCTCGCTCCGTGCACCATGACCGGCCGCCGTCGCGGCCCGTGGCAGGAAGGCTACGGCAGGATCGTAACCGAGCCGCAGCTCGAGGAGCGAGCCTACCGGGAACTCAGGCGCAAGTACGGCTGGCAAATGGCCCTCGTGGACTTCGGCTCGCGCCTTGCCGGACGAATCAAGCGCCGCGTGATCCTCGAGCTGATTCCCCGGCCCTGGAGTGAGGGGCCGCCGTTCGAGACGGCCGGCGGGCCGCCGCAGGCGGACAAATAGCCTAGGCCGCGATCAGGTAGCTGGCTCTCGCGGCTCGATGGCCTCGCGCAGTCCGAGCGGCGTGACCGGCTCCCAGTCGGCCCCAGGCGGCCTCTCGACAAACCGCCGGCAGCGTTCGGCCATAACTTGCGCCGCGCGGTCGCCGGGGTTTGCCCGCACAGCTTGCTCGAAGGCTTCCAGGCCATCGCGCCAGCGCCTTGCCCGGTAGGCCGCCAAGCCGCGGCCGTAGTGCTCGAATAGGCCGCGGTAGCGATCGAGTTCGTCGGGCGTTCCGAGCACCTGGTAGACCGCAAAGCGATCGCGCCGCGAGCCGAGGCAGACCAAGTCGAGTTCGCGCGCCAGGACCGCTCCGCGTGCGGCCGCAATCGTCTCCTCGCAAGCCAAGGTGGCCCCTTCGAGCACCCCAGCCAATCGCCTCAGCGCTTCGGCGGCCTCGATGGCCCAGCCCCAGGCCAAGTAGCGGCGCTCGCCGCCCGGCCCTTCGGCCAGCGTCGCGACCACGGGCCCTGTGGCCACGGCGACCGTAAGGCGGTGGCGGCGCCCGGCATCGAGAGCGTGCAGGCAAGCCCGGCAGGCGTGGTCGCGCTGATCGAACGGAGCGTTCCACAGCAGGAGGCCCCGGCCCCCGCACTCGAGCACGGTAGCCGCCTTGGCCCGGGCTGCCTCAGTGGCGGCAAGCAGGCGCCGAGCGCTCTCCTCGATCTGC
>CAYZHO010000149.1:0-7179 GCA_964478045.1 uncultured Myxococcales bacterium | reverse complement strand
CCCTCGAGGTGGCCGAGAGGCTACAAGCGGCGGGGGTTGCGGCGGCAGCGGTTGCCACGGTCGAAGATTTGTACCGGGATCCGCAGCTGCGGGCGCGCGGGTTTTTCGAGCGGATTCCACATCTGACCCGCGGAACGGTGGTGGCCACCGGCGTGCCGCTCGCTCTCGAAGGCACGCCGGGCCGAAGCGGCCGAAGCGGAGCGCGCGTGGGAGAGGACAATCGCTACGTGCTCGGCGAGCTGCTGGGCATGAATGCCGAAGAGATTGCCCGGGCCGAAGCCTCGGGAGCAGTGGAACCCCCGCGCCCGGCAAGCGGTAGTCGCGGGAATTCTTCCGCACCGGGCGACGGCGGCCGCTAGCGCCTTAGCAGCAGCTTGCAGGCACACCGCCTGCAGATCCTGCTCAATGCCGGACGCCGGCCGGTGCAAACCGCCCCCTTGCTGCGGCGAACTCTCGGCGGCAAGCCGGAGTCGGCATCCCCTACAAACCGGTCCCTTCGGAACGCCTCAAACCGCCCTTTTGGAAGCGCCTCAAATGGCATTTTTTCGAAGCGTCCAAAACTGCACTTATGCAAACGCCTAAACCACACTTTCCATCAGGAAGTAAGGGGCGCTCGAACTTTTCGCTGCGCTCGCGCCCGCCGCCCGCGCAGGCCCTCGCCTCTTCGGTCCTTATGCTTTCTCGCCCGAGCGTTGCGGCTGAGTTCCAGCCGGGCGGCACCTTGCAACGGTTTGCGTACCGCCCGTCCTAGCGACAGGGGCATCCGGAAAAAAACCGCGCCGCGTTCTTGCCTTAGCTGGTTTTAGCTCGAGTCCGCCGCAACAATCCGAAGGACACAGCAGCGCGCCGATCACTGCCGGGGCGCCGGCTGCAAGCCGGCCGAACAACAGCCGGCCGCGGGCCGAGCGAGAAGACGACCGGCGAGACCGGATGGAGGAACACAGATGAAAGAACTTTCCCGACTCGTCATCGAATACGTCCGCGACGAGGGAGCTTGCGCCGCTGGCATTGCAACCGTTGAAACGCTCGCCGGTGGTCCGCCGTCGGCCGATCTGACGGCCGTGCTGCCCGGCGCCAAGGCGGCGGTTTGTTTCGCGATTCCCCTCGACCAGAGCCTGATTCCAGCGTTCCTCAAGAAGCAGGACCGCCGGGCTCACGAACGAGACAACCTGCGCGCCAACGCGCTGGCCACCGGGATCGCGGCCCACCTTGCTCATTATCTGCGTGCCAAGGGCTATGAGTCCGTCGGGCTTCTGGCGAATGAAGAATACCGCGAGGACACGCCTCGGGGGATGCTCGACATGATGCCGCCGCTGTCGCTGCGATACCTCGCCGTGCGCTCGGGCGTTGGCCACTTTGGGCTTTCGGGCAACGTGCACACGCCGCGCGAAGGAGCGGCGGTGATTCTCGGCGCCACCGTAACGACCGCGCCCCTGGAGCCCACCGAGCCGCTCGCCCCCGGCGAAAACTACTGCGACGAGTGCAAGCTGTGCATGAACGCGTGTGTGTCGCGGCTCATGGATCCGGACGAACGCACCACGGTGACGCTTGGGGGGCGCCAGTTCACGTACTCGAAACGGCGCAACTATATGCGCTGCGAGCTCGTCTGCGGCGGCTTTACCGGGCTGCATCCTTCGGGCAAGTGGTCGACCTGGTCGCCGGGCCGCTTTTCCATTCCCGACAAGGACGAGGAGTTTCTCGAAGCGCTCGCTGCCGCTTATGAGGCTTACGGAAAGCGACCTGCGCCGCCCGGCGGGCACCGGCACATCCTGATGGATCCCAAGCTCGCGCTGACCTGCGGCAACTGCCAGCTCATCTGCCACCCGGACAAGGAAGAGCGCAAAAAGCGCTACCGCTGGCTGGTCACCAGCGGCGTCGTCGTACAGGAAGAAGACGGGAGCCTCAGGGCGGTGCCCCCAGCGGTGGCCAAGCGGATCCTTCGTGAAATGCCGCCCGAGCGTCGCGCCCTGTACGAGGATTCGCCGGCTACGAGCGAAGAAACCCGCGACCACGATCGGGCGGCGGCAAGCACCACCCGCTAGGCTGGCTGCGGGTCGCACAGGAGCGACCGGCCATGGGGCTTAGCCTCGAGGAGCTGCGTGCATTTCTCGCTCGTGAGTTTCCGCAAAGCACGGTGACCGTCGAGGCCGCCGGCCAGGGCAGCGCGCGCGTGCGCCAGCCAGTGGACGAGCGCCACCTCAGGCCAGGCGGTACCGTCTCCGGCCCAACGCTGGCGGCGGTCGCCGACGTTGCGCTTTACGCAGCCATCCTCGCCGAGATCGGCGCCGTCGCGCTTGCGGTGACGACAAACCTTACGCTGAACTTCATGCGCAGGCCGCCGGCCGGGCGAGACCTCGTTGGCCACTGTAAGCTCCTCAAGCTGGGGCGGCGGTTGGCCGTCGGTGAAGTCTACATTTATTCGGACGGAATCGAGGATCCGGTCGCTCACGCGGTTGGCACCTACTCGATCCCACCGCCCGAACGAGGCGGGCCAGCCTGAGGCGACTGCCCCTATTGCCGCCCGGTAATATCTAGGCGCCGTTTTTCCGGCCGATCCATTGACGCCAGGGCGCGCGCCGTGGTCTACTTAGGCGCCCGGC
Organism: uncultured Myxococcales bacterium; assembly: GCA_964478045.1. GTDB lineage: Bacteria > Desulfobacterota > Binatia > UBA1149 > SPBQ01 > CAZQYE01. The sequence goes on along the minus strand of CAYZHO010000149.1, from coordinate 4,579 downwards.
TTGGGGCCGGTGGCCAATAGCGCGTTCATGTTGCGCCTCCTACGGCAGGTTAGCTGGCGGCAGCTCCGGCTCGGGTGGGGACGTGCCCTTCTAGTCGTCGGGGGCGTCGCTACCGGAGTGGCCCTGATCGTAGCAATCGCCGCGATCAACACGAGTGTTCTCAGGCACTTCGCCCACACGATCGAGCTGATGGCCGGCCCCGCGCAGCTCGAAGTAACACTCGGATCGGGAGAAGTCGGCTTTCGCGAAGAGGTCGCCGATATCGTCCGTAGCGACCCCGACGTAGTCGCGGCCATCTCGCTGGTTCGGGGCACCGTCTCGCTCGCCGACGCACCGGGCCGCACGCTCCAACTGTTTGGCGCCGACTTTTTCGCCGAAGAGGACCTCGAACGATATCACATCACCACGACGACGGATCGCCGCAAGATCCTTGCTTCAATCGGCGATCCAAACACGATCCTGCTTACCGAGAGGCTAGCAAACGAGCTCGGCGTCGGCCTCGGCGAACGAGTGGAGCTTGCGTTGCCCGCGGGCGTTCGGTCCCTCAAGGTCGTCGGACTACTCGGCAGTGAGGGGCTTGCTGCTGCCTTCGGCGGGATGCTCGCGATCATGGACTTACCGGCCGCCCAGATCGCCCTCGACAAGGTCGGCCGCATCGATCAAATCGACGTGGTCCTCCCTCCTGAGGTCCCGGTCGAGGTAGTCCGCAAGCGGCTGGCCACCCGCCTGCCGGCGGGGTTGCAGGTCGAGCGGCCGGAGCATCGGGCCGCCTACTATGAGCAGGCTCTGCGCTCGTTTCAGGCAATGCTGACGGGCCTCAGCATGCTCTGCCTGATCGCTGCCGTGTTCATCATCTACAACACCACCTCGACGGCGGCGCTTCAGCGGATTCCCGACATCGCACGTCTGTTGGTGATCGGCGCGCAAAGCGGACGGCTGTTCGCGCTACTCATCACCGAGGCGTTTCTGCTTGCCCTGCTCGGTGTCGGCGCTGGCCTTGCGCTCGGTGTCGTGCTCGCCAGGCTATTGGTGCCGCTGGTCACGCAATCGATGGGGGTGATCTTCCAGCTTCGCTTCGAGGCGGGCGACATCGGACTCGACCCCAAGGACCAAGCGTGGGCAGCCGCGGCGGGGATCGTCGCCGCGCTGTTTGCCTCCGTGTTTGCAGCGCGCACGGCCGCCCGAGCCGAGCCGCTTGCCGTTTTGCACGACCAGAATCTCGACGAAATCCGGCGGGTACGCATCGGACGCTTCTGCTTGCTGTGGGCCGCTCTCGTTGGCGTCAGTGTCCTGGCGCTTGCGGGAGAAGCACACTACGGGTCCATCGCGCTCGGTAATATCGGCGCCACGTTGTGGAACGCGTCGGCCATCGTGATCGCCGTGCCCCTAGTCGTTTGGACCGCCGGGCCCCTTCAGCGCCTGGCCGTCCGCTGGTTCGGCCCTTCGGGACGGGTGGCGATCGAAAGCCTGCGGCGTTCGGCCAGGCGCTCGGGAATCACCATTGCGGCGATTGCTCTCGTCATGACCGTGGGAATTTTCGTTTCGTCGCTCGCCCTGAGTTTTCGCCAGTCGATGCGGGCGTACATCGGCCAGTTCCTGGCTGCCGATCTCACGGTGAGCGCGGTGGCAACCGAAGGCGGATGGCTCGAGACGCCGCTCCCGGAACGCCTTGCCGGAGTGCTTGCCTCGATTGACGGCGTGCGGGCGGTCGACGCTGTTACCGTGCTTCCCGGCCAATCCTATCAGGGCTTGCGCATTGGAGTCGCCGGTTTTACCGACGGATTCTTCAATCCGGCTCGCTATCCCAAAGGATGGTTCCGCGAAGGCGACATGGACCGAGCTCTTCGCGCCCTCAAGGCAGGGACCGGCGCAAACATTTCGACCGGCTTGGCCGACCGCACGGGTTTACACGCGGGCGACCGCATCACTCTCGCCACGCCTACCGGGCCGCTCACGCTCCCAATCGTCGGCGTGGTCCCCGACTACATTTCGGACAAGGGCACGGTGATCGTAAACCGCCGCCTCGTCCGCGACCGCTGGCTCATCAGTACGGTCCACCGGTTCTTCCTAACCGTGGATCCGCGGATTCCCCTGGCGCGCGTGCGCCGTGCCATTGCTGACACAATCGGCAAGTCCTACCGGATCAAATCCCTTTCGCTGCGTGAAGTGCTCGCCTACCACGACGACAAAATCAACAGCGCATTTCGTTTCACCAGCGCCATTCAACTGCTCGTGGTGATCGTAACGCTAACGGGAATCCTCGACCTGCTTGTATCGGCGATCCTCGAACGCCGCCGAGAGCTTGCCGTCTTACGACTCATAGGAGCCGAGGACCACCTCATTCGTACGTCGATCCTTGTCGAGTCCGGGGCGATTGGAATCCTCGGGTCCATTCTCGGTGCCTTCGTAGGCTTGGCCACGGCTTGGGTTTGGATTCACTGCAACTTCCGGTACCTGCTCGGCTACTACCTCGAAGAGCACTTCGCTTGGCTCAACGTCTTGGGACTCGGCCTCTTGGCTTTTGCGACGACTACCGCAGGCGGATTCCTAGCGGGGCGCCAAGCCACCCGTATCGCACTCCTCGAGATCCTAAGGGCCGAGTGAGCGCCCCGCGCAGCTCCCGAGCGATTGCAGCAGCTCGGCCGACGGCCCTGGAGCGCTCGCTCCAATCTTCCCTTGAGCGCAAAGCGGCGCGATGCAGGCCGCAACCAGCTTGCGAGCAAGCGCTCAAAAAAACTCGCTTCGGGTCTATGACACGCGGCTCATTGGCTTGCCTGCCCCAAGCGAGTTAGAAACCCAACCGCGAGATGCGCAGGCCACGAGGAACGTTTGTCGGCAGGGCAGGATGTGACTATAGTAATATGACCATGGTTGCAAAAGCGCGGCAACGTATCCCGGCGGGTAAGTTCAAGGCGACGTGCCTCGCGCTTCTCGACCGCGTGGCGACCACGGGAGAGGAGCTCGTCATCACCAAACGCGGCCGCCCTATCGCGATGCTCGTTCCGGCCGAGCCCGCCGACGAAGCGGACTTGGCCGGCAGCATCCTTTACGAAGGAGACTTGGTCCAGCCGCTCGGGGTCGACTGGCAAGCAGATCAATGATCGTGCTCGACACGCACGCTTGGATCTGGTGGGCCGCGGCGCGCGACCGACTTTCGCGCCGTGCCTACTCCGCCATCGACAGCGCGAAGGAGATTGCGCTGCCGGCCATCGCCTGCTGGAAGCTGGCGATGCTAGTCGTCAAAGGCCGGCTTCGCCTAGACCGAGACGTATTGACCTGGGTCCGTCAGGCGGTCAATCTGCCTAAGCTTTCCCTCATCCCGCTGCTGCCTGAAGTTAGCGTTCACGCGGCCACACTACCTGAGTTTGGGGGAGATCCTGCCGACCGAATGATCGCGGCTACAACCATATACCTCGGCGGCGTGCTCGTCACCAAAGACCAGCGCTTGCGTCGCTATCCCCACGTGAAGACGATCTGGTAACCGCCGCCGGTCTCGGCAACTGCCGAGCTCGCACCACCGCCCTCTACCGGATGTTTACCCTGTGTGCCAAAGTACAACGCCAGCCACGACACGGCATGCAACGGTGAGCCCAACCCGCGGGCTCGAGCCGTGGCCGGCAACAAGCCGCGCCGTTCAGCAGCAAACCCTACAAGTCAATAGGTGAAGCTTGCGAATCCGACCGTAATGCCCGACGCGCCTGCCACGAGAAGGACTCGGTCACCCCGGTGCAAGCGTCCCTCCTTTTCTGCCAAGCTCATTGCCAGCGGAATCGCCGCTGTGATCGTATTGCCGAACTTGCTGTGGGTTGAATAGAACCGTTCCCGCGGGAAGTTCAGTTGCAAGCACACCAGCTCGCTGGCCTTCTCGCTGGCCGCGTGACCGAATGCGATGTCGTATTGCTGCTCCCGCAGCACCGGATCCTCTAGAAACACCTGCGCGATACGCTGCACGGCTGTTCGCAACAGCACATCCGACTTTGCGTAGAAAACCCCGATCTGGTGCCCATTCGCCCGCGAACGCGGCAGGAACTGCGGCATCGTCGGCAGGGGAACCATGCACAGGTCGAAAAACTCCCCAAAGTTCGCAAAACGGAAGTAGAACTCGCCGGCGCCGTCGTCCCTCGCAACAACCGTTGCCGTGGCCGCCTCCCCTAGCGTGTATGTCGCTAGATACGGATCAATCTCGTCTTCCGGCAGGAAATCCCACTTTTGGAGATCGACCACCCCCGCCTCACAGTTAACGAGCAGCCCGCACCCGTAGGTCCCCGTCTCGATGAAGTTACCAGCGACGTGCAACGCTCGCAGCCACCCGGCGCATCCGTCAAGCACGTCAAAACAAGTGGCCCGACTTAGTCCCAGCTCCGACTGGACGAGATTTGCCATCGCGGGCTCGATCCAACCACGGCTCACGCCGGTGTAGATTACGAAGTCCACGTCTTCCCGCCCCACGCCGGCTCGCGCCATCGCGCGCCGGGTTGTATCCAGGAGCAGGTCCAGCGCTCTTTCCTCCCCGCTCACCCGATACCGGGTCCGCGTCCCGGCCCGCTCCAGGAACGTCTGCACGCGGCCGGCTAGCTCC
>CAYZHO010000148.1:1353-7222 GCA_964478045.1 uncultured Myxococcales bacterium | reverse complement strand
GGCCAGGGGTGGCAACCCGAGCACCCAGTCCAGAAACATTTCTTTGGAGGCGAATCCGCCCAGGGGCGGAATCCCAGCCATCGAGAGACACGCCACCACTGCCGCCGCTGCCGTCCACGGCATGCGCCGGGCGATGCCGGCCAGCCGCAGCAGATCGCGCGTGTGGGTTTCGTGCTCGATGATGCCAACGAGTAGGAAAAGTGCTCCCTTAAACGCTGCGTGATTGATGACGTGCAGCAGTCCCGCGGCGGTGGCCGCCGGTTGGCCGGAAGCTAAAAGAGCGAGAATGAGCCCAAGCTGGCTTACCGTGGAGAAGGCCAGCAAAGCCTTGAGGTCCCGCTGTCGCAGCGCCAGAAGCCCCGCCCATGTCATTGTCACGAGACCGACCGCAGTTAGCGCCGGAGTCCATATCGGCACGGCGGAAAGAACGGGAGCAAGGCGCGCGGCCAGGTAGATACCGGCTTTGACCATAGTCGCCGCGTGCAAGTAGGCGCTAACGGGAGTCGGCGCTTCCATGGCGCTCGGCAGCCACAGGTGAAAGGGAAGCTGGGCCGACTTCGTCAAGATCCCTGCCAGGATGAGCACGGCGGCGGCCGTGGCGGCTGGCTTGCCCGCGAAGGCCGGCGCGCCCTTGGCGATCGAGCCAAAGTCGAACCCCCCGCAACCCAGGCCGAGAAAGACGAGCCCAAGCAGGAGGGCAAGTCCCCCGGTCGCCGTGACCACCAGCGCCTTCAGGGCGCCCTCTCGCGAGCGGTCGTTTTCGTGCCAGAACCCGATCAGCAGAAACGATGTAATGCTGGTCAGCTCCCAGTAAACGAACAGCGCAATGACATTGGCGGCCGTTACCAGGCCGAGCATCGAGCCCATGAACAGCAAGAGGTAGGTGAAGAAGCGGCCGCGCGGCTCCGTCTCGTCAAGGTATGCCGAGGCGTACGCTGTGACGACGACCCCGATTGCGGCGACGAGCAGGGCGAACAGCAAGGAGAGGCCGTCGGCCACCACCGTGAAGGACAGCCCGAGCGAGCCGGCCCAAGGGATTTCGGTGAGAGCGGGGTGGTCGAGGTGTACCCGGGCGGATGCCGCGACGCACCCAAGCGTTGCTACGGCGAACCCGGTTGCGATGGGACCGGCGAGCTTGGATCGACGGGAGGGAAGCGCGGGGAGTAGGGCTGCACCCGCGTAGGGCAACAGTACGGCGGTCGGCAGCCACCACGTCATCGTTCCACCCCGCTGGCTGCGACCCGCAGGGGCCGATCAGCTCAGTTCGATCATTCGTTCGAGCGCCGCCCGCGCCCGTTCACAAACGTCGTCTGGCAGTAGGATCTCGTGGCGTCCCGTCCGCAGGCACTCGCGGGTCGCCTCGAGAGTCGTCATCTTCATGTACTGGCAAAGCTGGCACGCTTTGTAGAAGCGCTTGTTCGGCACTTCGAGCATTAGACGGTCCGACAGGCCGCACTCGGTCACCACCAGGAAGTCGTTCGCCTCGCTTTCGCGCGCGTAGCGGATCATGCCGCTGGTGCTGAGCACGGCGTCCGCCTCGGCCAGGACGTCCTCGCGGCATTCCGGATGCGCCACGACCCGCAGGTCGGGACGCAATCGCCGCACGCGCCGGATCTCCTCGGGCCGGATTTGGTGGTGCACGTAACAGTTTCCGTGCCACGGGATGATGTTCTTGCGGGTGTTGCGCGCCACGTAGGCGGCCAAGTTTTCGTCCGGAACGAACAGGATGTTTTCGCTGTCGATGTTTTCGACCACCCGGAGCGCGTTCGAGGAGGTACAACACGCGTCGCTTACCGCCTTGACCTCGGCGGTCGTGTTCACGTAGCTCACAACGCGCAGGTCTGGATACTGCTTTCGGAGCTCGTCCCGCCGCACGACTAGTTCGTCCGCGTCGACGCTGTCGGCCAGCGAACATCCGGCTTGGGCGTCCGGAATGAGAACCCGCTTTTCGGGGGAGAGGATCTTGGCCGTTTCGGCCATAAAGTGGACGCCGCACAAGACGATCGTGCTGTGGGGAAGCTCGCGCCCGCGCTTGGCCAGCTCGAGCGAATCTCCCACGAAATCGGCAACTTCGAAGATTTCGGGGCGCTGATAGTTGTGCGCCAGAATGGCTGCGTCCTCGCGCTCTTTGAGAGCGAGGATTTCCTCGATCAGCGCGCCGATCTCTCGGCAGCGCTCCTCGGAATAGTCTTCCGGCCGGTCGAGCGCTCGGAAGTGTTCGAACAGCTCGCGTGGATCTCTTGCCTTTTCCGTTTGCACCGCGGTCTTCCGTCCTTCGCGTTAACCGTTCCGCCGGCTGCCCCGCGGGGCGGCACAGGCGCTCGCCCGCTTTGCTTCGATGCTGCGTGGGGCCGGCCGACGAATCAAGCGCCTAGGCTAGGAGCGGCGATTGAGGGCATAGATGGCGAGCTCGAGGCGATCGCGCACGCCCAGCTTGGCGAAAATGTTGCTTAAGTGCGCCTTGACGGTTTTCTCGCTGATCGAAAGGCGCTCGGAGATTTCGCGGTTGCGACAACCCGCAATCACCAGGTCCACGATCTCGGCCTCGCGGGCCGTGAGCTGCGGGCCCTGGGGCTGCCCTTCGCTCGGGTGGCCGCGATGGGCCAGTTCTTCGAGCAGCGTGCCGGTGATCTCGCGATCGACCCAGGCCTGACCCTCGTGGACTGCCCGGATGGCAGTCACCAGCGTTTCGGCTGCCGAATCCTTCATGATGATGCCGCGAGCGCCTTGGCTCAGAGCCGCGACATGGTCGCGCCGATCGTCGGATGCGGTCAGGATCAGAATTTTCGTCGTCGGACTCGCCTCGTGGATCGCGCCGATGACTTCGAGGCCGCCGGTGCCAGGCATGCGGATGTCGAGCAAAAGGACGTCCGGGCGCGTGCGGGCCGCGAGGTCTGCCGCCTCCTCGGCCTTGTCCGTGTCGCCGACCACCTCGAGGTCCTCTTCCATCGCGAGGATCTTGCAGAGCCCCTGGCGGAGCATCGTGTGGTCGTCGACGATTGCCACGCGAATTTTGCCCGTCGTCTCTCTCATTGTTCTGCTGCGCGCGGCAAGGTTACCCGAATCTCGGACCCCGCTCCAGCCTGACTGCGAACGATCAACCTGCCCCCGAGCGCCGCGACGCGCTCGCGGATGGACCAAGGAGTTTCGTGCTCCGGTACCACCCCGAACTCACCGGCAGGAGCGTCGGGAAATCCCCGGCCATCGTCTCTGATCGTCAGCTCAATGGCTCCGTTCCTGCTGCATAGAAAAATCTGGGCTCGGCTCGCGCCGGCATGCCGCAAGATGTTGGTCAATCCTTCGCGAATGATCTGAACGAGTTCGAAGCCGATCCCGGTTCGGGCGGGCAAGGGCGGCACGTCGGCCTGGAGCTCGACCGCTAGCTCGCCGCGGCCTCGGTAGTCGGCTACCAGCTCGCGCACAGCCGTGTCGAGGTCGGGACCGGCGGGGCTGCGTGCGCGCAGCCGCTCTAGATAGCGGCGCGCCTCGCGGTAGCCCTGTTTGACGGTCCGCTGCAGGTCACGCAGCTCCTCGGCTAAACGGGTGGGATCTTTGGCGGCCATCCGGCGGCACACTTCGATGCCTACGTCGACCGAGGCCAGCGACTGGACGAATCCATCGTGCAGGTCCCGCGCAATGCGCGCGCGCTCTTCGGCCACGGCTAGCTCCTCGGCTTTGGCCTGCAGGATAAGGTTGTCGAGCAGAATGGCGATTTGGGCGGCCAAGGTCTGGCAGAACTCTAGGTCTTCTCGAGAGTAGTTCGACCGCGCCCGGCCGAGCAGAATTCGGGCGCGCAGACCGCCCGGCGAGGCAAGCGGCACCGAAAGGAGCGAGCGGACGCGCGCGCGCGACAGGAACCCAGGCTCCTCGGCGTCCGAGAGCGCGCGGGGGCGGAAGTCTCCGGGATCGAGAGCTTCAGCGTGGCGGCCCCAGTTACCGAGCCGGTGACTCACGCGGTAACCGATCGGGCTCGCTAGTTCGGCCGACCAGGGACTCGGTGGGACCGAGCGAATAATCATTCGCCCGCTCTTGCCCCGCGTTCCTTCCCACTCGAGAGCCCGCCCGTCGAGGTCGCGCATTTGCAAGAGCAGATAGTCGGCGTTGAAGAAGCGCGCAGCCCGGCGTGCCAAGCGCGCTGCCGTCAGCAGTAGGGATCGACTGCGCCCGATTTGCCGGCGAACCGAGGCGATCTCAACGAGTTGTCGCTTCGCAGAGAGTTCGTGTTCTCCAATGTAGCCCACGAGGTAGCCGAGGATGACGAGGTATACGGGCCGCATCACGTGGGCGCTGCGCATGAAGAAATCCGGCCCGAGGACGAGCCGGCGGATGAGAACTACGGACGTCAGGTAGAGAGCAGCCGAAAACAGGGCGACCCTAAGGGTGGTTCGGATTCCCCACCGAATCGCGGCGGTGCAGACGGCAAACAAGTAGAAGAGGAAGAAGGGGCTTGCGCCGCCTTCGCTGAGGTCGACGATAACCGTAAACCACGCAATGTCTGCAACGAGGATGGGCTTGGCCATGGCGCGCGAGCGCACGCCGCGATAACTGAATAGCCAGAGGAGGTAGAGGCTATAGCCAATGTAGGAAGCAAGGACGAAGTAAAGTGCCCCACTGCTGTAGACGGGTTCCCGGGGGTCGAGGAGAACGATAGCGAGAGCCGAGATCGACAGGACGACGCGGCACAGGGCAATGACCCGCTCGACCCGGTCGAGAGCCTCGTCGGGCGCGGCGTACAAGGGATCTGTCGGCTCCGGTCGGGTTGCCTCCGGGCGCTGTGCTCGTGTGGCAGACATCTAGCAGGCCCTCCCGCAGGCCACCCGCCATTTTACACCAGTTGCCCGCCACTGAGGTAACCCCGCAGAAGACCGAAACATTCTCGCGCCCAGGCCGTGCGGGTCGTTGCTTTGGGGTCGTTCCCGTGCGGATTTCGCGCTATCCTTGGACGCTACGACGGGCCGCTGTCTGCCGGGCGGCTGCGGAGTTGGGAACATGTCGCGACCGGTCGAAGGTTTTCTCTCTGCGGTCGGCGGGGACGGGCCAATCATCATATTGCCTCACGACAATCCCGACCCGGACGCAATCGCAAGCGCAGCCGGTCTCGACTTTCTCTGCCGCGAGCGCTTGGGCAAAGAAGCCGTCATCTGCTTGGGAGGTATCGTCGCCCGGGCCGAGAACAGAGCGATGTTGACCTACCTCGACATCAGCCTGTCGCCCGTTGCAGACGTAGACTTTTCGCCGCCTGCCAAAGTAGTGCTCGTCGACACGCAGCCAGGGCGGCGCAACAACTCCTTGCCGCCGGGAATCGTTCCGACGGCGGTGATCGATCACCACCCGGCCTACGAGGACCTCGGCGGGGTTCCGTTCGTGGATCTACGCGACTACGGGGCTACGGCCTCGATGGTCGCCGAGTACTTGTTCGATGCGGGTCTGGAGCCGGACGCCCGCGTCGCGACCGCTCTGTTTTACGGAATTGCGGCAGAAACCCAGGACCTCGGGCGCGAGGCGAAGGTCGTCGACGTGCTAGTCAGCCAGCGGCTGTACCCGTACACGAACAAGAAACGGCTCGCCAAGATCGAGAACGCGCGCGTGCCGGCCGACTACTTCCGGGTTTTTCGCGACGCCATTGAACACGCCGAGGTCGTTGGCAAAGTCGTCTTTTGCGACTTGGGCGAAATCTCCTACCCCGATCAGGCCGCCGAGGTGGCCGACTTCCTGCTGCGCCTCGATCAAGTTCAGTGGTCCGCGGTTGCGGGCTATCACGAGGGCCGCATCTACGTGTCCTTGCGCACGACCGACCGTGATGCCAATGCGGGCGAGGTCTTGCGCAAAGTAGTCGGCAGCAACTCAGCCGGAGGGCACGGCATGATTG
>CAYZHO010000148.1:553-1343 GCA_964478045.1 uncultured Myxococcales bacterium | reverse complement strand
CGGGCGGGAGCATCCGGGCATCCCGCGACAAGGCGCCAAAGGCAATCCGGCGGATGCGCGAGCGATTGCTCCGGCATCTCGGCTTTGCCGACCGTCCTTCCAAGCCGCTTATCGCAGCGCGGTGAGAGCCTGCTCGATTTCGCGGAGCACCGGCGGAATGGTTTCACGCCTGAGCGCCCTGCCCAGAATCCTTCTCGCCTCGCTACCGCCAATCCGGCCGGCCGCCCACGCAGCGTGCGCGCGAACCAGGGGATCCGCATCCGATTCGAGCGCCCGGCCAAGCGGGTCGAGAGCAGCCGGATTGCCGCTGTTGCCGAGGGCGATCGCGGCGTTACGGGCTAGCCCGCGCCGCTTCGCGCGGCGCACGGCCGTGTTGCCGTAGCGTTCGAGAAACTCGCCTTCGCTCAGCGACAATACCTCCGGCAAGGACGGCTCAAGCCATGGGTCCGGTGCTTGCTCGCGGTTCCACGGGCAGCACTGCTGGCACTCGTCACAGCCGAAGATCCAGTTTCCCATGTTTGCCCGCAGGGCCGCCGGGATCGGCCCGCGATGCTCGATCGTCAGATACGAGATACAAAGGCGGGCGTCGATCCGAGTGTCCTCGAGCGCATTCGTTGGACACTCGTCCACACAACGCGTGCAAGTTCCGCAATGTTCGCGGTCGAACGGTGGATCCGGCTCGAGTCGGGCGCTGGTTACGAGGCACCCGAGCAGTACGGCCGAACCCCGGCGCAATAGCAGGAGGTTGGTGCTGCGGCCGAACCAGCCGAGTCCGGCGCGCCGGGCAAGC
>CAYZHO010000148.1:0-543 GCA_964478045.1 uncultured Myxococcales bacterium | reverse complement strand
ACCCGCGATGTTGCCCCGAGGCGCCGCTTCAAGAACTCGACCAGTTCGGCTAGCCGTTCTCCGATGACCCGGTGGTAGTCGGTTCCGAGCGCATACGAGGCAATACGCCCGGCGAGCCGGTCCTTCCAGTCGGCGCGCGGCGGCGGGGCTAGGCGGTACGGCCACGCGACGATGACCACCGAACGTGCCTCCTCAAGGAAGAGCCGCGGGTCGAAGCGGCGGTCGAGGGTGCGCGCCAAGTAGTCCATGTAGCCGTGCCTGCCCTCGGCCAGCCAAGCTTCCACGTAGGGGCGCTGCTCGAGCAACGGCTGAGCGGTCGTGACCGCGCAAGCGGCGAAGCCGAGCTCTGCTGCGCGCGCGCGAAGCTCTTCCTTGACTGATGAGTGCACGGGCGTCCGGCGCTCGTGCTTACGGGACTTCGGCGGATCCTGCAACGCGGCCCCCGTGTCCGTGTGGGTACGCGGCTCGCCCTGTGCACAGCCGGCCGGTGAAAGGGCAGGCGCCCCCGCCAAGGGATCCGTGCAATGGCAAGGCGTTGCCGGT
>CAYZHO010000147.1:0-7250 GCA_964478045.1 uncultured Myxococcales bacterium | reverse complement strand
GTGCACAGCCGGCCGGCGAAAGGGCAGGCGCCCCCGCCAAGGGATCCGTGCAATGGCAAGGCGTTGCCGGTAGCAAGACGGCGATGTCCCGGAGGCTGCCAACGGTGGCTGTCTACGCGTCGGCCCACGGGTTTGGCCACATGATCCGGCTAGGGGCGGTGCTCGAGCGACTGCTGCGGCGCCGGTCCGTTCAGTTGCGAGTCGTTGCGGCAGGGCCGCCCCGCCTCTGGGCACGGGAGCTGCGGCGGCACACAGCCGAATGGAGGCAGGAGGCGGTCGACGTGGGCGTGGTCGAGGGGCCCGACCAAGCGGTCGATCTAGCCGCCACTTCCGCCGCACTAGCGAAGGCGGAAAAGCTACGGGTCCGGCAAGTCGAGCACGAAGTAAGCTGGTTGCGCAAGGGAGCCGACCTCGTACTGGCCGACGTGCCTCCGGTGGCCGTCGAGGCGGCCGCGGCAGCCGGCGTTGAATGTGTGGCGCTGGCCAACTTTTCCTGGGATTGGATCTACTCCGAGCTCGGCTTTGAGCAGGCCGCGGCAGCAGCGGCCCGGTCTTACCAGCACGCTTCACTTCTCTTAGAAGCGGCGCCGGCGGCGCCGATGCCGGCGTTTTCGCGCCGGATTCAGGTTGGTTTGATCGCCCGGCCCCCGCACACGCGCCGGTACGACGCTCGCGCGTCGCTGGGGATCAAGCTGGCGGAGCGTTTGGTTGCCGTAGTGGTGCGCCCGCCTTTTGGTGCGAGCCTGCGCCTACCACCCCCGATGGTAGACGTGCGCTTCGCACTGGCCGGCACCCCGGCGGCCGCCGCCCGGCCGGACGTCTTACGGTGGCCGGCCGAGCGGGACCTCCTCGATCTCGTATGTGCTGCCGACGCGGTGGTAGCCAAGCCCGGTTACGGAATCATCGGTGACGTTGTCGCTGCCGGGACGCGCCTACTGTACTGGCGTGAATCGAACTTTCCCGAACACCGCGTGCTCGTTCGATGGCTCGAGGGACGGCCCGCCGCGCGCGCCGTCGAGCGGGGGCGCCTGGTCTCGGGCGACTGGGGCGAGGAGCTGGTCGAACTCCTTTGCGAGCCGCGGCCGGAACCGCTCGAGCCTGAAGGCACCGAGCGTGCTGCGGCCGCTCTGGCTGCCCGCTTCGATTAACCGGGCGTGGCCGCCCGCGCCGCGGGCCGGACCGGGGCGGCCAGCACATCGCTGAGAACTTCGTCGACGCTATCGACGAAGTGGAAGGTCAGCCCTTTGCGCAGGTGAGGTTCGATTTCTTCGAGGTCCTTTCGATTGCGCGCGGGAAGGTAGACCTCCGCGATTCCGGCCCGTCGTGCCGCTAGCACCTTCTCCTTGATCCCGCCCACTGGAAGGACGGCTCCGCGCAGCGTGATCTCGCCGGTCATCGCGACGCGGTCGCGCACCGGCCGGCCGGTCGCGGCTGAAGCCAGTGCGACGAGCATGGTGATGCCGGCCGAAGGCCCGTCTTTGGGGATCGCGCCCGCAGGCACGTGGATATGAACGTCCGAACGTTCGAAGAGTTCCGGGTCTACCCCGTAAGCATCGGCGTTGCTGCGGAGGTAAGTCAGCGCGGCTTGCGCGGATTCTTTCATGACGTCGCCGAGCTGTCCGGTCAGGATCAGGCTTTTGCTGCCGCGCATGATCGCGGCCTCGATGAAGAGAATGTCGCCGCCGTGCGGCGTCCACGCCAGGCCGATCGCGACGCCGGGTTTTTGCGCGCGGTCGGCAAGCTCCGAGACGTAGCGTGCAGGACCAAGGTAGCGGGACACCGCCTCGGCATCGATCCGTACCGGCTCGCTGGCACCTTCGCTGACGGCGCGAGCGATCTTGCGGCAGATTGATCCGATCTCGCGCTCGAGGTTTCGCAGTCCGGCTTCCCGCGTGTAGTCCCGGATGATGGCGAGGATTCCCGAGTCGTCGAACTCGACGAAGCCTTCGGGCAGTCCGTTTTCTTCGATTTGCTTCGGGATCAAATGGCGCTTGGCGATCTCGAGCTTTTCCTCCTCACTGTACCCGGACAGCTCGAGAACCTCCATCCGGTCCTTGAGCGCCGGCGGAATCGGGTCGAGGTAGTTCGCCGTAGTCAGGAACAAGACCCGCGATAGGTCGAACGGCACGTCCAGATAGTGGTCGCGGAAGCTATAGTTCTGCTCCGGATCGAGCACCTCTAGAAGAGCGGACGAGGGATCACCGCGAACGTCGCTTCCAAGCTTGTCGATCTCGTCCAGCATGAAGACGGGGTTGTTCGACCCTACCGATTTGAGCCCTTGAATGATGCGCCCGGGCATTGCCCCGACGTACGTGCGGCGGTGTCCCCGGATTTCGGCTTCGTCGCGCACGCCGCCGAGCGACATCCGGTAGAACTTGCGCCCCATCGCACGGGCGATGGAACGGCCGAGCGACGTTTTGCCGACGCCGGGCGGGCCGACTAGGCAAAGGATTGGACCCCGGGGGTTGTTGCGAAGGCGGCGCACGGCGAGAAACTCGAGAATCCGCTCCTTGATTTTCTCCAGGTCGAAATGGTCTTCGTCGAGTACTTTGCGGGCGTGAACCGTATCGAGATTGTCTTCGGTCGAGCGAGACCAGGGCAAGTCGACCAGCCACTCGATGTAGGTCCGCACCACCGTGTGCTCGGCCGATTCGGGCGGGATGATCGCAAGGCGGTCGAGTTCGGATTCGGCTGCCTTGCGGGCCTCCTCCGGCATTCCGGCTTCCTCGATGCGCTGGCGCAGCCGTTCGATTTCGTCGCCGCGGCCTTCGCCCTCGCCGAGTTCGCGCTGAATCGCCTTGAGTTGCTGGCGCAGGTAGAACTCTTTTTGGTTGCGGCTGAGCTCGGATTGGACCTGCCCTTGAATCTTCTGCCCGAGTTCGAGCAGTTCGATCTCGCGCGCGAGAATCGTGTTGAGCTGGCGCAAGCGGGCAGCAACATCGAGGGTCTCGAGCAGGTACTGTTTTTCTTCCTGCCCGAGGTTGAGGTTGTGGGCGATCAGATCGGCAATCTTTCCAGGGCTCTTCAGGTTGATGACGACGACCTGTAGCTCGTTCGGCAGGTACGGCGTCAGTTCGACGAAACGGGAGAACTGCTGGACAACTTGGCTGCGCAGGGCGAGCACCTCCATACTGGTGCTCTCTTCGTCGTCGAGACCCCGGACCTTGGCTTTAAAGAAGGGGTTGGTCTGCACGAACTCTTCGATCTCGATGCGTCTGAGGCCCTGGATCAGGATCCGAATGCTCCCGTCCGGGTACTTGAGCATCTTGAGGATGCGTGCCGAACAGCCGCGCCGGTACAGATCGTCCGGCGTCGGGGTTTCGATCTCGGGCGCCTTCTGGGTGACGGCGCCGATCAAGCGATCGCCCATTAGGGCGTGCTCGACGAGAGCCAGGGACGGCTCGCGGGAGATGAGGAGCGGCATGATCGACGAGGGAAACACGACGACCCCTCGCAAGGGCAAGATCGGAAGCTCCTCCGGGGGTGGGGTCTGGTCGACGTCTTCGTCAAAGCCGTACCACTCGACCCGTTCGCGCATCGCTTCTTCTTGCTCGATATCTACGTCGTCGTCGAAAGGAATGTTGTCCGCCATCTCCTGTGCCTCCCGGGGCCGCACCGACAATGCCGCAGCCGCTACCCCATAATACGAGCGCGCTGCGCGACGCAACCCCCCTTGGCGCGGCGAGCGTGGCGTCGTCCCCAATGGCTTCCCGGAGCCCGACGTAGTACAGTGCAGTACAGGCTGCTCGGGTTGCGGTGCGGTCGACGCGCGTGTCATGAAGACGGCGCCCATGCGCAGTGTATTCGTCTTGTCGCTAGTCCTCTGGATTGGCAGTGTGTGGTTCTACTCGCTCGTCGTGCTGCCCGTGCTGTTTTCGCATCTGCCGCGCGAGACGGCGGGCTCGGTGGCGGCTCTCGTGTTTCCGTACTACTACCGCGTTGGCGCCGCGGCCGGCGCAGTGGCAGCCGTGCTCGCCGTGCGGGCTTTCTGGAGCGACGGGCGGCGGTGGCTCGCGGCCGCCGCGCTGCTGCTCGTGATGCTGGCCTGCCAACTTTGGAGTACTTTCGTCATCCACCCGCGTATGGAGGGGTTGCGCCGCGAGGACGTGTCGGGCCGGGAGTTCGCGAGAATGCACCGCCGGTCGGTCCTGCTCAACGGGGTGGTTGTGAGCGGCGGACTCATCCTGGTGTGCGCCAGTGGCTGGTTGCTTGGTGAGTCGGATTCGGCCTGACGCGATCCTGATCGACTTGTTCGATACGCTCGTGTCGATCGACGCGCGGCGCCTGCCGCGGCGGGTGGTCGATGGGCGCGAGTACGTCGTGACTATTGCGAATTTGGAAGAACTCCTCGCCGAAATGGGCGGCGAGGTATCCGTGAAAGCCTTTTACGACGCCCTGTGGGCGGTCAGTGCGGAACTGGCGGAGGAAAAAGGCCGCACTCACAAGGAGATCCCTTCTCGCGAGCGCTTCCTGCGTACCCTTGCGCGCCTGGGAGCGCCGGCCGGCTGCGAGCGCTTGGCCGAAGAACTAAGCCGCCGCCATATGGAGACCCTCACCGGTGCGGTCGTCTGTCCCGAGGGCCGGTCCGATTTGCTCGAAACGCTCGGCAGCCGCTACCGCCTTGCGCTGGTATCCAACTTCGACGACGGGCCAGCCGCACGCCGCCTGCTCGGCCGTCACCGCTTGGAGGGGCACTTCGACGCGGTGCTCATTTCTGAAGAAGTGGGGCAACGCAAACCAGCGGCTGGGATCTTCCTCGAAGCATGCCGCGCACTGGGAGTTGAACCGGGCCGGGCGCTTCATGTGGGGGACTCCTACCGGGACGACGTCTGCGGAGCCGCCGCGGCGGGGCTCGACGCGGTGTGGATCGACTCGGGAGATGGAGATCCGGCGCCGGCACTGGCTCGCCTGGCCGACCTCGCCGAACTCCCAGCGTGGCTAGACGCTACCATCGCTTCCCGCTGAGTGATCGGGCCCGGCCAACCGGCGGGCAAAAGTGAGGAAGGCGGTGTGAGCCACCATCCGGTGGGCCGGACGGACGCTGGCTCCCTCGACGTGCCACGGCCGCTCGAGCAGCTCGAGGGTCTCAACAGCCGCGAAAGCGCCGCTTGCGGCAAGCGCTGCCCGCAACCGCTGGACTTGGGGAACGGTAGGGAGGTGCACGGCGAGCGCTCCGCCTGGCCGCAGGCTCTGCGCAAGAGGACCGACAAGCCGCTCGGGGGCAGGTACGTCCACCACTGCGCAGTCGGCGTCGCGTACGTCGAGGCACTCGGCCGCATCGCCGACGACGAGCCGCCAGTTGGGAGTGGAGCCGAGGGCACGCTTTACGTTTTCACGTGCCAGGTGCGCGAAATCTTCGCGGATTTCGTAGCTCGTCAGGCTCCCGCTCGGTCCCACCGCCCGCAACAGGACCGCTGTAAGGATCCCGGCCCCGACGCCCACCTCGACAACACGGTCTCCGGCGCCCAGCCCCGTGCGAGCCAAGATCGCTCCGGCATCCTTGGCGAAAATGGGTTCGGCCGGCCGCTCCATTAGGGTTGCAAGGTCGGCGGGTTTGGCTCGGAACGCGACGAACCGCTCGCGATCCTCGACCACAGACCCTTCTGGGTGGCCGATCAAGTCGTCGGCTCTTAAGACGCTGCCGCGAATGGTGATGCGGTGGCCGCGCGCAAGCTGCTTGAGGTAACGCCGGTCTTTCCGGTCGATGAGGATGATCAGATCGCCATCGCGGAGCAGTTTCCGTTGCACGACCGGAACGTCTCCAATGCGCGACAAGATTGCAAGAGACGGCGCGGTTCCTTGACTGCGGCACGGTGCGTTTTTAGACTTTAGGGTCCTTTCTCGGCAGCCTGCAGGCGTGCCGGCCGGGAGTAGATCGTGGCGACCAAAACAGCGAAAACGGCCCAGAAAAAAAGCAGCGATAAGACGTTTGTTTGCCCGCAGTGCGGCGCGGAGCGGCGTGTTGTGCGTTACGTCGGCTTCGGTCCCAGGGGGCTGTTCTGGGTCTGTGAGAAGAACTGCGGTTACCGCGAGCGAACCAAGGCGTGACGATGGCTAGGGGTTCGAAGAAATCCTCGAGGAGCAAAGAAAGCGGGTTTCAACTCTTCGATGATCCCGAGCCCATCGAGGCCGAGGGAGAAGACGGTCTACCCAAGGACGAAGTAGGCCGGCAGAAGATCAAACAGCAGTACGTCGAGCTGCTCGGGATCCGACTCCAGAAACTCAAGGGGCGGATTCTAAACCGCGAGCGAATCAACAAAACGCAAGAGGGCATTTACTTCATTTGCGCTCGCTGCGTCAAAGTCTGCCACAACCTCGACGAAGGGTTGGTGGAGGACGAGAACAACGAAAACAACCTGTGCGTAGCGTGCGCCAAGGCCCTCGAGGAGCCCGTTCGTCCGGCCGGTGCCGCGGCTAAGACCAAAGCGAAGAGCGGTGGCGCTAAGCGCACGCGGCCGGTCCGCAAGAAGTAGCCGGAAAAATCGCCCCAAGCTCCGGCTTTCTCAGCCTTCGCGGCGCAGCGCGGCGTAGGCGCGCGCGAAATCCGGGGGGATTGGCGCGCTGACATCGGCAAGGCCTGGAACCTGGACGCGCAGGGCATGCAAGAGAGTGCCTTGCCGGCCCGCGGCTGGTGCAGGAAGCCCGCCGTAGAGAGCGTCGCCGAGCAGCGGAAAACCAAGCAGGGAGAGGTGGGCGCGAATCTGGTGAGGGGCGCCAGTGCGACTGCGGGCCAAAACGAGCGACCAGTGGCGCCCCCCGTCGAGCGGGGTGCATTCGGTCCGCGCAGGCAACGGCCGGTCGTAGCGGCGTGCAGCAACGACCCGCTTCTGCCGGCGGGCTAGGGGGATATCGATCGAGCGCGCCTCGGCCATGCGGCCCCCGACAATCGCTAAGTACCACTTCTCTACTTGTTGCGCCCGCATGGCCTCCCGTACTTGCGCGTAGGTTTCGTCGTCGCGAGCGGCGATTAGGACGCCGGAAGTGTCGCGGTCGAGGCGTTGGAGCAACCCGCACTCTCCTCGGTCCGCGGCCACCGCTTTCTGTGCCGGCTCGCGTTCTGCCAGGACCTCGGCAACGGATCCTCCGGTGCGGCCAGGGACGGAATGGAGGCCAGCCGGCTTGAAGAGCGCGATAATCCTAGCGCTGCGCCACAGCTCGAAGACGGCCAGCGGGACTTCCGGCGGCGGGGGAGGGGCGGCGAGGGTGATCTCAATGGATTGACCGCGCTCGACTCGCGTAGCCGGCACCGC
>CAYZHO010000146.1:0-7258 GCA_964478045.1 uncultured Myxococcales bacterium | reverse complement strand
ACAGCCACTCGCACCGTTGCCAAAGGAACCGCTCGGGCGCCTTCCCAGCGGCGCCCGTAGCCGAGATGGAACAGCCACTTAAAATGCCGGCGGCCCGGCGCCGCCATTGGGTCCATTTAGCCCGGCGCCCGCTCCTCGTTGCGGTCTGGGTTGCCAGCGCCGTGCTGGCGAGCCCGGCAAGTGGGGCTGCAGCGGCGCCGGCCGGCATCCCTGACATTCCCGAGCTCAAGCCGGGCGCGGTGATCGACGCTAGCAACGTCGACAAGGTCAAGGACTACGTCACGCCCGGCGTGGCCTGGTGCGTCAAGAACGGGATGACGCTCGAAATCGTCCCCTACCGGGAGGTGCCGCTTCCCAAGGCCTACGTGGAAGCAACGGAGAAATACGCCGGACAAGTCTCGATCGACGACCAGAACATGCTGGTCAACTGGGTGGCCGGCCAGCCTTTTCCCGAGATCGACCCGAACGATCCCAAAGCCGCCGAAAAAATCATGTACAACTTCGAGCGAAACCACTACTTCACCGAGTCCCTGGACTTGCACTTGGTGGACGCCGACACCGGCTCGCTCTACGTCGATGCGAAGGGACGCAAGCACTACAATATCGAGCGGCACTTCGTGCCCGAGTGGCTGCGGGTGATCCGATTCCAGGGGCGCCTCTACCACGATCCCAAACCGGAGCTTAAGCCGAATCACGACAAAGTGTTCCAAAAGGGCGGCCTCTATCCGTTGATCGAGCCGTTCGACCTCAAAGGGGTCGGCGGCATCAGCTTCCGTTACTTGGACCAACACAAACAGGACGACACGTGGCTGTACCTGCCGATGGTGCGCCGCGTGCGCCGGATGTCGACGAATCAGCGCAGCGACGCCCTGTTCGGCCAGGACATCGACGTGGACAGCTTCGGCGGCTACGCAGGGCAGATTCCTTGGTTCGAGTGGCGGCTGCTCGGCGAGAGGCCGATGCTTGCCTCGCTGCACGGCGAGCGGCTACCCCCGGAACCCTGCGAGGGCGACGGGGGCATGACATTTTGCGAGAAATGGGAAATGCGGCCCTCGGTCTGGGTCATCGAGGGCAAGTCGAAGTTTCCGGGATACGCATACGGGAAGCGGATCATCTTCGTCGACAAGCAAACGAACATCATCACCGTATCGGACCTGTACGACCAAGCCGGCGAGCTGTGGAAAGTAGTGATGATCAGCTTCCGGGCCTCCAACCGGCCCAACCCGAAAGTCGACTTCGAGTATCCAGAAACCCGGATGTTCGCTTACGCCTATACCGTCGTAGACATCCAACTCGAACATGGCACGCGAGTGGCCATGCCGGGGCTGGCTTTCCAGAACGAGCCGGGCTGGTACGTCGATCTCGGTCCGGATGCCCCCACCTCGGTCGGCGAGGACTGGTTCTCGATTCCCGCGCTCATCGCCGGCGGGCGCTGAGCGCCCGTCCTGCAAGCTCGCCTTTCACCTCTGGCTTTGGCCAGGTTCGTCTTCCTCGCGCAGCCTCGGTGGCGTGAACTTGTCCGGATACTTGGCCACCTTGTCGGCATAGAAAGCGCGAATCTTCTCCATGTCGGCCCGCACGTTGCCGGTCGGCACAATTGGCTCCCCGAACCCGCCGCGCCGGCGCCGGTAGTCGAGGTACCCCGTATAGATCGGCACCCCGGCACGGCGCGCGATGTGGTAGAAACCCGACTTCCAGTATTGGCCGCGGCCGCGCGTGGCCTCGGCCGGCACCACGAGAACGAGCCGCTCGCTGGCCGCAAACCTCTCGGCCATCTGCTCCACCATGTTTGTGCGGCGGTGGCGATAGATTGGGATCCCCCCAAAACGCTTGAGCAGCCAACCGAGCGGACCGACGAACATGTTGTACTTGCCCATCCACGAGATTTCCACGCCCACCACGGCAGCCAGGGCAAGCAGGAGGATCAGGTCCCAGTTGGACGTGTGTGGGGCAGCAATCAAAACGAACTTTTTGTCTTTCGGCACGGCGCCTTCGAAGCGCCAGCCGCTCAGCAGTAGAACCAGACGGCCGAGAAGTCTCCTCATGGCCCGGCGATTCTAGCCGCGGGCCGCGGTCGATGCTCGCTGCCCGGCCGCATCCGGTTTCCAAACGGGCATTGCCCGTCAACCGAATCGGACCTCATTGCGTTCGGACCTGTAGCGCGGTGGCGCCATGATGGAGTGCGGCCAGGCCATGGCATCGAACGCCGACCAGTACGGCGAACTATACGACGGCCACTACCGGCGGATCCTGCGATTGTGCCGGCTGCTATTGGGCGACTTTCACCTAGGAGAGGAAGTCTGCCAGGAAGTCTTCCTGCGCCTCCACGTCGCTCTGTCGGAGGCGGGGTCACGAGAGACAGCCTGGGACCGGTGGCTGACGCGCGTGGCTGTCAATGCCTGCCGCGACGTTGTGCGCCGGCGGTGGTGGCGGCTGCGGCACAGTGGCCTCGCGCGCGAAGAGCGCGAAGAGGAACTGCCAGCGACCTGCGGCGATCCGGAATCCACCTTGGCCGGGCGCAGAACCGCCGAGCGGATTGCCGCAGCCCTGGCCTCGCTCACGCCCCGCCAGAGAGAGGTCTTTCTGCTCCGACACTTCGAGCAGTGGCGAACCGACGAAGTCGCCGACGCGCTTGGTCTCGATCCCGGCAGCGTCAAACGCCACCTCTATCGCGCCGTGAGAAAACTCAGGCGAGCCCTGGAGGACACGAAATGAACCGGTGCCTGTCCGACGAACGCCTCGTACTGCTGGCGTACGGCGAAGCGCCGCAAGCCGATCGGCTCCACGCGCGGCAGTGCCCCAGGTGCCGCGCCCGCCTTGATCACCTGCGGCGCGATCTCGAGCGAATCGAGGCGGCCCTCGACATGGCCGCCGAGGTGCCTGCGGCAGTCTCGCGCAGGCCGCGCGCGCGCAATGCAGTGGTGGCGGCAATCGCACTGGCCGCTGGGGTCGCGATCGCCATAGCGCTTGGCACCGGTCGGCGCGACCGCGCCGTGGGAGGGCCAAGCTGGGTCGCCCGCTCCAAGCTCGAAACGCTACAGGCGCCTGCGCCCAGCGCAAAGGAGATCGAATCGTGGCTCTCGTGGGTGGCTGCGGCGGTCTTTTACGAGGGCACGGCCGAACCCGACTACAGCGGGTACCTTGCCACGAGCGCCGCATCGCCCCTCGCTACTGCTGCCAGCGGCACCGGCGCGGCCGAGGAAGTGACCCGCGCTATCGCCGGGCTCTTGCCCTGCGGCTACGGCGACCCCTGGCTCGAAAGCGGCTGCACCGGCGACTTACTGCTCGGCGAGTCGCTCATGTGAAAAGAACGCTTTCGCTGATTCGACGACGGAGGTGAATCCATGAAAACGAAACTGGCTGCGATCCTAGCCCTGTCGCTCTCGGTTGCCACAGTAGCGCCCGCGGCGGCAGGCGACCGGCCGGCACCTCATAAACCGGGTCCTCCGCTCTTCGGCAACCCCGGCGCGGTGGCCGGCCCCGCGTTCGGCATGCCGGGGGCCGGACCGGCCCGCCTGGTTCCGCTGCTGCTGCGCAGTGCCCGCCTGACCCCGGAGCAGCGCGTCAAGGCCCGTAAAATCATCGAGCGCCACCGCCCAACCCTGCGGCGGCTGTTTGGGGAGCTGCGCAAAGCT
The DNA here is from genome assembly GCA_964478045.1 of uncultured Myxococcales bacterium. Lineage (GTDB taxonomy): Bacteria > Desulfobacterota > Binatia > UBA1149 > SPBQ01 > CAZQYE01. Next base: position 3,623 of record CAYZHO010000146.1, on the reverse strand, counting down.
CACGAAGCACTAGCGAAACGAATCTTCAGCACGGAGGAGCTGCGTTCGGGCGAGCTGGCACCGGAGATCAACCGGATCGAGGACCTGCGCGGCCGCCTGATGCGCGAAGGAATCGACGTGATCCTCGAGGTCCGCGCCCTACTGACCCCCGAGCAACGGGCTCGCGTCGCCTCCGCGCACGAGAAGCTCGAGAGCCTGCGGCGGCAGATGCGCGAGCTGCTCGGCGAAGGGCCGCTAGGACCGAGCGATTGAGCCGCAGGGCTGGTCGATCGCCTTTACCTTCTCGATCACTTCGCCCCAGCGCTCGGGGTGGCGCTGGTGCGGATTGGCATGGCAGACGAGTTGGAGGCGGTCGACCAGCCCGGCATAGCGCTCGGCCAGGCGGCGCGGGAGCTCGTCCGGCTGGCAGCGCACCGTAAACGCCTCCATCATCGTATCGTCGATGAGGGCACCCATCTCCACCCAGCGGCCTTGTTTGGAAAGCGCGCGCAGTTCCTCCTGCAGGTCGCCCCAGCCGTGCTGGTCGAGAACGACTCTGTAAGCAGGCGTCGAACAGTAAAAAGCCAGTTGCAACCGCGTCGCCACGTCGGCCTGGTTCAGCTCTTCTTCGTCATAGCCGGTAACGACCAAAACCTGAGCAGCAATCGTGAAGCTTGAGCGCGCCACGCCACGGCGCTCGAGCGCATCGGTTACTACGGGCACGGTCACGTTGCGCAAGAAGTCTGTGCTGTGCAGCGGGTGCACGAACAATCCGTCGGCAACTTCCCCGGCCACGCGCGTCATTCCGCGGCCGACGCCGGCCAGATAGATAGGCGGTGGTCCGTAGGGACTCGGGCCAGGATTGAAGAACGGTGCCATTAGCGTGTGCTGGTAGAAACGGCCGCGGAAGTCGAGCCGTTCCCCTTCGTTCCAGCAGCGCCAGATCGCGCGCACGGCCTGGACCAACTCTCTCATTCGCGCCAGCGGCCGATCCCAAACGGCGGAAAAGCGCCGCTCGATGTGGGCGCGGACTTGGGAGCCAAGCCCGAGGATGAAGCGGCCCTTGGAAAACACTTGGAGATCGTGGCCGATGTTCGCCAAGTGCATCGGGCTGCGTGGAAACGCCACCGCAATCGCCGTAGCGAGTTCGAGGCGCCGCGTGTGGTGTGCAGCCAAAACCAGAGGAAAGAACGGATCGTGCTGGCCCTCGAAGGTAAACGTGCCGTCGTATCCGAGGCGCTCGGCCTGCTGCGCCTCTTCCGGCACGCTCTCGAGGTCGGTCGCCATCAGGGGAACGTCGATCTTCACCGGATTCCTCCCAAAACGCCGTCCCAAGACAGCCGATCTCCTCGGGTAACGCCAGTCCCGGCACCGGATTTTCCCCGGCCGGATGTAACTTTCGCCGCGGCTCAGCGAACGGGGAGACGATGGCAGCCCGAACAACTGAACGCAGAACCGTGGCATCCTCATTGCTTGCTACCGGCTCCTCCCTCGTTGCTGCAGCGGTCACCGTCTGTGCCGGTTGCTTTGCGCCGGTGGTGTTCGCCTCGCTCGGCGGATTCGGCTCGGTGCTTTCCGCTTGGGCGGCGGTTGGAGCCGAGATCGAACCGTACCGGCCGTATCTTCTTTCCGCTTCGGTCGGCCTCATTCTGCTCTCGCTATGGTCGCTGCGCCGCGGCGGCCGCCGAGCGACCGCATCTTGCGACATACGAGCGGGACGGCTCGCACGCGTGTCGATCCTCGTGGCAGTCCTGGCAACCGCCGTCGCGTTCGCGGCTCCGTATCTCGTATTTCGTTACCTCGTGCTGTAGGCACGGCGCTGAACTGCCGGTCGGCTGGGGAACGCAAGGCGCGGCACGTTTGCACCAGTGGGAGTTTCGACTAGCGGCGCCCGGCGATTCGCGTTGAAGCTCTACCGCGGCGCGCGTGCGGTCAGGTCTTCGGCACCCCCGCGCGCCTTGCCGGCGCTATCCGCTGGTGATAGGGATTGCGGCCATCGCCCGAGCCGCCTGTCCTGCGCGCCCGCGCGCCGCAGTGGAAGTGGGTCCGGGCGAAAAATAGATCGCCCAAGCAAAAGGAGAAGAGACATGGCATTCGAACTACCAGCGCTTCCGTACGCAAAGGACGCTCTTGCTCCACACATCTCGGCCGAAACGATCGAATACCACTACGGCAAGCACCACAAAGCCTACGTGGACAATCTCAACAAGCTCGTGGCCGGCACCGAGTACGAGGGCAAGAGCCTGGAAGACATCATCCGTTCGGCCACCGGGGGGATCTTCAACAACGCCGCGCAGGTTTGGAACCACACGTTCTACTGGAACTGCCTTTCGCCCAACGGCGGCGGTGAGCCAAGCGGGGCGCTGGCCGACGCCATTGCAAAGGCGTTCGGATCGTTCGCCGATTTCAAGGAAAAGTTCTCGACGACAGCCATCACGACGTTCGGCTCAGGATGGGCATGGCTCGTCAAGAAGCCCGATGGCTCGCTCGCCGTCACTTCGACCTCCAACGCAGGCAATCCCCTGACGGACGGAGACAAGCCGCTACTTACCTGCGACGTGTGGGAACACGCCTACTACATCGATTATCGAAACGCGCGCCCGAAGTACGTCGAGGCCTTCTGGAACCTCGTCAACTGGGAGTTCGTCGCCAGCAACCTCTAAGCGCGTTCCTGCGGGGCATATCGGCGGGAGAGGCCGTAGCGGCCTCTCCCGCCCTCACAACGCTTCTTCCTCATAGGCGCGGCGGACCACATCCTCACCGTAGCGTTGCTCGAGGCGGCGCAGGATGAAATGGCCGTAGGCCATCTTCTGAAAGTGGTCGGTAAAAACGGCGTTTACCGTTAGCCCGCCAACTGCGCCGATGATCGGCACTGCTTGAGCCGCCGCCTTCTCGGAGACCGCTACCCCAAAGCGCGCCCCGATCTTGGAAAGTAGCCGCACCAGGGCCGGCGCCCCCTTGTCGGCCACCCCGTGCTCAGCCACATAACGCACCGCAGCCGTCACTTCGGCTGCCATCGCCGCTCGGACGGCAAAGTAGCCCGTCTCGGCGGCATCGTCTCGCCGAGTCGGACCGCCGAAAGCGAAGACTTCCAGGCAGTCGAGCCGCACCCGCGGGTCGCGAAGCGAGTGGCCTTCCGATCGAGCAATCGCGGCGATCGAACGCAGCATGATGACGGTCGAAACCGGCAGCTCCACTGCCAGCAGGCCGAGACCGCCAGCACCTCCCAGAGCACCACTGAGCGCGGCTGCTCCTTTGTGAACCCAATCAAGTGGCGGCGCGAACGGCTCGTCCTTTAGCGTGCCCAGCGCTACTTCGGCAGCGCGCATCAAGGCCACCGCCGTGGCGCGCTCGACGATGGCCTGCCAGCCAGGCGGGAGCCGCTCCAGGCTTTTTTCGATTGGCTCGCCGACCACCGCCGACAGGCGCGCCGCCAAACTCGGACTTTCGAGCAAGTCCTTGGCATAAAGCAGGGAGATCCGATCCTCAGCGCGCACGACGACTCATCATAGTCGTGCGCGCCTCCGGAGCGAGCCACAATGCGCCCCGACTTGGTTCGCTCGCGAGTTCTCTTAGCAGTTCCAGCCCGGCGTCCGTGCGGCAAGGTGCAAAATGCGCTCTAGCGGCTCCGGTAAGCGCCGCCT
>CAYZHO010000145.1:2372-7274 GCA_964478045.1 uncultured Myxococcales bacterium | reverse complement strand
TTCTCCTCACGGACGAGGAAAGCTGCGGCGTTACGCGCTTAAAGAAAGACCTATCGCTGGACAAGGACTCAACCGGGGGGTGCAGCGATTATCCCGAGGGCGTAGCGTACGACTCGGTTCACGATCGTGTCTACGTCGCCGCCGAAGACGACTATAGCATCGACATCTTCGACGGCACTACCATGACCTTTGTCGATTCGTTTGGCGCAAACACGCCGAGCGACGGCCCGTACTGGCTCGGGGTCGATGGTTCGTCGAATCACCTTTTCGTGCTCTCGGACTCCGGCTTTCAAGGGGTAAGCGGCACTGAGTACGGAATCGGGGTGTTCGACATTTCGGCCGGCGGAGACTCCTTGGCATTCAACCAGGTTCTGGCCGGCTCAAACGGCCCCACGAGCGATTGTTTTGGAGCGTTGGCGGTGAGCGAGTCCCGCGACAAGCTGTTCGCGATCGACTACTGCAACGACACGGTAGCGGTATTCGATACCAACACGCTCACGCAAACCGGCACGGTTCCGGCATCGTGCGTCGGCTCCGGTACGCCGACGATGATCTCGGTAACGCAGTAGCGGCCAGGAAGCACGCCGGGCATCATCGAAACGGGGCGGCCTTCGCGCGGGGCCGCCCCGTTTCGTTGCAGCCACCCGCAACCCCCAGCGGCGGGCCGGCGCCTGCTTGTCATGCGCTTTCATTCTGCCGCGGGGTCTTCCCCCGGCCAAGGGCCGGTTGCCCGCCGGTCGTGCCCGAATCGCTTGCTTTCGACGGCATCGGCGGTAAGAGGGTTGCGACTGCCGGGTCGAGAGCGGTGGCTTCCCTGCTTGAAGAACAGCTCCAGCGCGATATCGACCGCATACGCGACAAGGTTCGGGAGATGGCCGACCTTGCGCTGAGGGCACTCGAGGACGCGGTCCGATCCCTGACCACGTGCGACACGCGGATCGCTTACGCCGCCATCCTCAGGGACTCGCGCGTGGACGAGCTCGAATGCGCCATCGACAACATGTGCGTCGAGTTCATGGTGCGCCACATTCCAGTGGCCAAACACCTGCGCTTTGCGCATTCGGTCGCCAAGATCATCTCGGAGCTCGAGCGGGTCGGCGACTACGGCGAAAGCATTAACCGGCAAGCCATTTTCCTGTGCCACGCCAAGAAGAGGCCCGACCTGACCCGTTACGAAGAACTGGCCAACGTAGCAATTCAAATGGTGCGCCAGGCCGTTCGGGCCTTTCTCGACGAAGACGTCGAACTGGCCGAGGCCACGCGCAGCCTCGACAGCCGCGCGAACAAGCTCCACCAGGCCATCTTTCGCGAGCTCGTGCGCGAGCGTCCCGAAACGAGCGAAGAGCTGTCCACGTTGTTTTCACTGCTTTCGGTCGCAAACCGGTTCGAGCGAGTGGCGGATCAGGCCAGCAACATTTGCGAGGAAGTCTCTTACATCGTCACGGGCGAGATCATCAAGCACACGCTCCAGCACGACCTGCAGGTCCTGTTCGTCTCGTCGACCGGCTCGTGCCGGGCTATCATGGCCGAAGGAATCGCGCGCACCATCGCAGGCGACCACTTCGAGTTTTTCTCGGCCGGTGTCGACGCCGAACCTCCCGACCCGCAAGCGGTCGAGTTCCTGTCGCGGCGGGGGATCGACGTCGCCGGCCGCAAGGCCCAGAATCTCGACGACATCGGCGATCTCAGCCGGTTCAAGGCCGTCGTCGCCATCGGCGAGGAGGCGGCAAGAGCAGTTCCGAAGGTTGGCTTCCGGACGATCTTCCTCGAGTGGGACGTGCCCAATCCGCGGGACGAGGAAAACCGGCATGAAGCCTACGCTGCTATGTTCGACGACCTGGTCCACCGCATCACGGAGCTGATCCGGGGATTGCATGGCACGGTAGAGGTGGAAGTGAATTGATCGAAGCGCTCTTCGGGGGGACGGTCGCGCGGACGGCCGGCGTCGCAGCACCCGAAAAAAGGAGTGACACAAATGAAGGGTAAGGCTGTGGTTGTGGTTGTCGCAGCGGTTGCCGCCCTGACCGCTTGCAGCCGGGGCAGCGAATCGTCGCGAGTTTTCATCCAGAACAAGGGCTCCGACACACTGGTCAATCTCGCCCAATCCTGGGCACAGGCCTACCGCAAGGTCCGGCCGGACGTTGCAATCGCAGTAAGCGGCGGGGGCTCGGGCACCGGCATCGCTGCCTTGATCAACGGCACCGTCGACATCGCAAACGCCAGTCGCGACATTACACCCGAAGAGCGCGAGAAAATCCGCAAGGCCCATGGGGTGGATCCCGTCGAACACATCGTAGCCTACGACGCGGTGGCGTTCTTCGTCCACCCGAACAATCCGCTGCGCGAGATCACGATCGAGCAACTCGCCTGCATCTACGGCGAGGGCGGGCCGTGCGAGAAGTGGAGCGACCTTGGCGTGGAAGTTCCAGGCTGCGCGGGCCAGCAGATCATTCGGGTGAGCCGCCAGTCGAACTCCGGCACGTACTTTTTCGTCCGTGAGCACGTTCTCGGAAAGGACCGCGACTACAAACTCGGCAGCCGCGACATGCAGGGAAACAAGGACGTCGTCGATCTGGTCTCGAAGACGCCGTGCGCGATCGGATACTCGGGCATGGGCTACCTGACCGATGCGGTTCGCGCCCTGTGCGTCGCCCCCAAGAAAGGAGCGCCCTGCGCTCGGCCCACGCCGGAAAACGCGATTTCGGGCAAGTATCCGCTCGCGCGGCCGCTTTACATGTACACGCTCGGCGAGCCGAAAGGTGCCATTGCGGAATACATCGAGTGGATCCGCTCGCCTGCCGGACAGAAGATCGTCGCCGAGCGCGGATTCGTCCCAATTCGGTAAAACAAGACGAGCCGCGGTGAACACGGACCTCAGTAGGCGGCCGCTCGCTACGATCGGTTGGACGCCCCGGCTCGCGCGGGCGATCGAGCCGGCAGTTGAGGCTCTCGTCCGAATCTGCGGATTTAGCGCGATTTTCTTCGTGTTTGCGATCTTCTTATTCGTCTTCATGGCGGGCTCGGATTTCATGCTCCACCGCCTCGATCTCAAGGAGTTCCTCCTCAGTCCCGAATGGTACCCGACCTCGGTGGCCCACAAGCGCTACGGCACGCTGGCGCTGATGGCTGGCACACTCAGCGTCACCGGGCTGGCCATGCTGATCGCAGTGCCCTTCGGCCTCGGCGCTGCGGTGTTCATCTCGGAGTTCACGAGCGGCACGGTCAAGGAAGCTCTCAAGATCACGATCGAGCTCCTGGCGGCGATCCCGTCGGTCGTCTGGGGATTCGTCGGCATCGCGATCATGAATCCGCTGATCATCAAGCTCTTCCATGCGCCGATTGGCCTGAACGTGCTCAACGGAGGGATCATCCTCGGTCTGATGAGCGTGCCAATCATCGTCTCGATCGGAGAAGACGCGCTCAAGGCCGTGCCCGACTCTTACCGGGAAGCGTCACTGGCGCTCGGCGCAACGCGCTGGCAGACGGTCTACAAGGTCTTGTTTCCGGCCGCGCGAAGCGGCTTGCTCGCCGCGGCATTGCTCGGCGTCGGCCGCGGAATCGGCGAGACGATGGCGGTTTTGATGGCGACCGGACACGCCGTGCAAATCCCCCACAGCCCGCTCGATTCCGTGCGGACGCTGACCGCCACGATCGCCGCCGAACTCGGGGAGACCGCGCACGGGAGCGACCACTATCAGGCGCTGTTCGCCATCGGCGTGCTGTTGTTCCTCATTACCTTTGCCATCAACCTGACGGCGGATTTGCTGGTGCGCGGGGTGCGCAAGCGATGAACGCGCAGGGTTTTGGTACGACCGAGCTGGCCCGCGCGAGCAGGCGGGCCGAACGCGTCGCAATCGCGCTCCTAGGAATCGCCACTAGCCTGCTCGTCATCCCCCTGTTGGCCATCGTGGGACTCCTCTTCTACCACGGCTGGCCGGCGCTGTCCTGGGAGTTCTTGGTCACGGGGCCTACCGCTGGCATGACGGCCGGCGGCATCTTTCCTGCCATCGTCGGGACCATGTGGCTGGTCGGGGTCTCGCTCGCAGTGGCGGCTCCGATCGGGATCATGGCAGGGATTTATTTGAACGAGTATGCGGGCGACAACTGGGCCACTCGGATCGTCAATCTGGCGATCGTCAACCTGGCGGGCGTTCCGAGCATCGTCCACGCGCTGTTTGGCGTCGGCGCGTTCGTGCTTTTTCTTCACCTGGGCACGAGCATCCTTTCCGCCTCGCTTACCCTGGCGGTCATGACGTTACCGGTCATCATCGCGAGCACCAAGGAAGCCCTTGCCTCGGTCCCGATGGCGTTTCGCCAGGCCTGCTGGGTCCTGGGGGCCTCGCGCTGGCAGACGATCTGGCACGTAGTCCTGCCCAACTCGATCTCGGGGATCCTCACCGGTGTCATTCTTCAAGTCTCTCGGGCGGCGGGCGAAACGGCGCCGATCATGTTCACGGGCGCTGCGTTCTACCTTCCCTATCTGCCCCGTTCGATCCACGACCAGTGTATGGCCTTGTCGATGCACCTGTTCACGATTTCGACGCAAGTGCCCGGTGTTCCGGAGCCCTTGCCGTACGCGACTGCCGTCGTCCTGCTCGGCCTGGTGGTTGGTTTCAATCTCCTGTCGATCGGCTTTCGCGCGTACTTGCGAGCCTACCGCAAGTGGTGACGTCATGGACGAATCCGCGAGGAACAAGATTGTCGTTCGCGATCTGACCGTCCACTACGGTGACAAGAAGGCCCTTGACGGGGTCAGTCTCGAAGTCCGCGAGCACGAGATCCTAGCGATCATCGGGCCGGCCAACGCGGGCAAGACGACCTTTTTGAGCACCATCAATCGCATGACCGACTTCATCCCCGGCTGCCGCGTCTCGGGCAGGATCGAGATCGACGGGGTGGACG
>CAYZHO010000145.1:219-2362 GCA_964478045.1 uncultured Myxococcales bacterium | reverse complement strand
GGGTGGACGTGCGCAAGATGGCCGACCCGACCGCCTTGAGAAGGCGGATCGGCATGGTGTTCCCGCTGCCGGTCGGGCTTCCGATGTCCATCTACGACAACGTGGCCTTCGCGCCGCGCATGGCCGGGATCCGCGATCGCCGCCGGCTCGACGAAATCGTCGAGCGCTGCTTGCGGCAGGCTGCCCTGTTCGACGAGGTCAAGGACCGGCTCAATGACCTCGGCACGAAGCTCTCGGGCGGCCAGCAGCAGCGCCTTACGATCGCCCGTGCGCTGTCGATGGAACCCGAAATCCTGTGCCTCGACGAGTTCTCGATCGCGGTGGATCCGGTGACCACGATGCGCATCGAAGACGTTCTCAAGCAGCTCAAGCAACGAATGACGATCATCGTGGTGACGAACCTGGTCTTGCAAGCCAAACGTTTGGCCGACCGAACGGCGCTGTTTCTAGGCGGGCGTCTCATCGAGATCGATCGCAACGAAGTCATCTTCTCGCGGCGCACCGCCGACATGCGGACCTTCCAATACGTGCAGGGGCTGTTCGGGTGAGCGACGACGGCGGCCTAGCCATCAGCACCCGGGGGCTGCGGCTCTGGTACGGCAGCTTCCAGGCGCTGCGCGGTATCGACTTCGATGTACGCCGCGGCCTGGTGACGGCCCTGATCGGTCCCTCCGGTTGCGGCAAATCGACCTTGTTGCGCTGTTTCAACCGGATCAACGAGCGCTACGAGAATGTCCGCACGGCGGGCAAGGTTTTGATCTCGGGCCACGACATCTACGCTCCCGGGGTGGACTTGATCGAGCTGCGCAAGCGCGTCGGGATGGTCTTCCAGCGTCCCAACCCTCTGCCGATTTCGGTTCGCGACAACGTTCTCTACGCTTACCGCCTCCACACCCCGCGCCGCGAGCGCAGTCGGGCGCGCCAAGACGAAGCGCTCGAGGCGGCCTTGAGGGCGGTTCACTTATGGGACGATCTGAAGGACCGGTTGCGCGTGCGCGCCACCGAACTGCAGCTCGAGCAGCAGCAGAAGCTTTGTATCGCCCGGCTCCTTCCGCTCAAGCCCCAGATCATCTTGATGGACGAACCTTGCTCGGCCCTCGATCCGGACGCAACGGCCAAGATCGAGGATTTGATCCGCGAGCTAGCCGGGGAGTTTACCATCGTGATCGTCACCCATAACATGGCGCAGGCCCGCCGGGTGAGCGACGAGTGCGCGTTCATGCTGATGGGCGAGATCATCGAGCACCAGCGCACGGAGGACTTGTTCATCACTCCGGCCGACAAGCGCACGGCCGATTACATCGAGGGTCGTTACGGATGAACGAACTCGACGAACGAGACCGCAAGGCGCTCGAGCGTGCACGCCTGGCGCTGGCCGAGTGCCACGGAAAGGCGCTGCGCGCAGTCGCGCTGGTTGGCGAAGCGGCAAGCCCGGACTATCGGCCGCGCCGTTCTCCCCTTACGGTGGCGGCCGTCATCGACGAGGTGACGCCCGAGGCTCTGCGGCGCACGCGGCCCGCACTCCGTGGCTGGCGAAGGCGGCTGCGCACCGAAGCGCCGCTCTTGTTCGACCCTCTCTATCTGGAAACCGCCCGCGACGTCTTCCCGGTCGAACTGCTCGACATGGGGGATCGCCACGTGGTAATCAGCGGCGAAGATCCGTTCGCCGATCCCCCAATCGACCCCGGCCACCTGCGGCTCGAAGTCGAGGAACAGCTTCGCGGCAAGATGCTTCACCTGTGGCACTGCACGCTGGCTGCCACCTCGCGCCGGCTGCGGCGCGCGTTGCTCGCCGAGACGATCTCGGCGTTCGGCCCTCTGTTTCGAGGCCTGCTCTTCTTGCGCGGCGCGCCGCGCCCCCAGGCGGCTGGCGAGCTGCTCGACACCGTCGAACGTACCTACGAGATCGAACTGAGCGCCATGCGCGAAATCACGGCGGCAGCAGCCCGGGGCCGCCGGCTGCCCGGAGACCAGATCGAAAAACTGCTCGACCGGTATTTGACCGAAGTAAGATCGCTGGTTCGCCTGGTGGACCAACTGTGAGCCGACCGCTGCGGCAACTCTGCCGAGCCGGCTTCCCCATAGGAGGCCACCGCTCCCGAGGGCCCTTGGGCCCCGGCCACGTTCGCGCCGCTGTCATTAC
>CAYZHO010000145.1:0-209 GCA_964478045.1 uncultured Myxococcales bacterium | reverse complement strand
CCCTCTGTTTCGAGGCCTGCTCTTCTTGCGCGGCGCTCCGCGCCCCCAGACGGCTGGCGAGCTGCTCGACGCCGTCGAACGTACCTACGAGATCGAACTGAGCACCATGCGCGAAATCACGGCGGCAGCAGCCCGGGGGCGCCGGTTGCCCAGCGACCAGATCGAAAAACTGCTCGACCGGTATTTGACCGAAGTAAGATCGCTGGTTC
>CAYZHO010000144.1:6172-7299 GCA_964478045.1 uncultured Myxococcales bacterium | reverse complement strand
GGCAGCGGCACCAGCCGCCGGCCCAGCGGTGGCCGAAGGCGGAACGGCGGTCGTGGCACCGATGCCGGGCGTGATCATCGAGTACCGAGTGGCCGTCGGCGACCGGGTCGAGCCTGGCCAAGTGCTACTGATTCTCGAAGCCATGAAGATGCAGAACGAGATCTGCGCCGACCGGGCGGGCACGGTCAAAGCCATTCCCCATCAGGCGGGAGACGAAGTCGACAAGGACGAAACGCTCGTCGTGCTCGAGTGATCCAGCCGGTAGGTCCGCCCCTCTCAAGCCGCGCGGCCCCGTCAGAAAGGCCGGCAGAAACCGGGTTGACTATTGCCCATCCGGGGGTGCACACTCCCCTGCGGTGACTCACATCAGGGCCGCAGGCCTGCCCAGGCCGCGGCGTTTTGGGGGGTAAAACATGAACGGAAAGAGGGTAACTCTGTTGAAGGGAACTCTAGCTGTGGCGGGCGCATTGCTTGTCGCCCTGCTCGCAGCGGCACCTGCGCTCGCGCAAGACACCGACTGCGACGGCGTTCCCGATGCCACCGACAACTGCTGGCAGAAGTTCAACCCGGCCCAAGGGGATATCGACAGCGACGGACTCGGGAACCGCTGCGACCCCGACAAGGACGGTGACCTGATCGTCAACGATCAAGACAACTGCCCGCGGACGGCCAACGCGGATCAAGCCGAGACCGACGGGGACGGGGTCGGCGACGCATGCGACGACTGCGCTGAAACCGAACCCGGCGGAGTCGTCAACGGGCGGGGATGCACGATCGACCAGCTTTGCCCGTGCGACGGTCCCGAGCCGGACCTCCTATGGAAGAACCACGGGCGTTACGTGCGCTGCGTGAAGAAAAAAGCGATCAAGTTCGCGCGCAAGAAACTCATCACGAAAGACGAAGCCAAGCAGCTTGCTCGCGACGCTCGCCAGACGACCTGCGGCAAACCGAAACCTAGCCCGGGCGACAACGACGGCGACGGGGTCGCAGACGAGCTCGACAACTGCCCGTCGGACCCGAATCCTTCGCAGAAGAACACGGACGGCGACCAGTTCGGCAACGCCTGCGACAGTGACAAGGACAACGACGGCTTGCTCAACCCCGACGACAATTGTCCGGTCGTCGCC
>CAYZHO010000144.1:2601-6162 GCA_964478045.1 uncultured Myxococcales bacterium | reverse complement strand
CCCGACCAGGCGGACGCGGACGGCGACGGTGTAGGGGACGCTTGCGATACCTGCCCCGAGACGGCGGCGGGCGAGCTCGTCAACCGACACGGCTGCAGCATCGACCAGCAGTGCCCCTGCGAAGTCGATCCGGAGGGCTACCCCTGGAAGAACCACGGCAAGTACGTCCGGTGCGTTGTCGACGTGGTCAGGGATCTGCGGCGCAGGCACTTGATCGACCGGGAGCAGGGCAAGCTGGTCAAGGATGCGGCCAAAGCCTCCGAATGCGGCGAGCGCGAGGTGCCCTGCAACTGACGCTCGCTTTTAACCATCTTGCCGCGCGGGGCCCGTTCCCCAATGGGGACGGGCCCCTTCTTTAAGGTGCCGTTCTAGGCTGCGGCCCCATCGAAAAGCCGTTTTTTTCGTTCGTGCCGCCGGCCGCACCAGCGCACCGGCAGCATCCTACAAGAAGACCCGGCCTGGGGTTGTCTGCCGGGCGTCCGTCGACCATTCTTGCCCAGTGGCCCCGGGTTCATCGCAGCGCAACAGAAAGTCTTTGAGCGCGCGCCTTGTCGCCGGACTTTTGGAGCGAGCCGGAGCCCCCCCGGTTCGCGTGAAGCTCCCTTCCGGGCAGACCGCCGGCTGCCCGCAGCAAGAGGCGATCGCGTCGATTCACGTGCGCAGCCGCCGGGTTCTCTGGAAGCTCCTTGTTAATCCCGACTTGGAGTTCGGCCGGGCCTATGCACGCGGGGAAATCGATGTCGAGGGATCGCTCGCCGATCTGTTGACCGCCGCCTACGCTCGGGCTCCACGCAGCACTTCGTGGCGCCTTCGGCTCGGCCAAGCCCTCGGGCTCTACCACCGGGCGATCGGTGCCGAGCGGGCCCGCCGCAATGCCCGCCACCACTACGAGGTAGGAGACGATTTCTACCGGTCGTGGCTCGATCCCACGCTCACGTACTCTTGCGCCTACTTCGCGCGCCGCGAGGCTGGGCTCGAGGAGGCGCAGCGAGCCAAGCTCGAACTGGTCTGCCGCAAACTCGACCTGCGGCCGGGCCAAACCGTTGTCGAAGCCGGTAGCGGCTGGGGCTCGCTAGCCTTGTATATGGCCCAGCACTACGGCGTCCGGGTGCGTGCGTACAACACGTCCGGGCAGCAAGTGGCTTACGCCCGCTCGCTAGCACGCCGGCTGGGCCTCGACGACCGCGTCGAGTTCATCGAGGACGATTACCGCTCGATCCGCGGCCACTACGACGCCTTCGTCTCGGTCGGGATGCTCGAGCACGTCGGGCGCCGCCACTACCGCCAGCTCGGGCGCATCGTGGCAAACTGCCTTGGCAGGAGTGGCCGCGGGCTCATCCACGCTATCGGCCGTGCGGCGCCGCGGCCGATGAACCCGTGGGTGCGCCGCTACATTTTTCCCGACGGCCACGCTCCCGCGCTCAGCGAAATCCTCGATGTCCTCGAGCCGAACGGCCTGTGCGTTTGGGACGTCGAAAACCTAAGGCCGCATTACGCGCGAACGCTCGAAGTTTGGCTCGAACGGTTTGAGCGCAGCGCGGCTCGTTTCGAACAGCAGTTCGGCCAGCAGTTCGTGCGTACTTGGCGGCTGTACCTAGCCGGAGCCCTCGCTTCGTTTCGCACCGGATGGCTCGAACTCTACCAGGTCGTTTTCCTGCCAGCCGGTGCCAAGCTGCCCCGCCAGCGGCCAGCGCCTCTGTGAGCGCCGCCGGCGCGACTACGCTCGTGGCGCGTCCAGGACCGACTGGCGGCCTGTCACGACGTAAGCGACGCCCCCCGAAATCAAGCCGATCACCGCACCGGTGAGGCAATTGAGGAACATTCAAGTCGGCCCGCAGCCCGGAGTGGCGAGAAGAAAGAACCCCGGGGGTACCATCGCTACCAGCCCGCACATCGGCCCGCGCAGCAGCCACCGGCGCGGCCAGGCCACGAGCCCCACCAATGCCCCGATCAGCGAGCGCGCCGAGTAAAATGCCCAAACGGCCGTGTGCCCGTCGAGGAAGAAACGATCGAACTTGGCCGGGATCGGACCGTGGACCAAGGCGGGGGTCCAGCCGACGGCCAGTCCGACCGCGGCGCAAACTAGGGGATACGGAATCCGGTCCCAGACGCTGGGCTCTCGCTTGCCTTGCATGCCGCCCGCCTACTCTGTCATGAGCGCTTGGTTCGTGCGATAGAAAAGCAAGGAGCCGTGCCGGCTGATTTTGGGGGATGCGGTTAAAGCCGCAGCGCGGTGCCCGAAAGCGCCCGAGGGGGCGCGCAAGCTAGCGGGGAAACTGCCGCAGCGATCGGGGGTTGGCGCAGGAAGCAAATCCAGCGTGTAAGCAGGCCTCTCGTGAAGCGAGTGCAAATCGCTAGCCTTTCTTTGCTGCTCGGTCCAGCCGCCTTCGCCGCCGTGGCCGCCTGGCCGCTGCCGTCTCTCGGGGGCCCGGCCAAACTGGTCTTGGCGGTCGCAGTGTGGATGGCGATCTGGTGGGTGACAGAGGCCGTACCGCTGGCCGTGGCCTCACTGCTTCCCGTGGTCCTGTTTCCGCTCCTCGACATCCGGGGCGTGCGCGAGGTCACCCCCAACTACACCAATCACATGGTCTTTCTGTTCCTCGGCGGCTTCGTCCTGGCCCACGCCGTCGAGCGCTCCGGCTTGCACCGGCGCCTGGCGCTGGCGGCCTTGGCCGCTATGGGAGGTTCGGCTCGCCGCCAGGTCTGGGCATTTCTCGTCACTACAGCATTGCTTTCAATGTGGCTGTCCAACACCGCAACAACGCTTATGATGTTGCCAATCGCACTGGGCGTAGCCGAGCGCCTCGACCAACCGCGCGCTGCCGTGCGAGTGCTGCTGGCCATTGCATTTGGTGCATCGATCGGTGGCGTTGGAACGCTGGTGGGCACGCCGCCCAACCTCGTGCTGGCCGGCATGGCGCCGCGGCTCGTACCCGACCTGCCCCCGATTGGTTTCGGGGATTGGATGTTGTTCGGGCTTCCCGTCGTTGCGGTCTTGCTTCCGCTGGCCGGCTGCCTGCTGGTCCGGGGCCTTGCCCGCGACGCCGGCTCGCTCGAAGCTGTGGCCGAGGCCAGGCGGGCGCTGGGGCCCATGACGACCCGCGAGCGGCGGGTAGCGGCTTTGTTCGCGGCGACGGCAACGGCTTGGGTGACGCGAAGCAGGTTGCACTTGGGCATCGTCGAGATTCCCGGCTGGAGCAGCCTGCTTCCCGACCCCAAGCTGGTAAGCGATGCGGTCCCGGCCATCGCTGCTACGATTCTTGCCACGGTCGTGAGGGCGTCGCCCGGCAGCAAAGAACCATTGGTGAGCTGGAATGAAGCGCAGCGAAGTCTGCCATGGGGGATCCTCTTGCTCTTCGGTGGTGGATTCGCTCTGGCCGATGGGGTGCACGCCGCCGGCCTCGACGGCTGGCTTGCCGCCCGATTGTCTGCACTTCAGAGCGTGCCCCTTCCCGCGGCCCTGCTCGCTGTCGTCGCCATGACCGCAGTGGTCACGAACCTGACTTCGAACACCGCCACGGCCACCCTGTTGCTTCCGGTGATGGCGGCGCTGGCCAAGGT
>CAYZHO010000144.1:0-2591 GCA_964478045.1 uncultured Myxococcales bacterium | reverse complement strand
GGCCAAGGTTCTCCACGCTCCGCCCTACTTGCTGATGGGAGCGACGACTGTCGCTGCCTCGTGTGCTTTCGTCCTGCCCGTTGCCACACCTCCCAACGCGATCGTAATCGGCAGCGAACGGGTAAGCGTGCGTGACTTGTTCCGCGAGGGCCTTTTACTCAACACGATTGCGGTCTTTGCGGTAACCGCTCTCGTGCTTGGTATTGGCCCTTACGTGTTGCCCGCGCCCTAAACGCCGCAGTGCCTCCCAGCTCGCGGGAAGCGGCCGCCCGCTTTTTTTGTCGGCCTACCACAGGTCAGGCTGGGAAAGCCGCATGTGGGAAGTCCGCCGGCTCGGCCAAGCCTTGCCGAAGGCTCCCTGGTGGCTCGAGGAGCGTGCTTCGGCTGTCGCCCATCAGGGTCGGCACAGCCGCTCTGGCACGAGCTGGCAGCCGCCCAACGCTCTCCTGAACCCGCTGCCCAGCGGGCCAGTGTGAGGCGTCTGCGCCCGTGCCCGCACCGCTTCCTTCGGCTGCCTGGCAGGACGTCCTAGTCTACCGGCCAGAAGAGCGGCCGGAACGCCCTCGGCTCGTGCACGATGATGTCGGAGCGGCCGGGAGGGATCCGCGGCAGGTCGTGGCCCGGGAAGACGATCACCTCGGGCGCAAGCTCGAGGAGGCGGCGGACCCGGTTGCGAACCGCCGCTGCACGTTCAGGATCGACGGCAATGCGCTGGACGTCGTTGCTTCGAAGCCAGTCGAAGTGCACCACCAGGTCGCCGGCCAAAAGCACCGGTCCGCCCGGCAGATGCACGAGTGCGCCGAGTCCTCCCACCGTGTGCCCGCCACCGGCAACCAGAACGATGCTTCCGTCGCCGAAGAGATCGACGGTCCGGTCGAACGTCGCGTAGGGCTTTGCGCCGTCGAAGTCGATCACTTGCCACGCGCCCTGGGGGATCCAGTCCACGTGATCAGGCTCGAACCCGTTCATGCGCGAGCGTCCGTGTTCCCGTTCTCCCCGTCCCACGACGAAACGGGCACTGCGAAAGGCATCGCACCCGCCAACGTGATCGAAGTGAAGGTGCGAGAGAATCACCACTTGAACTCGGTCCGGGGACAGCCCGGCTTTTTCCATCTGCTCGGGCAAGTCCCACCCGGGAAGAGAGCGCGTTTTGATGAGGAAGCGGGCGACCGGGTTCAAGGCTCTCTCCCCGAGGCGAGCGATTTCGGCACCGAGCCCGCAGTCGAACACGACAAGACCCCGGTTTGGGTGCTCGATTACGAAAGCGGGAGCCGGCCGCCACGGCGCTGGGGTTCCCACGAGAAGCGGCGACACCCGGTTGGTGCCGGTGTTGAACACGTGCAGCCGCATCCCCGCCACCCGCGGCCACGTTCGGCCGGCGAGACCTGCGAGCCGGCGCGGTGGATCCGCTCCAGCCACGAGCTTGGGCCGATAGCACCCTTGGTGCCCGAGGACCGCAACGGCCGCTGCGAGGGCGGCAAGTCGCTTCACTAGCGCCGATCCCCGCTAGCCTGGCGCCACTCGCGCAGCACTTCCACGGCACGCTCCCAGTTGTAAACGTCCTCCTGGTGCCGCCAGAGCCCACCGCCCGCGTACTCGAGTGCCGTCATTCCTGCGAACTCGTAGTAGGTTCCGTCCGAGCGCCGCCCTGGAAGGCGGTTGAGCCACTTGTAGACGACGCGAGCTCCGTCGATCGCCACCCACACCAGCGGGTAGGTCCAGCCTTTGCACTGCTCCATCACCGGCAGGAGCCATGCGCGAATCTCTTCCTTGCCGCAGAACGTCCCTTCGTGGTGCTCCACGTAAACCGCGTCGTCGGTGAACGTCTCGACGTAGGCAGGCCAGTCGTCACGTTCCTGGATTGCGATCCTGCGGCGAAACGCCTGCTCGACTTCCTCCCGGCTGAACTCGGACACCTCGCCCTCCTTGAGTAACACTTCAGTGCCAGCCGCTGGCTCGGCGTGGCTCGAAACCCTATCGCGATTACTCCGCGGGAACCAGATTTGGGCTCCGTGCCCGTGGAGCCGCCTCGGTCTTGCCGCCGGCGGCGCAGTACCAGCCGAATCCAAGTCCTTCCTAAAGCTGCGGCCCCGACATTTAGAGCGCGGCTTTGCAGCTGCCCGCAACCACCCGCCTGGTCTAAAGCGGCACCACAGGCGCACCCGTCGCTGTATTGCACCCCGGACCTTCGCTTTGCTGCACGCGAATGAAGATGCCGGCGGGCACCGAGGATGCGATTTCCCTACCTGCGCTCTCGGACCACGAAAGCGCTAAAGCCGGCTTCCTCGAGCCGCTTCTTGAGCGCACTGGCTGTCGCCGAGTCGGGCAAGCCGACGTAACGGACCCGGTAGACTGCACGCCCGCCCGAGGCGGCCTCGCGAATCACGGGATGGCCGAACCGGTCGCCCAATCGAGCCAGGAAGATGCTAGCGCGAGCGGCCGTAGCAAAAGCAGCCACCTGGACAGCGTAGTCCCCGCGATCTTCTCGGACAGGGAGACTTCGGTCATCGCCCTCGGTCTTTGCCGCCGCGGGAGCTGCAGACTGGCCGGCTGCAACATTCGCAACTGCCCGGAGCGGCGCTGGGCTAGAG
>CAYZHO010000143.1:0-7308 GCA_964478045.1 uncultured Myxococcales bacterium | reverse complement strand
ATGTCTCCGAGCTCGGCCTGGCCGAAGCCGCCCTGCTGGCTGGACTGCCCAAGGCGCCCAGCCGCTATTCTCCCACTCACAATCCTGAAGGCGCGCTAGCGCGCCAGCGCTACGTGCTCAAGCGAATGCTTGACGAGGGAATGATCACTGCCGCCCAGTATCGCGCAGCCTACCGCCGAGGCCTATCCGTTCTCGAACACGAACCTGGAAGCGCGCGCGCCGGCGCCTATTACATCGAGTACGTGCGCCGCCAACTGATCGAGCGCTACGGGAAGCGCGCGCCGTATCTCAAGGGCTTCCGCGTCTACACCGCGATGGATCCGAAGTTGCAGGCGCTCGCCGAGCAGGCGCTGCGCGAGGGAATCGAGCGCCTCGACCGCGAGCTCGGCTATTGGGGGCCGCACAATCGGTTGTCGGCCAGCGAGATCGCAGAACGCCTGGCCCGCGAGCGAGAGCGCGAGGACCTTCGCCAGTTGGAGCCGGGACGGGTGTACGAGGCGGTCGTCGTTCAGGCCCAACCGGGCAAGATCACGGTCGCGTTGGGGCCATACACGTCTTCGATCGACGTCTCCAAGCTGCACTGGCATCCGGCTGTCGAACCCGCCGAGCGCCGCTTTGCTCGCGGCGATCTTGTCGAAGTGACCGCGGTTGAGCGCGACGGCGAAATCGGGTTGGCGTTGGCGCAAACTCCGGAAGTCAGCGGCGCCCTGGTGGCCATCGAACCCGCGACCGGCAAAGTTCGAGCGATGGTGGGCGGCTACGACTTCGCGCGCAGC
This sequence comes from uncultured Myxococcales bacterium, assembly GCA_964478045.1. Classification (GTDB taxonomy): domain Bacteria; phylum Desulfobacterota; class Binatia; order UBA1149; family SPBQ01; genus CAZQYE01. Next base: position 6,532 of record CAYZHO010000143.1, on the reverse strand, counting down.
CAGTTCAACCGGGTCGTGCAGGCCGCTCGCCAGCCCGGCTCGGCATTCAAGCCGTTCGTGTACGCAGCCGCTCTCGACAACGGCTACACGCCGGCGAGCATCATTCTCGACGCCCCCATTCAGTTCGTCGATCACGATCGCATTTGGCGTCCGCAGAACTACAGCCGGCGGTTCTACGGGCCCACTTCGCTCAGGCGGGCGCTGGAGAAGTCCCGCAATGTCGTGACCGTACGCATCGTACAAGATCTCGGAGTCGACACGGTGGTCTCATACGTCGAACGCTTCGGGTTTCAGAGCAAGATCGGCCGCAACCTATCGGTCGGGCTCGGCACCTCCGAAGTGACGCCGCTCGAGCTGGCCGCCGCCTATACGGCGTTCGCCAATGCCGGCGTCAAAGCCGAGCCGCTGTTCATCACCAGGATCGAGGACGCCGCGGGCAATCTCGTGGAAGAGTGGACGCCGACCTACCGGGAGGTCATGTCCCCGCAGACCGCTTACCTGATGACGAGCCTGCTCGAAGGCGTCGTGCAGAACGGCACCGGGCGTGCCGTCAAGGTCCTCAACCGGCCAGTGGCCGGCAAGACCGGCACGACGAACGAGCAGCACGACGCATGGTTCGTCGGTTTCACGCCGGACTTGCTCGCAGCCGTCTGGATCGGTTACGACGACCACCGCCCGCTCGGTCCCCACGGCACGGGCGGCAAAGTGGCTGCACCGATTTGGCTCGCGTTCATGCGCAAGGCGCTAGAAGGAATGCCCGTCAAGGAGTTTCCCATTCCCGAAGGCATCACCTGCGTGAACATCGACCCGAAGACGGGTTTGAGAGCGCGCGAGAACAATCTCCAGGCCTACCTCGAGTGCTTCAAGAGCGGGACCGAGCCACAAGAGTTTGAGCCGCTGTGGCAAGCCGACCCGAGTTCGGGCAGCGAGACCTTGGTGCTCGACCCCACGCCTGCCAGCGCGCCCACCCCGCCGTTGCGGCAACCGGTGCTGCCTCAGAGTTTCCAGTAACGCTCGAGGCACGAGCGCGCCCGGGCCGCACCGGCCGGCAGGCGAGCATCCGCGGGCGGCTCGAAACGGCCCGGCTCTCGCAGCCGGCCGACGACGGCCGCCACCGACTCGCGCAGCGCCTCGAGGTCGTATCCTCCCTCCAAAACCGCAACCAGACGGCCGCCTGCCCAGCGGTCGGCTACTTCGAGTAACGCATCGGTCATCGCCGCGTACGCTGCGCCGTCGAGGCGCATGGCCGCAAGGGGATCGCGGCGATGCGCGTCGAAGCCGGCCGAAACGAGGACGAACTCAGGCCGGTAGGCCTCGGCGACGGGAAGAAGCACGTCGCGCAATGCCGCTAAGTATTCCTGCGGACCGCTGCCGGCCGCCATCGGCAGGTTCACCGTGTAGCCGGCACCGGCTCCGGTCCCGACTTCCTCGGCCGCTCCCGTGCCTGGATAGTACGGGTACTGGTGGAGCGAAGCGTAAAGGACTGACCGGTCTGCTTCGAATGCGTGCTGGGTGCCGTTGCCGTGGTGAACGTCCCAATCCACGATCAAGATGCGCTCGAGCCGGTGGCAGGCCCTGAGGTGGGCGGCTGCGATCGCCACGTTATTGAAGAAGCAGAATCCCATTGCGCGATCGCGTTCGGCGTGATGCCCCGGCGGGCGCACAGCGGCCAGACCGTTGTCGGCGCGCCCCGCCATGACTGCCTCGACTAGCTCGATTGCCCCACCGGCCGCCAGTTGCGCTGCGGCGAAGGTTTCCCGGCACGCCACGGTGTCCGGATCGAACCGGGTCCACTCGCGCTCGGCCGAGGCGGCCACCCGCCGGTAATGTTCTGCCGAGTGGATGCGCTGGACTTCCTCGGCGGTCGCCGGCCGCGCCGAGACTCTGAGCAGGTGCTCGCCGGTGGGGCCCTCGAACAGCTCGGCCAGCGCTTCGATGCGCGCTGGAGCCTCGGGGTGGCCGACTCCCGGATCGTGCTGGGCGTAGCGGCGGTCAATGACCAGGGCGGTCGTGCGCGCCATGACGGGATGATGCACCTCGCCCCTGGGCCGAAGCAAGTCGGCTTCGTGGCGTCGGCGTTCGATCCGAGCTAGCCTGTGGCGGTACCGTGTTCGGCATCGGTCCAACCGAACTGATCGTGATTCTGGTGATCGCGCTGCTGGTGCTCGGGCCCCAACGGCTGCCCGAGCTGGCCAGATCGCTGGGCCGAGCGTTTGCCGAGTTCCGGCGGGCCACTGCCGACATCACCGCCGAGCTCGACGGGGCGCGCACTGCGCTCGAGACCGAGGCCCGCAAGACCGTTGAATCGATCGAGAAAGCCGCCGAAACGCCGCCAGCCGAGAAAGACGAGGGCGACGAAGACGGCGAGCGCAACGGGAAAGAAGCCGGCGCCTGATGCAAGACGTCGAGCTCCCCCTGACGGCCCACCTCGCCGAGCTTCGCACGCGACTGTTCCGCGGCCTCGTTGCCACCGCAATCGCCTTTGCAATCTGCTATCCGCAGGCGCAGCGGATCTTCGACTTTCTGACCGCCCCTCTCGTCGAAGCAGCGGCCGGCCGCTCGAGCCAAGCGGAGCTGATCGGCACGGGCGTGGCCGAGGCCTTCTTCACCCGAATCAAAGTCAGCCTGATCGCAGCGGTCTTTCTCGCTTTGCCCGTCATTCTCTACCAGGCCTGGATGTTCGTGCTGCCAGGCCTCAAGGAGCACGAAGCGCGCTACGCCCGCTCGTTCGTCCTTGCGGGCACCGTATTCTTCCTGGCCGGTGCCGCCTTTTGCTATCGAATCGTCTTTCCTTTCGGCTTTCCGTTCTTCCTGGGCGAGTACGAACGCATAGGGGTAGCGCCCGCCATCCGGATCAGCGAGTACCTTTCCTTCACGGCCCAAATGCTGCTGGCCTTCGGAATTACCTTCGAGCTGCCCGTGGCGACCTTCTTTCTGGCCCGCATGGGTGCCGTCACGCACCGCACGTTGATCCGGTTCGGGCGCTACGCGGTGCTCGTGGCTTTCGTACTCGGCGCGATTCTCACGCCACCGGACGTGGCATCCCAGGTATTGATGGCGGGACCGTTGCTCGCCCTGTACGCCCTGTCGATCCTGGTCGCCTACGTCGCGCGCCGCCGCTAGCTGCAGCCCAGTTCGCCACGCAATCGGGCGAGCAACTCGGGGGCCGGCTCGACCGGTTCGAGCCCGAGCTCACCGGCGACCGATTCGAGCATTGCCATCGCGTCGGCAACAAAGTCGGAGACCAGCAGCAGGGCCACCAGGGTGCGGCCGGGCCGGAACTCGGCGTCTTCGGTGCGCGCTACTCCAAAACACTCGTAGGATTCGAGCAACACCTTGAGCTCGACCGCCTTCTCCCGGGGAACCGTAACGAACAGCGGGCAGAGTCCGAGACGGCTGTCCAGGGCAGGAATCGGCAAGCGACTCGCACCGGTCGTCGTACCTGCCCCCCTGTTCATTGGAACAACATCGTCACGTCGAAATAGAGGCGAAAGCGGCGCTCGCAGCGCACGCACTCGACCGTAACCGCGCGCAAGCGCCGGCCCTGGCGCTCGTAGGAGGTCTCACCACAGGACTTGAGGCGCCCCCCGCAGCCGCAGCGCCGCCGCGCGATTTCCTCGTCGATCTCGACGAACGAACCAACGGCCATCGCCGTGGCCGCCGAGCCGGCCGGCAGCTGAGCCAACCGCCGCTTGGCCCGGGCGCGCCGCAGGGCTCGAAGCGCAACGATCGCAAGGGCGGCCAATAGGGCCAGCTGAATGGCCACGACGGTCATGGGCGGTCAGCGGCCAAACTGTTCCTCCAGGGTCGGGAGATCCATTTCGGCCGACTCCTCGGGCGAAACCGGCACGAAGGGCGGAACCTGCTCGCCCCGTGTCACCCGGTCAATGGCGGCCAGGAAGGCGTCGTCCGGCTCGGCGGCGACCTCGCCATCCGGGCCCACGCGCACGTGGAACGGGATGCGCAGCCTCCCATCCCCGCCCCTAAGCGCTCGCAGCTCGGGGAGGCGGTCGGCCAAGCGGCCGGTCAGTTGCGGTTCGAGCGTCAGCGTTCCCCAGCCGGCGAAGTGACCGTCTTCGCCGATCGCACCTTCAGCGCGGATCACCGCGTCCCTCGAAGTGGCAACGATTCCCCTCAGCAGAACCTCGCTCCCGCGCGTTTGCACGTCGAACCGCAATCGCTCGAATCCAAGACGCCGCTCCGACAGCACGTCGGCGTGCGCGGCCACCAGCGCGGGGTCGAGCAAGCGGCGGTGACGGGCGTAGCGGCCGATCGCTTCGAGGACCGTGCGGGCAAGTCCTACTCCAATCAGTTTTCCGTAATGGACGCCGACGCGCCCGTTGAGCCATGCAGCCCCCTCGTCCCGGCCCGCCTCGACGAGGGCGTCAAGGCGGCCTTCCACGTCGATAGGTGCGTCGGGCCACAGGGAGTGCAGGGCCTTGTCTGCCCGCACGTCGTCGATGGTGGCAGCACCGACCATTCGGCCCCCTTCGCGCGGGTAGTACGCACCCGATACGGTTACTTTACCGTCCCAGAGCTCGAGGTCGACGGTCGAGGCGTGCAGTTCGTTTTTCCAATACTTTCCCCCGAACCGAACGCGCTCGAACCAGGCCTTGCCAAGCTTGAGGGTGCGCGCCTCGAACGAGGCCGACACGTCCGCGTTGACCGACAGGAAAGTTCCCGTGACTTTGACGTCGTCGGCCTCGAGCGGCCAGCCCAGCGGCGTGTGCCACTCCACGTGGGGAGCTCGGGCCTCGTAGCGGTAGAGTACTTGATCGCCCGCCGAAAAGATTCGGGCTCTCCCGCTGACCGAAGCGTCCATGCGCCACTCCTCGGGGACGCCGAGCTCGGCCAGTGCAGGCCGCAACTCCAAGCTCTCGGCTTCCACCCGAACGCTGAACTTGGTAGGCGCTCGGTGCCTCAGCCAGCCGGCCGCCTCGAGCGGAATGGTCCCCCACCGGCACTTGGCCTTCTTGAGCGCAAGTCGAACATCGTCGAGCGACCCTTCGGCTTCCACCGACAGCGGTGCCGTGTGCCCGAGCAGGGCAAGCTCAGCCGAACCCTTGGCCGTGATCTCGAGTGGTGCCGCAGGCGCGATCTCGGTCGTTTTCTCGCCGACGAAGCCCGAGGCCTCCCCCTCGACCGATAGGCTGCCGCCCAGCACTCCCGCCAGTTGCGGAACGATTTGCCCGAACAGGGACGAATCGCCGCGTTCTAGACTCCATTTTGCGTCCACGGCGGTGCCGCCGCTCGGACCCGCGCCCGGGGCGAGCGTGCCGCTGAGGCGCGCCTTTGAGTTCTCGCCGAGCAGCGCGCCTGCCAGATCAAACCGAACGGTATCCCCCGCCGGCAGCACCGTCAGATCGAAAGGCCCCAGCAGTGTCTGGCGGCTCGGCTTGGCCCAGTCGTCCACGACTTCGAGTCGGGCACCGGCCAGGCGAACTGGCACGCCGGCGCCGAAAGCCAGATGCGGGAGTCCAAGCAAAGGACTTTCGAGGGCTGGTACCGCCAACAGGCTCGGGGCCTCGATTCGCACGCCCGCCACACGCGCGCGGGCGGTGAGCAGCGCAGTCCAACTCGGCTCGAGGTGCAGTGCCCGAGCGGTGGCGAAGACACTCCCCTTCCAGACGTCTTGGCCGACCAGCCGAACTTGGCCGAGGCGCACGCCCGGAGGAAAGTCGATCCCCACCCCGGCGCTCTCGAGTTTGGCCGCCTGACCTGTAAGCAGCCGCGTCTCGGCCCCCACCAAGGCCGCGCCGCGCCCGTACAAGCCAGCCAGTCCGATCCCTACCGCCGAGGCCGCAAGAACCGCAACGACGACGACCAATCTTCGGATCACCGCACCCAACCTCCTTCGCCCGGGACCGCTCTAGAGCCATCGATTCTATCAGAGCGGTCGCCACGCTACCGCGGCCGCTTGAGCCCCGCGGGCAAGTCGTCCATCAATATCCGGCACCAAGGCGCCGGCGCAACACGGCCGCCTCAAGGAGACGAGAGATGAGCGAACCATCTGTCCTGGTCGAACGCCAAGGCCACTTGGCGCGAATCGTTCTCAATCGCCCGGCCGAACGAAACGCGATGACACTCGAAATGGGACGCGAGCTCGCCGCGGCGGTAGCCGCGCTGAACGCCGTCGAGGACCTGCGCGTGGTGGTGGTCACCGGCGCAGGAAAGGCGTTCAGCGCCGGAGGCAATCTCAAGACGCTTGCCGCCGAAGCGGGTCTTGCCCAAGAGGGGCCCGAGTTCGGCGGGGGGCGCGAGTTTTATCGATCGTTCTTGTCGGTGCGGGACCTGCGGGTGCCGACCATCGCCGCCATCAACGGCCACGCCATCGGAGCCGGGTTGTGTCTAGCCTTGGCCTGCGATCTGCGAGTTGCCCACCGCGACGCGAAGATGGGGATGACGTTCGTGCGGCTCGGCATCCATCCCGGCATGGCCGCCACCTGGACGCTGCCGCGCATCGTCGGCCCTGCCCGCGCTGCCGACCTGCTGCTGACCGGGCGCCTAGTCGGCGCCGAGGAAGCCCTGGCAA